>CAZPQD010000013.1:0-34645 GCA_964588625.1 uncultured Sangeribacter sp. | reverse complement strand
TGGATGATTGTCAACGAAATAAATAAATGTTAAAATATGTAATCAATTGTGAATAGAGGGGTAGAAATGGGACGGATATGGGGATTATCTGGGGATTGTGACAGGAATTTTTTTGGACGGAATGGGAATATGTTGGGATTTTTCGGGGGTCATGTCATTTTTAGGCGGAGTTTTTTTGCGGAGAGGAGTTTTGGGAGGAGGGGATTTATTGCCGGAGTGACTTATTGGCGGAGGGATTTATTGGCGGACGCGAAGAATCGCGTCCCTACTGGGGATCTTTATGCTGAAATTTGGGTTCGGGGGTGGAAGATTCGGGGGTGGGTTCCTCTTCAGGAACTTTTTCAGGCTTCTTTTCAGGGGATTTTTCCGGTTTCTTGTCAGACTTTTTGTCGGATTTCTTATCACCATCCTTTTCTTTGGAAGCGTCAGATGATTTTTTATCTGAGTTTTTCTCCACATTTTGGCTCGAATTTGTAGATGCCGATGAAGAAGAGGAGTTAGAAGCATGGTTATCTTCCATCTTAGATGAGGCTGAATCCGAATGCGAGGGTGAACTGGATGCGGAATTAGTGAGTAATGCAGATATCTTCTTAGCTACCGAAGAGCTGTAGGCATTAAAGATATTGAGGGCGATTACTATGTCGGTTATTTTATTATCGGCTATGTAACGGCGCAGATCGCGGTTGAAATAACGGAAGTCGACAACATGCACTTCACCAAAGCTTGAGAAGAAGTAGCCCGGGAGCGCATTGCCGAAACTATCCTTTATAATAAGGAGGCGTCGGCCGTTGCGTACATTTGTCTTTACGGTCATAATCTTTCTGTCGCCACCCATGAAAGTGCTGTAAGCCATTCCGCTCCCATGCTTGAAACGATAGAAGAAAGGACTCTTGCGTGCAGGATACTCCTTCACAATGCGGAAATCCTTGTTGAGTTCAAAGTCGATCACTGTCGCCACATAGGATGAATCCTTAGGAGTGTAATAGACAAAATCCTCCGGGGCGTTCTTAATGGCAATATCCTTGGAATAGCCATACATAGTTCCGACAAAATCCTTGATTATCCTTTTATTATAGGAAGAGAGAGGAGCAAAGGGCACACCGGCAGTCTTGGCAAACTGTTCAGCGGCGTAATATGCACCGAGTGGAGCCCAATGATGGTCGGTGCGCAGATAGACAGGTTCGGAGGCATGATGGCCAAGGGGAGTATATACATCCACGGCTGTCACAGCAGGGTCGAGCTGGGAATAAATATTCTTGATTGTAGCGAGTTGAGAGTTAGTGTGGCTCTTCACCTTATCGGGGCAATAGAACTCGATGGATGTAGGGATTACCATGGCGTAAACCCTTACATCGGAGGGTAGGGACCTGCGATACTGATTAAGGGTTTCTGCATAGGCACTGTGACCCTTCCCCGACCCTCCGAAAATCATGAGGGCCCGGGCAGTGGGACCGCTGCCAGCAATGATGATGCCCGCGTTGGAGAGTTTGCCGTTTTCCTCAGCACCCACACCCTCCACAGCGTCAATATTCCGATCGCCGGAGAGATCGGGAGCAGGCACGGCGTCAGCACCTGAGTTTCCAGAGGCATGGAAAGTCACCACGTCCTCCCCCTCACGCTGGAGGGCAAGCAGACGTTTTACCTCCATATTGGCCGCCATGAAACGGTCGCGGTAAGGTTCGGTGTCGGAGAACCATTCCGAGACTTCAGCCGTGAAAGACCCATCCTTGAGTTTCTCGACAGAAAAATGAGGGAACCTCTTCAGCTCACGGCGTTCGAGTTCAGAAAAGACGCTACGCGGGAAGAAGCAGAACACCACGGCAAGTGTTATGAAGACGAGCGAGAGAAGAGTTATAAAGAGAATATCGTGCTTGCGATTCATATTTTTCAAAAAATCAGCGATGTGAGCGAGAAGTCAGGA
Organism: uncultured Sangeribacter sp.; assembly: GCA_964588625.1. GTDB lineage: Bacteria > Bacteroidota > Bacteroidia > Bacteroidales > Muribaculaceae > Lepagella. Next base: position 32,724 of record CAZPQD010000013.1, on the reverse strand, counting down.
GCGAGGGAGAGAGGGAAGAATCAGGAAATGCGTATAAATCAGAAACGGGTATAAAGGAAAGCATTGTTGGTGGCACCGATAAGGAGTGTAACAGAAAGGAGGAGCAACGCAACCCCTACTGCCACCTTTGTAATGGTGAAGGCAACTGCGACTGCGGAATGTTTTTCCGGGCGCAGATGACGAGAGAAATCAGTGACAAAACTTCTGACGGGCATACAGAAGAGCAGACCCGTGATCCAAAGCCAGAAATTATCGAATATGGCACTTTCCACCTTAAAGTCATAGAGAGCCGAGTCGCCGAGAGCAAAGAGGTTCTTGAAAAAGACCAGAAGTGAATCCGGGTCTTCGAAATAGAAGATTCCCCAGCTGATGACAACTATAAGGATGCAATAGAGATGGAGTATCGGCCGCGGGATATACTTCTGCCAGCGAACCACTGTAAATTTCTCGACAGCCACAATAAAGCCGAAGTAAAGTCCCCAGATGACAAAATTCCAGGAGGCACCATGCCAGAGACCTGTGAGCATCCAGACCACGAGGATATTGAGCCACTGATGGGCACGGTTGCCTCCAAGAGGGATATAGACATAATCCCGGAAAAAGGAACCGAGAGTCATATGCCAACGGCGCCAGAACTCACTTGCCGTGCGGCTGACGTAGGGATGGTTGAAATTTTCATTGAAATGAAATCCCAGACATCGGCCTATGCCTATAGCCATATCGGAATATCCGGAGAAATCAAAATAAATCTGCAGGGAGAAGGCAAGGATACCGACCCATGCGCCGGCAGTGGAGAGAGAATGGAGCGAAGGGAGATCTCCTCCGAGAAATTGGGAGACAATCTCAGAAAACTGATTTGCAAGAATCACTTTTTTTCCAAGTCCTATAAGGAAGCGGAAAGCACCATCGGAGATGTCGCGCATCGAGACCCTGCGATTGTTGATTTCCTCAGCCACTGTGCCATATCGCACGATAGGACCGGCTATCAACTGAGGGAACATGGAGATATAGAGCAGCAGGTCGGCATATCGCCGCTGTGCCGGAGAATCCTCACGGTAGACATCCACAAGATAAGAAAGAGACTGGAATATGTAGAAACTGATGCCGATCGGGAGTCCGATTTGAGGTATATCAACCGGTATTCCGATATCGGAGAGAATTTTTGCGAAGAATCCAAGATACTTGAATGAACCGAGGATGGCAAGATTGCAAATGATACCCACCACGAGTGCACCTTTCCGGAAACGCCGTGAACGCGAGATTACGAGACCCGAGAGATAGTTGATCAGGACCGTAACTATCATCAGGAAGACATATACCGGCTCGCCCCAGCTATAGAAAAGCAGGGAAAAGAGAACAAGCACAATGTTGCGGCAGAAGAAAGAAATATCTTCACGTCGCTGTCCAACCTTGCGGTCGATCCATGACGCTCCGAGATAGAGCAGAATAAAAGCGGGGAGAAAGACAAAAAGAAAAAAGAGATCAGAGAAAACCACTTTACCTAAATCTTTTTACCGTAAGAAACTTTTTAAAACGATACAGATAAGCAAGCATCAATAAGCAGGCCTATCATGAGAAACAAGCAGACTTAATCAAGTTCAACGACAGTGATTCCAGCGCCCCCGAAGCGGACATCTTCGTCAACAGCAGAGACGACGGCCGGATTAGCCTTCAGCAATTTACGGATAAGATCACGAAGTATTCCATGTCCTGTGCCATGAAGTATGCGTACGCGTCCTGCCTGAAACTGGATTGCATCGTCGATGAAATACGTGACAGCCTGCAGGGCTTCATCGGCCCGCATTCCACGTACATCGATCTCAGTGGAGAACTTAAGCTGTCGGGATCGCGACTCCTCAGCTGTGGACCTCGAGACACTTGAAGCCTGCGTGATGGCTGAAGGTTTGGGAGCAGAGGAATGCTTAAGGCGAGAGAGCTCCACACTTGTTCGCAAGGCTCCGAAAGCCACTTCAGCTTTCTTTCCTTCTATGGATAGAATTTTTCCCGCCACTGCTCCATCCTGCATCTTAACGTAATCGCCAACCTCAAATCCTCTTTCCTGTTTTGGAGAGGGAGCAGGCGCCGCAGACTTCTGTCGTTGCTTTCTCTTTAGTTTAGACGGGATAGATATTCCATCTACCGAAGCTTTGGAATCGTCTGTTTCCTTTTCCAACCCTTCCTTATAATCCTGCAATTCCTTGCGTAGCTGGATTGTGCGTTGCTTCTCAGCCTCCGCCTTTCGAATCTCATGTATGGTACGCTCGATTGTGGCATTCGCACCGGCAAGAATCTCCTTCGCCTCCTCCCGGGCTTCACGTAGGATAGCAGCGCGTCTGCTCTTGAGGTCGGATGCTGAATCCTCATAACTGTCGAGAAGGGCATCCAGACGATGCTCCTTCTCCTTGATATTCTGGCGTTTGTTGGCCCAATAGCGACGGTCGCGGGCGATGTCGAGGAGATACTTCTCCATATTGACATAATCGCTGCCTACAATCTTCTTGGCATCCTCCACCACATCAAGCGGCAAACCTATATTACGTGCTATCTCAAGAGCGAACGAACTGCCCGGATTTCCGACAGAGAGCTGGAAAGTAGGACGCAGGTGCTGACGGTCATAAAGCATCGCGCCATTGACGAAGCCCGGTGTCTCCTCAGCGAAAGTCTTAAGGTTCTGATAATGTGTAGTGACAATTCCGAAGGCTCCTTCCTTACCTAAAGAGGCGAGTATTGCCTGGGCAAGGGCTCCGCCTATCTGAGGTTCGGTGCCCGATCCCATCTCGTCGGCAAGAAAAAGCGTTCGTGGGTCAGAATGAGAGAGGAAGAACTTCATATTGCGCAGGTGTGAGGAATATGTGGAGAGATCGTTCTCAATACTCTGTTCATCGCCTATATCAATGAGGAGATTTCTGAATATCCCCATATGGGAATTGGAATAAAGAGTCGGTAGGATTCCGCATTGCATCATGTACTGTACGATAGCCACAGTCTTGAGGCACACCGATTTTCCACCTGCGTTCGGTCCTGAAATAACCAGAATGCGGGTCTGGCCGCCAAGACGCAAATTCAGCGGCACAGCCTCCCTACCCTGTTGCCTGAGCGACAACATGAGTACAGGATGCAGCGCATGATACCAGTCAATCTCCGGTTTCTTCTCCAGCACAGGCATCTGCGCGCCCGTCTCGATGGCAAAGAGAGCTTTGGCTCGAATAAAGTCAAGAAGTCCGAGGAGATTCACACCCTCCACTATATCATCGATTGAAGGACGAATAAAATCCGCCACACCGCGAAGTACGGCAATAATCTCGCGATGCTCTTCCATCTGGAGTTCGCGGAGACGATTGCCCGCCTCCACTACTTCAGCAGGTTCGATAAAGACAGTCTTTCCCGTGGCACTCTCATCATGTACTATGCCGTCGAGTCTACGTTTCATCATAGAAGAGACCGGGATTACCATTCGTCCGTCGCGGATAGAAGGTGATGCGTCGCGTTCCACTATGCCGGCAGCCACAGCACGGTCCATCACCCTTCTCATTGCACGCGATATGGATCCTTGGGCGGCACGCAACTGACTGCGGATTTCGGACAGACGTTCCGATGCTGAATCCTTCACCTCACCAAATTTATCCACACAACGGGTGATTTCCTTCGATATTTCCGGAAATACACCGAGCGGAGCCAGCACATTGCGAAGCTGCGGAAAGCGTATTGCCTCTTCCCCACCCTCCTCATCAGTAGCTTTTGATGCCGGAAAGAAAAAAGACCTGACTTCGGCCATAGAGAGGAGTACGGAATTCAGTTTATACAACCTTTCAGCCGACATATAGGCGTCACGAGCCCTGATCTCTGCGAGCCAGGGCACAACGTCATGAAGCGAACCGAGCGGTATATCCGCCTCGCTTTCAAGCAGTCCCTTGAGTTCGTCGACGGCTTGAAGTGCATCACGTACCTTTCCAAAATCGGTCATGAAAGAGATGGCGGCGACCTGATCGCGCCCCATCCGGCTTATGCAACGTGAAGTAATGGCGGCCTTGACAGAATCAAAGCCAATCTTAGATTCAAAATCCTCCGGATAGTACATAGAGATTTAGCTCAGAAAAATAGAAGAAAAACGATATATATCGTAGTGTCCGGTTCACACCGGAAGTGCGAGCACGGGCATATCGCCCTCAAGAAGGAGACGATGGGCAATACCCGGTTTGAAAAGCCTCCTGAATACGTTGGTTTTCTTATTAGGGACAATCAGCAGCTGGATTTCGTTAGTAGTGATGAAAGATTGGAGATCCTCGCGCAGCGTCTTACGCGGGAAAATCATTCTGGAAAAAGAGGCGGAAGGGTAAGCGTCGGAGAGATAGCGGCAGAGAGAGGATAGGCGCTCAACGAGAGCGGAAGGTGAGGCATCACTTACGGGGACAAGGGTAATATTAACTTCCGGATAGCTGAAAAGAGTCATCAGTGACTCGATGGAAATAATATCCTGTCGGTCAAGGTTGCAGAAGAATATGAGGTTGCGAATCTCAGGAATGGCCACGAACTCATAATCTTCGGGGACAGCGAATATTGGCACACGGCAGGAGTCGAGCACTTCGGCCGTCACGCTGCCGACAAGTTCGGCGGCCTTACGACGGGCATGGCGGGTAGACATGACCACCACAGCCGGCGACTCCTTACGGCAATATTCCGTGATGACTTCCTCCGGGAGACCTTGCACGAGTGAAGAGGAAAACTCCACATCAGGCAGCACACCGTCGGCTTGCTTCTTCTTTACTGACGTCTCAAAATGGCGGAGCATCTTAGCCTGCATATGCTGGGTCTCCACATTTTCCCTGGCAGTCTCCTCCTCAGCGAGAGCCACATCTTCGGGAGAGAAAAGGAGGTCGGCTTCCTGAGAAGGGATGACGGCAGGCGAGGCGAAGGCATGAAGCAGGAGCGGACGCATACCGAGGCGATCGGCGAGAGCGAAGCCAACCTTGCAGGCAATTTCCGAGCGCGGCGAGAAATCCACGGGGATGAGCACAGTGCCGGAAGCTCCCGAAAGTTCAAGAGCCGCCTTCACGGAAGAATAGGCACCGCCGCTCTCAAGGATTTTGAGAGCGACGGGCAATGCTATCGGATTGATTCTCACTTCCATGCATTCCGGCATATCAATTCCGGGCACGGAGAAAGGCACCAGCTCAGCCGGCACAGAATGCTCAGCGAGCAGTTTTTTCAATTCCGCTGCACGACGCGGAGTATGGACCACGAGGGTCATCAGACCGGAACCAGACATGAAAGGGAAGAAATAAGAATGAGAATGAATCCTTTCAACAGAATTTTAGAGAGAAATAATCCCGGAAAGACCGGGCATGGAGCTCATCAGGCTTCGGCGCCCTTGTTCTGCTCCTCGAGGATCTTGACAGCCATGTCATAGATAGTGGTGTCATCAAGCACCACAAGACCGCCGTCGGGACCCGGCTCAATGTGCATGCCGACATTCTTGCCGAACTGATAGTTGACGCCACCGAAATAGTTGCGTACAGTCTGAACAGTGAGGTGAAGCTCGTCAGCGATGCGGTGAGTGGAGCCGTCGGGCAGACTGTCTTTGAGTCTGCGGAGCTCGTTGAAAGTGATTGTCTTGCTCATAATATCTGTATTTTGAGGTTAAACGATTTCAAAGTCCATCGATTTAGAATGCTAATTTAGCAATAAATTCCGCATCCGGCAAACATTCAGCAAGATATTTTTATATGTTTTTTAACATATTATCTGCCGAGCTTGCTAATTTTAAACCCAAAGACTTATATATCAACTAATTATGATAAAAATCCATTTTTATTGTTTTCTACACATTGCCTCAGATTATTTCCACTTGAGATGCCTTAAGCCATCCGGAATAATCCGAATTGAGACGCACATGCACCCATTCAGGATTTCCGTCGTTGTCTGTGTCAGTCTCAATTACCTCAAGCATTGTCCCTCGGGTCAGAGGGGCGGTAGATTTCTTGGCCCCCTCATCAGGTCGGCTTAACAGCGGTGTCTTGTAATCGGTCAGAACGGCTTCTGCTTCCGATTCCACATGGGAGGCGGCCATATAGGAAAAGCAGAGAAGAACGATAGAGATGCCTACAAAACCTATACCTCCGAAGAAACCTATCTTCCTTAGGGTCACACCCGGTAAAAAAATATAGATTGCAGCACATGCCAAGCCCACAATGAAACAGGCTGCCGCCCATCCTGCCCAGACATTGCTTGAACGATTGGTCGCTATAACGTTATACACGCTTCGGAAAAACGAAACATCCTCCGGTGAGACGCTTGCACGCTTTCCCTTAAGTTCAGCTCTGTTTGCATCCTCCACTTTATTCCGGACGTAGGCAAGATTCTCAGCGATAGTCCTGTCAGAAGGATCAAGCCTCCTGGCCCGGGCATAAGCAATGACTGCCTTTCCGTAATCGCCGGCTCGGCTTGCGGCGTTACCCAGATTAAAGAGGAGTTCGGGAGAGACTCCTTCTCTTTCGGCCACTTCCGAATACAGCACCATCGCATCCTCATATCTTCCTGCCGCATAGGCCGAATCTGCCTCAGCCACTCCTGCCTCCACAGAGAAGGATGATAGCGAGATGAGCATCAGAAGCAGAAAAGCGTATATAATACCTGAAACCTTCATGAAAAAATCATAATCTTTAAGTTAAAACACCGGTCGTCGATTACATTCAAAAACCTCCGGCCGTCAGTCCCTCAGATACTTTTCGTAGCCGGCAACTTCAGACGGCTGCGTATCCTTAGGGGATTTCTCACTTATGGAGTTTTCAACATCATCAATAGTCTTGAAAGCCGAATCATAAATATTGCGCATATTTTCCGAAGCATCGGCTCCCGGAGCATACTTGGCAAACTCACACTCATCAAGCAGAGAGATGAGGGTGTCATAAACCTTTCCTTCTGCTCCCCGGGCTGAAAATTCCGCCCTCACGTTCTCCCTTGTCAATTCAGAGACCGGCATCTTAAGGCGATCGCCAATATATCCCCACAGAGCCTTGAGCATCTCATCGTAGAAGTTGGCACTGTCGCCGCGACGCAGACAGGCAGCAGCAGCCTTGAGTCGTTTACGTGCGACCTTACCGGCACGTTTTGAACGGAAAGCTGCCATATCAGCATGACTGGCCAGATACTTCCTGCGTGTAAAGACAGCCACACCCAGAGCAAGAGACGGAATAAGGAAGAAAAGCCAATAAACCCATCCGAACACCCAAGGTGTGAATCGAGAAGATAAATTCCCTGTATAAGACTTAAGATCGGGGGAGAAAACCAAACGGCTTCGGGTCTGAGACTTATCGGATGCCGAGCCCTTATCCACCTTAACATTAAATCCGCGAGCTACGGAGCGCTCATATTTTCCGGTAGAAGGATCGAAATAGACAAGTGCCACTTCAGGCACCTTATAGTCACCCGTCTCCAGAGGCATGAACGAATAGTCGAAACGCACCTGACCCGTGACGTTGGAGATACCGACCTGAGCATTGACATCTGTCGTGGGTGAGTAAACCTCCAGTTCCTTCGGATAAAGGGTATTGAGGTCAGGCAGGTGGATGTATTTCAGGTTGCCGACGCCAGTTACCGTATAAACAACAGATGCCGCCTGATTGCTTTTCAGTTCGGTGGAGGGCATAGAAACGCTCAGCTTGAAGCTACCCACACCACCGGAGAAATCAGCAGGGCGTGGAGAGGGCAACGCCCGCACATTGACCACCAGATCATTGGGAGTGACATTGAGCTGGAGCGGAGTGCTGTAGGACATACTTCCCCAGAAAGGATCGTCGAAGTATTCACGTTGGTCGACACTTACAGTATATGTATTGCCGCTCACTTTAAGCGAACCGGCCATCTGTGGGAAGATGATATAACGTGCTATTACGGCAGAAGCATACGTCTTTCCGTTTACAGTCTCATAATTAAATTGAGTGTCGCGAGTCTTGGATTCCTCCACAACAAACCCGTCGAACTTGGGAGCAGCTGTAGCACCAATGAATTTGATGGCGGAATAAGTGGTGTAAAGTTTAACGGTATATACGAGAGCCTCCTGCTCATAAGCTGATGATTTGCTTACGGAAGCCTTCAGGAAAAGATGACCGTCACCCTTGCCGATAAATTTAGGGGCATTCTGTCCTTGTCCGCTCTGGGCAGGAGCTCCCGACGCTCCCTGAGATGACTGCGATGGAGCCGGAGAAGCAGCCTTGCCGATGGAGAATTGCACCTGGTTGCTCTTAACACCTCCAACAGTGACAGGGCCGAAGGTATAGCTACCCTCTTTCTGCGCCCTGAGAGTGGCTGTGTAGGTATATGAGACACTCTGGGAAGTGTGACCATTCACACTCTGGAATCTTGATGACTGCCCAGTGCGGTCGAAATATAGGAGTTTGGCGCCCGGCACATTTTTGGGTTGTTCGGGAGCTGCCGAAATGTCGGATACCGTATAGACAATATGAAATTCATCGCCGACGCCTATCGAGCGTTGGCCACGAGGCATATCAACGCGAATCTGCACTTTCTGCGCCATCGCCGATGAAGCCGATATCGACAGCGACGCCACTAAGGCAAAGAGCAGAAACATCCGTGACAACAATTTATTGCGTGTATATTCCATATAGCATAGATTCTTAAGTTTGCAAACCCCGGAAGTAGGATTCCCCAACATCATACTCCGATGCTTACGGGTGGCGCACTATTCCTTGACGAGGAACCGAGAGGCACATCCACAGGAGAAGAGACAGCCTTAAGATATTTTCTTTTAGAAGGGGAATAATATCCAAATTCAACTTCGCCGATGCGGCAAACACCATCGGCATCGGGGTGAGGAATAAAAGTGACTTCAAGCTCCATATCCGAACCAATCCTTCCATCCTTTACATACTGGGACACATCCTCCGACACCGACTTAAGGCGTACTGTGCCGGAAAAAGCCTTCAGCAAAGAGGGTACCTCTGCATTCGATAGATCACCGTCTCCTGAGATATTGACAATAGCAATGGCCTCCTCTCCTTCCTTAATATAACCTTCAGGAATCCAGACATTAACCTCATACTCCCCTATCGCGCCGGAAAAGGGGAAGGAGGCAGGAACTTTGGGAAGCTCCTCAACCTTCAGCGAGATTGCCGGGGCGACAGTCGTAATCACATCCTGATAAACGGCACGCATATTGCCGAAGAAAGGATCGCGTACAATCTGTTCGCGAGGGATGGTAAACTCAAAATCAAAAGAAGGAATGGTGTATTTACCGCTCTTTGAAGAAGAAAGCCAGAAACGGCCGAGGACCGTGCGGTACATCTCACGTCCATTAACCTTCACGGGAGAGTATCCAAAAGAAGTCTTCACCATCTTGGAATCAAGACCTCCGAAAGAAATAGGAGGCTGAGGAATCACACCAAGGTCCCTGACAGGGGAATAGACCGCCAACTCATACATCACCATCTCTCCGACATATGCAGACGTAGAGGAAAGGCTGACCTGCAGAAAAACATCTTCCACAGGTTTGCCATTCTCCACTTTCTCTTTTGCCGACACATCAAGAGAAGAGAATGCGGCAAGAAACAAAATGAAGGCAAACTTAAAAGTCACTTTCAGGCTACTCTGCATATTCATATTATCCTTTAAATGGCTGATGCAAGTGGGAGGTTAAGAAATTAAGGAAGAAGGAAAAAGAGGGGGATTGTCACCAATTTCGCCGACCGCCTCGGCTTCCGGCCTGCTCCTTACCCTGACCCGAGCCTTGACCTCGCATCACTCGATTGCGCACTTGATTCTCTTTATTTTCCACAGCACGGAGAATTTGGTCGGCAGTCTGCTGACTGATGTCCTTTTCATTATTCTTCTGCTGATTTTGGTTTTGATTCTTGTTCTGGTCTTTATTCTGGTCCTTGTTCTGATCCTTGTTTTGATCTTGGTTCTGATCTTTATTCTGATCCTTGTCCTTATTCTGATCCTGATCCTTATTCTGATCTTTATTATCCTTATCCTGTTGCTTCTGTCGCAACTGAGCGATACGGAGATTTCGGCGAGCGTTATTGTCGTCGGGATTCACACGCAAAGCCTGCTTATAGAAAGAGATTGCCGAGGCATAGTCCTCCTTACCGAATGCAAGATTTCCAAGATTATAAGACGCGAGACCCGATACTTTGGGGTTCTTCATTCCGAGAGAGGCACACGCCGTAAGATTTTGTACGCCTGACTCAAGCATCTGGTGTGTTTGCTTCGTGGTGTCCTGCACGAGTCCCTGACGGAGCTGCGACATACCGAGATTGAACCGTCCGACAGCCGACTCAGGATTTGCCTGGAGAGCCTCCTCATACATTTTTGCGGCCTCGCGGTATTTCTTATCATTATAGAGGGAGTTTCCTCTCTTTATCAGCACACGTTCCTTCCTCACCGATTCCGCAAAGAGAGATTGCGAAAAGAGAGGTGAGAACAGCAACAGCAGGGTCAGTGCGACAAGAATACTTAATATCTTCGATGATTTCATTTTTCTACTCCTCCTTATTTTTTCTCCTCCTTCTTGAAGAACGTGAAACGGTCGAGCCAAAGTATACGGCGGTCGAGAACGAAAATATCGAAGGCAATGGCAACGAGCGCCAGCCAAGCGAAAATCGGGAAGAGTTCCTCATGGATGGCATAGACATTACCCTCAAGCGCACTTTTCTTCACAGTGTCGAGCTGCTTCTCAAGTTCGTTGAGAGCATCGCGGTTTGCAGCGTTGACATATATACCCTTTCCTGCCGAAGCAATTTCGGCGGCGAGGTCTTCATCAAGCTTAGTCTCCACCGGCGCGCCGGTCTCCGGGTCGGTCAGGAAGGAACCATGAAAGGGAATCTTTGCCGGCGCGGAGGCACCGACGCCAATCACATCGATCTGCACACCATTCCGGGCTGCGATCTTAGCGCTTTCCATCACAGAAGCCTTATCTTCAAGTTCCTCGGCATCAGTGATGAGGATTATGGCCTTACCTATATTCTTATCCTCAGAGAAAGAATTGATGGCGGCATTGAGAGCGGAAGAGATATTTGTGCCCTGATTTGAAATCTGTGAAGGGTCGATGGAATTGAGGAAAGTTTTGGCTGATACGTAGTCATTAGTCACCGGGATAAGCGTATAGGCATCTCCGGCGTACATGATGAGTCCTACCCTGTCGTTGTCAAGTCGGTTGATGAGTTTTTCGAGCATCATCTTTGCAGTGCGCATTCTGTCGATACCATTGTCCGAACCATCGGCAGAGGCAAGCATGGAGTTGCTGGCATCCACTGCTATCACCACTTCAATACCCTCCTTCTCAGTCTTTTCATCGCGGAGTCCGCCCCAGGGACGGGCAAGAGCTATGATGATGCAGGTAAGAGCAAAAAGGCGTATTGCAATCTTGACAGCAGGTTTGTAGGGCGAGACCTCCGGCATCAACGGACGCAGAGAGGCTATTCGTCCGAACTTTGCCAAATTCCTGCGGCGTGCGTATCTTGCCCAGACATAAAGTCCGAGAAAGGCCGGCACAAGGAGCAGCAGGAAGAGGACTGAAGGATATGCGAAATTAAACATGGGAAGTCAATATTAAGGGATTCTTCTCACCACGACATAGCGCAGCAACAACATGAGAGAAAAGGCACACATAGCAGTCAGAATCCAGGGAGTGAAATCCTCCTCAGTGCGCGTGTAACGAGTGACGTCAAGTCGCGACTTCTCAAGATCGTCGATCTCGTCAAAGACCTGGCGGAGCATATCATTGTCGGTGGCCCGGAAGAACTTTCCATCCGTGATGTCGGCAATTTCCTTCAGCGTCTGTTCGTCGATCTTTGTCTCCATCGTTGTCGTAGAGAATCCATAAGGATCCTGGATTGCGATAGAGCCGTCGGTGCCCACACCGATGGTGTAGACCCTTATACCCTTCTGCTTGGCGATGGCGGCAGCAGTGGAGGGAGGCACATCGCCGGCATTGTTTGTGCCGTCGGTGAGAAGCACAATGCTCTTTGATTTCGCATTTCCCTGCGAAACACGGTTGACAGCACTTGCAAGGCCATCGCCAATAGCGGTGCCATCCTGAAGATCTCCCATCTTTACATTCTGAATAGCCGACAGCAGGGCTCCACGGTCGTTGGTGAGAGGCATAAGCGAGAGGGATTCACCGGAGAAGACCACGAGACCCATATTATCATTCTCGCGCTTGTTGACAAACTTCTCAGCCATCTCCTTGGCGGCGGCGAAGCGTGTAGGCTTGAAATCTTCGGCCGACATGGAGCCGGAAATGTCGAGGGCGAGCACAATATCGGTTCCCTCCACAGAGGATGTGCGGAAAGCGTCGTGGGTCTGCGGGCGGCACAGAGCTACAATCAGCGCACCTATGGCCACTAATTCGAGCAAGAAGCAGAAATGATGTACATATACCTTCCAGGACACCGGGAGTTTTCCCATCGCCGAGAGCGTCGAGACCCCTATGGAAGGTGATGCTTTCCTATATCGTGTCAGATACCACCATATCAATGGCAGATATACAATAAAGAGCAGAAGCAGCCAGGGATATTTCAGAGTCATCATCAATTCAGATTAATAACATTGCGGGGATGAAATGAGATTCAACGACCGCTTTTTTTAGACTTCTTCTTTTTTGAAGAGGATGTTTTTATCTTTTTCTTCTTTCCGCTTTTGGAGCCGGAAGATGCAGGCTGAGGAGAAGCGGCGGAGGCTGCAAGAGCTGCCATCTCCTTTTCGAGCATCTCTTTTTCCTGCTCAGCGGAAGGACGGGTCTCCTCCACAAACTTCACAGCATCATCATAAGCAGCGACATTGTCGGCTGGCAGAGGACGCACCTTGGCAAATTTCACGAAATCCGCCATATTGAGGATGTTGCGCATATAGGAGCGTTTATCCTTCACATCAGGATTATCTGACAGGTGCTCCATAATCTGGCGTGACGTCATCTCCATGGCATTGATGCCGAAGCGACGGAAGAGATACACACGAAGGATATCCGTAAGTTCTGTAAAGTACTCCTTTTCCATCCCCTTTTCCCAAAGTTTGCGGCCACGCAGAGTCTCGAGTCTTGACATGGCTTGCTTAAAGGGAGTGGGAAGAGGTTTGGGAGGAAGGATGGAGCCTTGGGTGCGGTAACGTCGCCACAACCATATGCAGCAGACCACGACCAATGCCAGGAGCAGAATCAGCCACCAGAAATTGTAGAGCCAATCAGGAACCCAGTCAAAAACGGAGAAACCGTCAGCTTCCAAGACAGTTGAATAGGGAGCGATCGAGTCATTGGCTGTGACGGAGAGAGGGTAAACCGCGAGAGGCAACGACAGGGAACGGGCAGTGTCGCCACCACTTACATAGAGAATCTCAGGCAGACGGTAAGCTCCCGAGTCGAAAACCTGAACAGGTATTTCGTAGGAGAGCATCTCACGGTCAGCCTTCATCACAGAATCCACAAGACGGGGACGCCTCATTTCTACGGAATCTCCCAAAAATGAGACGTAGCCATCCTCCGGACACTCCTTGAACTGGGGGAAAACACCCGGAGCACCGGCCTGACGTGTCACCGTAACTTTAAGAGCCGCCATGCGTCCCATAAGAATCTTAGTGGAATCCATGGAGGCTTCAACCTTCACGTAAGCTGCCTGAGACTGACATATCACGGTCAGCAGCATTGCGATTGCGAGAGCCACGCGGCGTAAATTTGCTTTCATCTGATAAAGCTTGAAATTGAGTGATCTAACCTAAGAAGCAAGCTGACTTCAAATTTTGATACGAAACCTAACCTTTAGAATTATCTTGCGCCACGTCGGGAGAAGAGCGTAAGAAGTGCCTTCACGAAATCTTCATCAGTGGATACTGAGGCGAGGTCGACGCCGCAGCGTGCTGTCACTCCCGACAGTTTCTGTTGCCGCTCATACCAGGCACGGTCATAAGCCTTCCTTACCTTTGATGAAGAACTATCGACCCAGCGCAAGGCACCGGTCTCAAGATCAAACATACGGATGAGTCCGACATCCGGAAGCTGTGCATCGCGGCGGTCATAGACCTGGATTGCCGCAAGGTCGTGCTTTCGGTTTGCTATCGTCATACTCTGAGAGTAGTCATGACTGTCGATGAAGTCAGAAATGAGGAAGGCCGTGCAACGTTTCTTGATTGCATTGGTCATGAAACGCAGGGCCACATCGATATCGGTGCCCTTGCTTTCAGGTTTGAAATCGATTATTTCACGAATGATGAGCAGTATATGCTTCTTTCCCTTCTTTGGAGGAATAAACTTCTCGATGCGGTCGGAAAAGAAAATCACTCCCACCTTATCGTTGTTCTGTATAGAAGAGAAGGCGAGTGTTGCAGCAATTTCAGCCATCATCTCCATCTTCGGCATTCCGGCAGCTCCGAACTCTCTCGAACCGCTGACATCGACGAGCAGCATGACCGTAAGCTCCCTCTCCTCTTCATATACCTTTACGAACGGCTTGTTCTGTCGGGCGGTGACATTCCAGTCTATATCGCGGACATCATCGCCGGGCTGATATTCCCTCACCTCGGAGAAAGTGACGCCACGCCCCTTGAAGGCAGTATGGTACTCTCCGGCAAAGATATTCTGACTCAGACCGCGGGTCTTGATCTCAATTTTCCTGACTTTCTTAAGCAGTTCGTTGGAATCCATTTTTCAGCAGATCAGGGGACTATAACCTTATCGAGGATGTCGGAGATGACATCATCGGCACTGATATTGTTGGCTTCAGCCTCGTATGTAAGACCGATACGATGACGCATCACGTCATGACACACCGAACGCACATCCTCAGGGATTACGTATCCACGTCCCTGCAGGAATGCATATGCACGGGCGGCCTTTGCCAGAGAGATTGATGCACGGGGGGAAGCTCCATACTCAATGATGCTCTGAAGGTCGGGGAGTCCACACTTGGAGGGTTCGCGGGTGGCGAATACGATGTCGACGATATAGTTCTCTATCTTCTCATCAATGTAGATCTTCTCCACAATCTTCTGCACTTCGAGTATCTCCTGAGTCGTCACAACCGGGTGTACAGGCTCGAGAGCGCCCTTTATGTTCTGGCGGATGATAAGCTTTTCCTCCTCCTTCGAAGGATAGCCGATCACCACCTTAAGGAGGAAACGGTCGGTCTGTGCCTCAGGAAGAGGGTAAGTGCCTTCCTGCTCGATGGGATTCTGGGTAGCCATCACAAGGAAGGGGGAAGGAAGAGGGAAAGTCTCCTCTCCTATCGTCACCTGTCTTTCCTGCATGGCCTCGAGCAACGCACTCTGCACCTTAGCCGGAGCACGGTTGATCTCATCTGCGAGAACGAAATTGGCGAAGATGGGACCTTTACGGACGCTGAACGACTCATTCTTGACGGAGTAGATGAGAGTTCCGATCACGTCGGCAGGCAGAAGGTCGGGGGTAAACTGGATACGGCTGTAGTCAGCATCGACGAGAGAGGCGAGGGTCTTGATGGCGAGGGTCTTAGCCAGACCGGGAACTCCTTCGAGAAGCACGTGTCCGTTGCAGAGAAGAGCGATAAGGAGAGAATCAACAAGATGTTTCTGTCCGACGATACGGCGGTCCATGCCGTTGCGGATCATGCTGAGAAAACTGCTTTTCGATGCGATCAAATCATTGATTTCGCGGATATTGACAGTCTCGTTCATAATTTCAAATTAATGGAAATAGAGTTTGCTTTGTTATGGGTCACTCCACCGGCCTGAAAGTACTGCCTGAAGGGTGAGCATGTGAAATCGGATGCAAAAGTAACTAAAATAGCTCTAACCGCATCCTACGCTACTGTTAAATAATATTGAATCCGAGTTTAAAAAAGTAAAAGGGGCTATTTTGCCGGTGTCTGCGGAGCTTCAGTGAAGGCATTCCACCCTTGTGCCCGGATTGGAATCTCACCGCCGTCGCGCGTGACGAGGGCACAACCGAGGTCAGGCTCAGTGACGTAACCTATCATGTTGACTCCTTTGAGCTTCTCCACTTTCTCACGGTCTACGAGCGGGACTGTGAAGAGCAGTTCATAATCCTCACCACCGTTCATAGCCACTGTTATCACGTTCATGTTCAGTTCTTCGGCCATCACGGCAGTCTGATAGTCGATGGGAATACGGTCTTCATAGACCCGGCATCCTGTATGGCTCTGCTTGCAGATATGCAGGAGTTCAGACGAGAGGCCGTCGCTGACATCCATCATCGAAGTGGGATGGATTCCCGCCTCGCGGAGCATCGCCACAATATCCTTTCGGGCCTCAGGCTTAAGCTGACGCTCAAGAATATATTCACGGCCGGAGAAATCAGGCTGGAAACCGGGTCCATGGGCAGCCGCAACGTTATTCTCGCGTTCGAGTAGTTGAAGACCCATATATGCTGCCCCAAGGTCTCCGGATACGCAGATAAGGTCGGTGGGATGAGCGCCATCACGCTTCACGACATCCTCCGGAGCAGCTGTGCCTATACAAGTCACAGAGATTACCAGACCGGAAGTAGAGGCACAGGTGTCGCCGCCCACAAGGTCAACACCATAAATCTCGCAGGCGAGGCGTATGCCAGAATATAGCTCCTCAAGGTGCTCAACAGTGAAACGGCTCGAGGCCCCGATGCCGACAGTGATCTGTTTAGGAGTGCCGTTCATGGCATAGATGTCGCTGAAATTCACAACAGCTGCCTTGTAGCCAAGATGTTTCAGCGGGACATACCGCAGGTCGAAATGCACTCCTTCAAGAAGCATGTCAGTAGTGACGAGCACATTCTCATCGCCAAATTTCAGTATGGCGGCATCATCTCCCACTCCCTTCAGGGACTCAGCGTTTTTCAGAGGGAAATCACTTGTAAGCTTATCAATAAGGCCAAATTCACCGATGGAGGCTATTTCGGTCTGTTTATTCTCATTCATAAAAGGGTAACTTTCAATTGTAATACAAATTTTTAACGCAAAGCAGCGGAAAAATGTTCCCATTTTTCCGCTGTCCAAAGGATATTACGGATTTTGAAATCCTTTTATCTCTATTATTTACTCGCCATTAGAAATACTAAGCTTATCCAGCTCATTTTCAAAGGCGTGAAAGCATTTCGGTTATTATTCCGCACATCACGGGTTGAGCCTGCGCGGCTGCTTTCTGCACTTCCTCATGAGTAGGCACATCGGTGATATCCTTTCCTCCCAGGTCGGTTATGACGGAGACACCGAAGACCTTCATGCCGCCATGATTGGCCACAATAACCTCAGGCACGGTTGACATTCCCACGGCGTCGCCACCGATGATACGGAAATACTCATATTCTGCCGGAGTCTCGAATGTGGGTCCCGGAGTGCCCACATATACCCCATGCATAAGCCGGATACCTTTCTCAGCCGCAATGGAATCCGCAAGTGCAATCATCTTCTTATTGTAAGCTTCAGTCATAGCGGGGAAACGCGGCCCGAGTTCGTCGTAATTATGGCCTCGCAGGGGATTCTCCGGGAAGAGGTTGATATGGTCCGAGATTATCATAACGTCTCCCACCTTGAACTCCTTGTTCATGCCGCCGGCAGCATTGCTAACGAAAAGGGTAGTGACCCCAAGCTGCTTCATGACTCTTACGGGAAGGGTGACCTCCTTCATGTCGTAGCCCTCATAATAATGGAAGCGGCCCTGCATCGCCATCATGTACTTACCACCGAGATTTCCGAAAATCAACCGTCCGCTGTGGCCTTCCACAGTGGAGACTGGGAAACCGGGGATATCCTTATAGTCAATCTCCGCTGTAATCTCGATATCGTTGACGAGGTCGCCGAGTCCGGTGCCGAGAATCACGGCATATTCCGGAGTCTTGCCTACCCTATCCTTTATAAAATCGGCTATATTTTTTATTTTGTTGAGCATGGTATGAAGTATTATGTTGGGTTAATTATCTTGCAACCGGGCAACTCAGTAATCTGAATTACTGAAATCCACGGTGTCATCGTGTCTGTGGTAATCCTCGGTGTCATCGCGTCTGTGGTAATCCTCGGGAGTATCTGTAACCTGTGGATTGTCGTAAGCGCCAAAACCGAGAGTCTCGCTTGCCGAAGAGGAAGAATCTGGTGTTGAAAAAGAATCGTCGTTGGCAGATTCAAGACCAATAGCACTTCTCAACTTTCCGAAGAAATCGTGGTTTTCGAGTCCATCAATCAATCTTACGGACACCGGAAGATAGAATGTGAAAGGCTTGAGAGCATCCGGGTAATAGGGATTGGCAGAGAGTCTGACGGCATCCTTTTCGGTAGTGATTATGAGTCGTCTCTCACCCTTTAGGGTCTCGAAACGTTTCTCAAGTTCCTGCATATCTTTTCTTGAGAAATCGTGATGATCCGGGAATCTCAATATCCTCATTCTTGCGGGATACCCTTTGAGGAATCGGAGTAACGGACGAGGATTGGCGATACCGCTCACCACGAGCATTCCGTCGCGTTCGGAAAGCGAACCGAGCGAGGCTCTGTAGGGTGAATCATCGGGAAATACAGGAGCCAGTCCGGAATATTCGATACGGGAGAAGAAAAGTGTCTGATAAGGCATGAGCTGGAGCTCATTAGCAATCAGGCGTTTGTCGAGTTGTGAGATATCAGCGGGACATTTCGTAACCACCACATATTCAGCCCTGTAGATACCCGTGGTATTTTCCCTCAGACGGCCGAGCGGAAGGAGTTTGTCATCGTAGATGGGGCGTGCATAGTCCATGAGCAGGATGGAGAATGCCGGCTTGACGTATCTATGCTGGAAGGCATCGTCGAGCACAATGAGATCAAGATCGGGGAAGAGCTTGAGCAGACGCCTTATGCCTTCTGTGCGCGATTCGCATACAGCCACCTTCACTTGCGGACCGAATTTCTGATAAATCTGCATCGGTTCGTCGCCAATGAGTCTGGGATTGCTTTTGGCGTTTGCGAGCACAAAACCCTTCGTGCGTCGACCGTAGCCACGGCTAAGGACTGCCACTTTCAGTCCGGAGGCGAGATTTTTGAGAAGGAACTCCACATGGGGAGTCTTTCCCGTGCCTCCCACCGAGAGATTTCCTACACAGACCACGGGCACATCAAATTCCTCCTGACGAAGCACACCTTTGTCAAAGAGGAGATTTCGCACCCAAGCTCCGGCTCCATAGAGCCATGAGAGAGGGGTGAGGCAATAGGTGATCAGTCGGTCTTTGGCAGAAGGATTGGGCATTGTAGTCGGTTGATAACGGGTTTCTTACTATTGGGAAGGCTTAAAAGCGGATTGATATATCCTGCATACGGGCCTGCACGGGCTTCCGGGAGAGGATGTCGGCGGCTTTCATCAGCGAATGGGAGTCGATTCCGGTAGGAGATTTCCTCTGAATCATAGCCATAAAGGCGAGTTCATTTTCAGAGGGGAGGAAATCCCAAATGGAGGATTCCATGCGGGGATAAGCAACGACGTTGTAGTTATTCTTGAGTCCTGCCTTGCCGACAACCCAGTCCAAAGCATCGGAGAGCTGTCCTGTCTGGTCGACAAGCTTAAGCTTTACGGCAGTCTGGGCATCCCATACCCTTCCTTCGGCAATCTGACGAACACGGGCTTCGGGAAGTTTGCGACCTTTGGACACACGCTTCACAAACTTGTCATAACCCTTCTCCACCATACTCTGAAGCACACCCAACTGTCTTTCATCCATGGGCTGGAAGCCGGTTGGGAAATTCGCAGAGGGGTTGGTGCTCACAATTTGTGGAGTAACACCGACGAGGCGTGCGGTACCTGCAAAATTCGGGAACATACCGAAGATACCTATCGAACCGGTCACAGTGAGTGGATCGGCAAAAATACGGTCGGCACAGCAGGAGATCCAATAGCCGCCGGAGGCTGCATAGTCGCCCATGGAGACAGCAAGCGGTTTGCCTTTCGACATGAAATAGTCGAGGGCCTCCCCTATCTCCTCGCTTCCGAACACTGAGCCGCCGGGAGAGTTGACACGGAGCACCATTGCCTTCACTTGCTCATCATCGGCCAACTTGGTGATGACAGGCACAAGCTGCATGAAGTCGATGCCACTTCCCGTGCCATCCTCTATCTCACCGCTGGCGTATAGCACAGCCACACGATTGCGGGCGTTATAAACAGCCTCCTCCATGGGATTGATGAGATCGGAGATGCTGAGGAAATTCATTTTTTCAGGATCTTTTCCAACGAGAGAAGCCACAATGGGGAGCATCTGCCGGGAATAGACAAGGCGGTCAACGAGTCCGGCACGCAGTATCTCCTCGCTTTCGCGAAAGGTTATGTTGGAATCATTGATAAGCTTGTCGATGCCGTCGGCAGTGAGTTTCTTTCTTGAAGAGGCCACAGATTCGCGTACATAACGCCACATGTTGCCGAAAAGGGTGTCGAGCTGCGCACGCGCAGGTGCAGACATCTCATTCATTATCATTGGCTCCACTGCACTCTTGAAAGTGCCAACTTTGGCAATCTGGAAAGATACTCCGATTTTGTCGAAGAGATCCTTCATATAGAGTTGGGTGCCGGTGATGCCACGCAGCTCTACGGTGCCTCCATGATTAAGGAAGAGAGAATCGGCCACTGAGGCGACGAAATAATCGCCCATGGTGAAGGACTCACCGTAAGCATAGACCTTCTTTCCGCTTTTCTTGAAATCAAGTATTGCCTTTCGGAGTGCATCGAGGGTGGCGATTCCGGCAGCAGCCCCTCGGCACTCGATGTAGAGAGCATCGATATTCTTATTGGCAGCGGCCTCTTCAAGGCCCTTGACCAGGGTGCTGAGAGCCATAGGTCTGTGAATCTCACCACGCATCAAATCCTGGATATTGATATCCGGACGGGTGGAGGTCTCCTCTATGGCTTCGTCGAGCACTATCTTCAGCACACTATGGGAAGAGATCGAAGGAGCTGAAGAGGAAGCTCCGAAACGGGCCATCAGACCGATGACAACGAAAAATGCCACTGCTCCGAAGAGAGCGATTGCAATCCACGCCCCTACAAAGGAGGAAAGCGTGTTCATAAAAAACTTCTTGAGCATAACTCTGAAAAGGCAATTAAAGTAATCCTGATTAGAGATTGGCCATTATCTGCTTGATCTGTTCGCCCAGTTGTTCGGCCTTCTCCATTGTGGAGGCTTCGCTGTAGATGCGTATGATGGGCTCGGTGTTGGATTTGCGGAGATGCACCCATGAGTCGGGGAAATCAATCTTGACTCCGTCGATGTCGGTCACTTTCTCATTGGCAAAATGCTTTTTCATGGCCTCGAGGATTGCATCCACATTTATTTCGGGCGTTAGCTCTATCTTGGTCTTGGCAATGGAATACTGAGGATACCCGGCCTTGAGTTCGCTGACCTTCTTGCCCGACTTAGCCATCAGCGTGAGGAAGAGGGCAACACCCACGAGGGCATCCCTTCCGTAGTGCAGTTCGGGATAAATCACTCCGCCGTTGCCTTCACCACCGATCACGGCACCCGTCTCCTTCATCTTGGTGGTGACATTCACCTCGCCGACGGCTGCCGCAGCATAGGAGCAGCCATGGGCCTCTGTCACATCACGCAGGGCGCGGGAACTGGAAAGGTTGGAGACCGTTGCGCCGGGGGTATGGGAAAGCACATAATCCGCCACGGCCACAAGAGTGTATTCCTCCACAAACATCTCTCCATTTTCCATGACGATGGCAAGACGGTCAACATCGGGATCGACCACGAAACCCACATCAGCCTTCCCATCCTTCATGAGGTCAGCAATTTGGGTAAGATTCTCAGGGATAGGTTCGGGTGTATGTGCGAAGTGGCCGGTAGCCTCACAGTTGAGTTCCACCACATTCTTGACTCCAAGAGCCCGCAGCAGACGGGGGATTACTATGCCACCCACAGAATTGACAGCATCCACGGCCACTGTGAAACCGGCTTCTGCAATGGCTTTGCAATCCACGAGCGGGAGATTTTTAACCATATCGATATGTCGGTCGGCCCAGGTGTTGTTGACGAACTCATCGCCGAGCGAATATACTTCCGCGAAGGAAAAATCTTCCGCATCTGCAATCGCTATCACTTCCTTGCCTTCAGCATCGGATAGGAATTCACCCGAGGCGTTGAGGAGCTTGAGTGCGTTCCACTGGGCAGGATTGTGGGATGCTGTTAGGATGATGCCTCCACAGGCTTTCTCCCCTACAACGGCAAGTTCTGTTGTAGGCGTAGTGGCCAATCCAATATTGATGACATCGAAACCCATGGCCATAAGGGTGCCGACAACAAGATGCTCGACCATACGACCCGAAATACGGGCGTCACGTCCTACAACTATTCGACGCGGGGCATCGCCGCAATGACGGTTCATGAACTCTGCGTAAGCAGCTGTGAATCTGACGATATCGACACCGCCGAGGCCGTCGCCGGAGCGGCCGCCGATAGTGCCGCGAATACCGGATATGGATTTTATGAGGGACATTACTTTTTGGCTTTTGTTAAGAGTTGAAAAATTGGGATGTGGAGTCCTCATTTCAATCGGACCACAATCTTTGAGTTTGAGAAGAGAAGCAATTTTTGAGAAGAGAGATGACTGAGAAGAGGAAGGGAGAAGAAGAGGGAGGGATGAGGGGAAAAATGGAGGAGAAGAGGGATGGAGGAGAAGAGGGATGGAGGAGAGGAGGGATGGAGAAGAAGAGGGATGGTGGAGGGATTAATACATTGCTTTGAAGTAGCGGACGTTGAGGACGTAGGGGGTACATTCGGCTTGGTCTTCGGTGAAGCCGTTGTAGGATTTGAGTACCAGGTTCACTTCCGAATCATAGCCGAGATAATAGAGCGGCTGCTGGATGCCTTCTCCGTATTGCAGGGTGGAGGTGAGATCGTAGTTCTGGAAGATGAAGCTGGAGGGTCCGTAGGTGCCTAAATCATCGGCATTCCCTTCCGGTTTGGCTTCAGCACCGTTGTAGAGCAGGTTGATATTGGTGCGCATGAAGCGGAAATAAATCTTGTCGCCCTTCTTTGGACGTTCCTTTGTGCCGGCATTTATCACCTGCATATAGACGTTGCCATCCTCATCGAGTTTATAGAAAGGTGCGTTCGGACCGACCTCAAAGACAGAATCGGCAGGTACTTCCGCGGAGACACGGTGCTGGGCAAGCCACCAGTTGACTGAGCGTTCCTCGGTGCGGAGCATCTCGGAGTAGCTTTCCGTCTTGCTGCAGGAGCCCAACGAGAGCGACGCGATCGCCATCGTGGCGGCAGAGAAGAGAGTTATGAGTCTTTTATATCTTGACATCTATACTGTTTGTATGGTCTGTTTCTTAATTTATTAATCGTCGTTATGGCAGCTATCATCATCAACCGATGAGTAATTTCGGCATATGACGAGGGATATCTTTCTTAAAGTCCGGAAGAGCTTCGAGCAGTTGCCGCCTGCAATCCTCAAGCGAACCATGATATTCGGCGCCGGCAGCCATCAGATGTCCTCCACCGCCAAAGCGTTCGCAGACAGCAGAGACAGGGAAATCCTCAATACTCCGCGCCGATATCTTGATGCAATCCGGATCTTCACGCAGGAAGAAGGAGCAAACCACCCCCTCAATTTCCAGAGGACGGTTTACGAGTCCCTCAGTGTCACCCCGTTCGTAGTGGTATTCCTTGAGCTCTTCAGTTGAGAGTGTGATGATGGCGGCGCGGTATTCCGGAAAAATCTCCATCTTGGAGGCCAGTGCAAATGATTCGAGCTTGAGGCTCCAGAAGGAACGTGTAGAGAGGGCTTCCTTCACGATCTTTGTCTTGTCGCATCCCTTTTCAAGAAGTTTCATAAGCACTTCGTAGATATCGGGATTCTTGCAGTTGACAGAGAAATTGCGCGTATCAGTGATAAGCCCTGTCAGCAGGCAAGTCGCGGCATCCTTGTCCAGTTCGCCGTAAAGACCGAGCGCGGCTATAAGGCGGAAGACGAGTTCGCAGGTCGACGACATATCCGGATAGGATATCATCAGGTCGGCACACTTGTCGGGATCCTGATGATGGTCGATCAGCACCTTGCGGCAGGGAGCCTCCTGGATAAGAGGAGCGAGGGAATCCTGACGCGAAGGTTTGTTGAAGTCGCAACAGATTATCAGGTCGGCCTCCTCCACAAGTCTACGGCAGTAAGGTTCGTGCTGAGTATATATGGCTATTTCATTGAACTTCGGCAGGAAAGAGAGGCTGCGTGGCGGACGGTCGGGAGTAATGACGTTAGCCTCCTTGCCGAGGGTACGCAGAAGGAGGGCCAGACCGAGTGTGCTTCCCACGGCATCGCCGTCGGGGCGCACATGGCAGGTGAGCACAATCTTTTTGGCCTCGTCGAGCATCTTGCCGAGTGCAGTCACTTCACTGTCCTTAAGAAGTTTATCCATAAGCTGTTACGAGTTCTGACAGACGATTTTAAAGAAAATCGCCTGTTTCAAACGGCAAATTTAACAAATATCCTTAAAAACAGCAAACCGCATCCGAAAAAAGACACCGACACTTCAGAAAGAAGCATCGGTGTGCAGTCGGTAAGGGTCTTTAAGGGTGAGGAGTTATGGAGTCTCAGTAGAGTCATTTAGTTTGAATGAAATGTCGACAGAATGGTCTCAGACCTTGTTGACACGTTCGATGGTGAATTTGCCAAACGACCAAGAGAAGTAGATCCAGAGACTCAACTCCTGCTGATAACGGTCGATCTTCAGCTCCTGCATTCCAGGTGACACATACTTCACCCAGGTCTTTCCGATTGGAACAGTGCAATATAAACTTAGGTCAGCGTTTGGCCAAAGTGTTTTCTGCAAGCCAATACTCAGCCTATGGCTTGTGGACGTTACCCTGTTCAAATCTTTGTACGGTCCTCCAAACCTATAGCTCAGGTCACCCGAGAAATTATATCGGGGAAGAATGCGGACATTGTTGTTGATACTGAATCCGTAATTGACGGAACGCTGCTTAAGGAAACTCGTTCCGAGATCTGCAGAAGATTCTTCCCACTTCAGATTAAATGAAGGGCTGAGACGCCAGCGATAGGAGAAGAAACTTTTGTTCCAGCTCAGATTAAGACGGAAATTCTTATCCTTTTCATTCGGAAGAGTGGTTGTGACCATATAACCGTCGGAATCCATGTATCTGTAGCCATAGGAATTGGAGTATCCGAACGAATAGTTCAGGCTCAAATACCATTGGCTGAACAGAGAGTAGTCCAGACTGAAACCATGGCCTAAAAGAGGTTTCAAATTTGGATTACCAACAGTATATTCAGTAGCAGATATCCACCGTTTATAGGGGTTCAATTCGTCATCACCAGGCATACTGATGTTTCGCTGATACCCTGCATTGATACTCTGGTTTCCACCGTCAAACGTGAATGTCAGGACAGCAAACGGCTGGATTATTTTGAAGAGATCGTCATAATATTCATCTTGTACACTCTCCTCAATCTTCCGGTCTATAAGATAAGCAGCCGCTCCGATCCTACTGCTGAAAAAATTCGTCCACTCGCGCTGATATTCTGCAAGAACTCTAAAAAAATGGTTTCGGAGTTTGAAATCATACCTATCGGTTGGCGCCTCGTAGGCATTGTGGTTCATGTTGTAATTATAGTTTACATTGGCAGACAGGACTGATTTATCGGCAAACACCTTAGAAAAACTCACTGCCGCCGAGGAATTATCCGTCTGAGAGCGGTAAGATTGATTCCTTACAAAGAAAGCGACATCATCCGGACTTGGGGTCTCACTGGATAGATCGCGCATATAGTCACTTACCTCACGCGGTCGCCCTCCCTGATAAGAGGCCCAAACATTCAATTTGGCTGTCTTGGCTTCATCAAACCACGTATTGAAGCGCACACCTCCATAATAACGGACACTCCATGGTTGCACCTCCTTTGACTCGGAAAGCAATTTTTCAGTGATATTATTTCCCGTATCTTCCAGTGGATTCACAGACACGGAGGCTTCCCCGGCAATCGGAGTCTGTGTTTCCTTAGTTATGACTTCTGCGTTTGATTTGCTGCTTGAGACCCCGAATGTGCCCGTAAGAATACTGCGTCCGAACCTATATTCAGCAGTGAGATACCCATTAAGGGAATGGAACAGCCTTTTACGCTTTTCATTGATATTCCGGATAACGTCAACATTCTCAGATTGGAGTGTCTTGTTGTCCTCATACTTCTTGTCATTAATATTATACATGGGGCATACACTGAAGAGGAAATTGTGGTTCTGGTAGAACCAGTAAGCACCTGCGGAGTCCTCTCCGAAGCGACGGTTGAAGTAATTGGCAGTCAGGGAGACACTGGCATTCCATCCCTTGAAATCATCATCGAGAATGATGTTGATGATGCCCTGGCTTGTGTATTCCTGCCCTTGCATGGCGTTGGGATACATGATGATCTCGACACTCTTGATCTTATTCGGCGGCATGGCACGGAGTTTATCGAGGATGATATCGTTGGAAAGCATTGGGTCTTCACCATTGATGAAGATCTTGGCTCCTCCCCCTTTAGAGAAGATCTGCAACTCCTTCTTATCGAAAGAAGAGATAAGGGGGATGAAGCCCATCATCTCCTGGGCGTTGCCGAAATATTTATACATGTCGGAAGGGTCAAAGACATACATGCCGGTTTTGGCCGTAAGTCGCGAGCGCTTAGCCTTCACCACAACCTCCCCGAGTTCGTTAATGAATGGAGTCAGGGTGATGAGCACTGGTTTTTCAGCACTGCTGACAGTTATGTCCATCTTGAGGAATCCCAACTGCTCGACATGAAGAAGGAGGGGAAGTTTAGGCACCTTGACTGAAAAACCTCCCTTATTATCGGTAACTTCTGTTGCGAGCAAAGTACTGTCAGGCAAAGATAGCACCGACACCACACAGGCTTCAATAGGAATGGAATCCGCACTCATCACTCTTCCGCGCACACCGACAAGATCCGTAGATTCTTCCGGTGACTCCGTCGGAATACTATGTTGAGCAATATCCTGACCAAATATATCGAACATAGGCACGAGAGAAAGTAACGCAACGAAGATCAGTGCGATACGAAACTTAGGAAGAGAGCTCTTTGAAAGTAAATGTCGCTTCATAATTGAGGCTGGTATAGGTTGAGGTTTGGAGTAAAAAACAGCTTTGGAAGCCAGCTAACTTCAGCAGGCTACATGGCTGTTTTACTAATTCACGGTGTAAAGGTAATAATTGTGACAGACTTTAACAAATAAAAGTTTAAAAAAATATTTTTTAACAGTTGCTTTAGATATAGGGTTGAATGGGGAAGATAAAAAAATGGGATGTTAAGGAAATTTTTGGTAACTTTGCAGAAGATTACGGAGACTCAATGCTTGCCACGGGCTTGTATCAGCATACGATATTTGTGAAGGTCTCCAAGTCATAAAATATTGATTTTAAGAGCCATGCATACAAGAGAAGAGAAACTTGAAAGCTTCGGACGTTTTCTTGACGTACTTGACACGTTGCGGGAGAAATGTCCGTGGGATGCGAAGCAGACCAACGAGAGTCTGCGTCCGAACACCATAGAGGAAGTATATGAACTTTGTGACGCTCTCATAGCAGACGACAAACCCAACATCCGCAAGGAGTTAGGTGATGTACTTCTCCATATCGCTTTTTACTCCAAGATAGCATCCGAGAAAGGGGAGTTTGACATTGCAGATGTCTGCAACTCACTGACTGACAAGCTCATCTTCCGTCATCCTCACATTTACGGGGAGGTGAAGGCCGACGATGCCGACCAGGTGATCCGCAACTGGGAGGAGCTCAAGCTCAAGGAGAAAGGGGGCAACAAGACTGTGCTGAGCGGTGTGCCGAGTGCTCTTCCTGCCCTCATCAAGGCCGACAGAATCCAGGAGAAAGCCGCCAACATCGGTTTTGACTGGGAACAGAAGGAACAGGTTTGGGATAAGGTTCGCGAAGAGATGTCGGAAGTGGAAGCCGAGATAGCCAGGCAATCAAAGGAGGGACTCGAAGAGGAGTTCGGCGATCTGCTCTTCTCTGTGGTGAATGCCGCCAGACTGTATGGGGTCAATCCGGAGAATGCGCTTGAGCGTACCAACCGTAAATTCATCCGCCGCTTCAATTACTTGGAGCAGAAGGCACGCGAGGCCGGAAGGAGCCTGCGAGATATGACACTTGCCGAGATGGATGCCATCTGGAACGAAGCCAAGAAACTCGAGACGGAGGAGAATCAATAGTGTCTAAAAAGAAGCCTTTAGAGCGGATCAGATAACGAGACGATACAACAGATGATACTCTGCATCACTGAGAAACCAAGCGTAGGGCGCGATATCGCCAAGATACTCGGGGCAGCCAAGCAGCGCGACGGCTACTACGAGGGCAACGGCTATTGCGTGACATGGACTTTCGGCCATCTCTGCACCCTCAAGGAACCGGCCGACTACACCCCGCAGTGGAAGGCCTGGGCCCTCTCGCGGTTGCCTATGCTTCCACCCAGATTCGGCATCAAGATTATCCCCCAGAAATCGATAGAGAAGCAGTTTCGCACCATCGAGACCCTGATCAAAGCTTGCGATGAGATCGTGAACTGCGGCGATGCCGGCCAGGAGGGAGAGCTGATCCAACGCTGGGTGATGCAGAAGGCAGGTTGCGACAAACCCGTGAAGCGTCTCTGGATATCTTCGCTTACCGATGAGGCTATCCGCGAAGGGTTCTCACATCTTCGTCCGGAAAAAGACCTTGA
Organism: uncultured Sangeribacter sp.; assembly: GCA_964588625.1. Lineage (GTDB taxonomy): Bacteria > Bacteroidota > Bacteroidia > Bacteroidales > Muribaculaceae > Lepagella. The sequence continues at coordinate 4,051 of CAZPQD010000013.1, read as the reverse complement.
GCGGCTATATATGGCCGGTCTGTGCCGTGCTATAGGCGACTGGATTTTGGGTATCAACGCCACTCGACTCTACACCCTCAAATATGGGTCTTCAAAGCAGACACTCTCCGTGGGACGTGTGCAGACCCCTACCCTCGCCCTCATTGTGCAGCGGCAGAAGGAGATAGAGGAGTTTGTGCCGAAGGATTATTGGGTGCTCCGCACACTCTACCGTGACGTCTGGTTTACGGCAGAGTCCAAAAACTTTGACTCCGAGGAGAAAGCCTTGGCAGCCATGGCCCCGCTGAAGGAACTGCCGTTTGAAGTAACCGACGTTGCGAAGAAAAGCGGCCGTGAGGCCCCTCCGCGTCTATTCGACCTTACAAGCCTTCAAGTGGAATGCAACAAGAGATTCGGAATGTCGGCAGAAGAGACGCTGCGTACCATCCAGAGTCTATATGAAAAGAAACTTACCACCTATCCTCGCGTAGACACCACCTATCTGACCGACGATGTCTATCCCAAATGCGGGCCGATCCTAAACTCACTGCAGGGTTTTCAGGATACCCTACTCGCCATCCGAGGAAAGAAGTTGGCTAAGAGCAAGAAGGTATTCGACAATTCCAAGGTGACCGACCATCACGCCATTATCCCTACCGGCCAACCGCTTCCTCCCGGACTGTCGCTCAATGAAAGCCGGGTATTCGACACTGTGGCGCGTCGCTTCGTGTCGGTATTCTTTCCAGACTGCCGCTTCGAGCAGACCACTGTGAAGGGTATTGTAGGCAAGACCGGCTTCAAGGCCACCGGAAAGGTGATCACCGATCCCGGCTGGAAGAGAGTCTACGCCTCGCAGGCTAAGGATAACCAGGATGATGAAAAGAATGCGGATGAGAACTCTCGCGAACTGCCGGCTTTTACTAAGGGAGAGAGCGGACCGCACACACCGGGACTTCAGAAGAAGACCACCCAACCCCCGAAGTATTACACCGAGGGTACGTTACTGAAAGCGATGGAGACCGCCGGTTCCACTGTCGACGATGAGGATATGCGTGAGGCACTGAAGGCTAACGGCATAGGCCGACCGTCTACTCGCGCGGCCATCATTGAGATACTCTTTAAGCGCGGCTACATCATGCGGGAGAGGAAGTCGGTGAAGGCCACGCAGGCGGGTATCGACCTTATAAATATCATCCGTGAAGAGCTGCTTAAGAGCGCCAAGCTTACGGGTATCTGGGAGGGACGTCTGCGTATGATAGAGCGAGGGGAATACAGTGCCCAGGAGTTTATCGACAAACAGAAGGAACTCATTCTGGAAATAACGCGCACCGTCATGATGGACAATTCCAACCGTCGCGTCACTCAGTCTCCGGAACCTGAAAAACCGGCTGAGAAACCAAAGAAACGGAAGTCACCTAAGAAACAGGATAATAAGAAAGGAGGAGAGGAAAAATGATACCTCTGACAGCTAACGCAGGAGAGTCATTGATAATGCAATATGTCATTGTGGCCACAATCATCCTGGCCGCAGTGTTATGGATTATAGTTAAGATCATCAACCGCCGGAAGAAGAAGAACACCGGCGGGTGCTCCTGCTGCTCGCTGGCGGAGACATGCAAGAAAAGGCGTTAGATTTTAGGTATTAGGTATTAGGTATTAGGCATTACGCTTTAGGCTTTAGGTATTAGGCATTACGCTTTAGGCTTTAGGTTTTAGGCATTAGGGCCGCCCCCACATTAAATTTGACACCCAATCAAAAAACACCTAAAACCCAAAGCCTAAAACCTTAACCCTAAAACCTTAACCCTAAAACCTAAAGCCTAAAACCTCCTCTGCTCCTTCCGGATGAGCTGCCAGGAATTGACCATGTTCTGCCATGCGATGTAGGCGGCAGGGGCTATTGAAGCTATGGGGTGCATGTAGGTGAGTGCGAGCCAGACTGCAAGCACTGTGTTTTTCTGTGCCAAACCCTGTCCTCCTGCGACCTTGTCCTTGAAGATTCCTCCCACCTTACGTCCTACCCAGAACTGGAGCAGACAGACGGCAAGGGCACCAAGTGCAAGCCATATCATGGGAAGAGTGGATTCGGGAGTCCACGCATTTATGGCAAAACTTACACAGCCGCCTACGATGATGGTAAGGGATATTGCCCAGAGATAGAATGAAATCTGCTGATGCTCAAGAAGCCTTCGGTGCAACCCCGGCATAAGCCACTTCACGAGCATGGCCGAAAGGATGGGAAGGACAAGAAGGGGAAACACTCGCGATAGGATGAGGCAGAATGACTGGAAGAATGTCAATTCTGCATGGTCGCCGACAGCTGCCAATACCAACGGACCGGCAACGGCGACAAAGAGATTGCCGACGAGTGAATAGGAAGCCACTTTCGAGATACTTCCCCCCAGCATTGAGGTGATGACAGGAGCGGCCGTGGCCGTGGGAATGAAGACACATATGAATACACCCTCCGCCACTGTGTGGTCGCCCAAAGAGAGTAGGCCGTAGACTGCGGCTGCGAGAGCCATCTGCACTGTGAGCATCACCAGTTCGAATTTCCCGACCCGGAAATGGCGGAAATCGATCTTGCAGTAGGTGATGAACAGCATCATGAAGATAAGGTAAGGCGAGAGGAAGGAGAGATAGCCCATCCATTTGTAGAAGATGGCCCCCACCAGCATCGCCACCGGGAGCATCACCGTCTTCTTCATATGTAAATGCAGATTGATTTTCATTGCTGCGGTCTTTTTCAGAGTGCGGGGAAAGGTATCAGAAGGTCTTTTTCAGAGTGCGGGGAAAGGATCAGAATGTGATAAGGGAATCAGAGAGCGGAAAGGATGGAGGAGACTGCCTGGAAGGTGCGTTGGGGAGCATCGGTCCAGAAATTCACATATTGGCTGACATTGTCGGCCTGTCCCGGCGTGTCGCTGACGACGCGTACAATGGCAAAAGGCACTCCACACATTATGCAAGTCTGAGCTATTGAGGCTGACTCCATGTCGCAGGCAAGGGCTTCGGGGAAGATCGACTTTATCCGCTCCACCTCCTCAGCTTTTGAGATGAAACGGTCGCCGGAGCATATGAGGCCGTATCGGGTGTCGGGAAAGTCTATGACCTTGCGGGCAGCTTCCAACACAAGAGTAGAGGGGAGCATGATACGCGGGAAACCGTCGGCAGTTCCTTCGAGCGTACCGGGTCCGCACCACACATCATGATAGGCAACGCCGTCGGCGATGAGCAGCGACCCTACTTTCATGGAAGCGTCGGCACCTCCGGCCACTCCGGAGTTGAGGACGAGGTCTGGGCTTACGGCCCGGATGATCCTCAGGGTGTTGAGGGCGCTGTTAACTTTACCGATGCCGCATTTTGCGGCTACAATATCATGGCCGGCTATCTCGCCGGTGAAGAAGCGCAGTCCCTCGGCGTCCGCTTCCATTATATTCTGCATCAGCCCGAGCACCAGCTCGAGCTCTTTATCCATGGCGGAAAGAATGGCTATTTTCATGATTCTTGAAGATGGGAGTCCTCATTTCAATCGGACCACAATCTTTTGGATTTTGAATTTTTATTGGGATGCAAAATTAGGAATTTTTAGGATTATAGGCAAGATTATGGGGAAAGGAACAGACCGCAGCTGCGCTCGCGCAACTGCGGTCTGTGAGTATTCTAAAGGAAAAGATCTCATCCCGGAGGGTTATTATGCATCCAATCAGCTCCTCTGAGCTTCCTCGTACCCTATGGGTTTCCCTCCGGGATGGGATCAGTTGATCGGTTTATTGTGCTCGAGAAGCAGTGTCATTGAAGGACGGTCGCAGATCTCAGCGGGTCCGAAGTACTGGATGGGTCCCGGATACTGGTAGAGAGTATTGAGGGCGAGTGTCTCACGCATGGAGGCGAACTTGAGGTAAGGACGGCCGTTGAGATTGACGAGAGCCTTCTGGATTACGGGTTTCAACTCTCCGTTGCGGCGTTCCATGTTCATCATCATGGTGATGGGGATACCGCCGGCAATCCAGTTTTCGGATTTGTCGGTGAGGTTGCGAACAGAACTCATGTAGCCGGTCAGGCCCGCATT
>CAZPQD010000012.1:33933-35083 GCA_964588625.1 uncultured Sangeribacter sp. | reverse complement strand
CGCAAGAAGGACCTCGGTATGACAGCCACTACTTCCGACTACGTTAATGTGTCTCAGGTGGCTATGGGGGCCGACAACGCCCAGACTCTCAAGGCCCTGCGCGAGGCTGAGGCCTATGACGGACCGTCGCTCGTGATCGCTTACTCACCCTGTATCAACCACGGTCTGAAGGCCGGTATGGGTCATTCGCAGGATGAGGAGAAGCGTGCTGTGGAATGCGGCTACTGGCAGCTCTGGCGCTACAACCCCGCACTCGAGGCTGAGGGTAAGAATCCCTTCGTCATCGACAGCAAGGAACCCGACTGGAGCAAGTTTGCTGATTTCCTCAAGGGTGAGGTTCGCTTCGCTTCCGTACTCAAGATGTATCCGAAGGAGGCTGAGGAACTCTTCAAAGCTGCCGAGGACAACGCCCGCTGGCGCTACAACAGCTACAAGCGTCTCGCTTCCCAGCAGTGGATCCCCGATCCCGAACTGACTCCTGAAGAGGAGAAACTTCGCAAGGAATGATTCGCTTTCGCTTAAGAAATGATTTCTTCGCTTTCCCGGCAAGGATTCCTTTCCTAAGTTTATAGAAAGATTGAAGAAGAAGGAATGAAGGGTGTTTAGTCTGGATAAATGACTTATTAACCCCCGAATGTAACTCAAGAATGGAAATTGTGGCCGCCCCGGCGGCCGCAATTTCTATTTTTTTCTTAATTTTGCAAAAATCACAAAACACATCATATTGTTATGGCAACAACACTCGTCAAAACCGACTTCAATTTCCCCGGCCAGACCTCAGTATATCATGGAAAAGTGCGTGATGTCTATTTCATCGGCGACTCCACGATGGTGATGGTGGCCACCGACCGCATCTCCGCATTCGACGTTATCCTCCCCGAAGGAATACCTTACAAAGGTCAGGTGCTCAACCAGATCGCTGCTTATTTTCTCGATGCCTCCGCCGACATTGTTCCCAACTGGAAGCAGGCTGTACCCGATCCCATGGTGACTGTTGGCCGTCTTGCAAAATCTTTCCCGGTAGAGATGATTATTCGCGGCTACCTCACAGGCAGCGCATGGCGCGAATATAAAGCCGGAGCACGTGAGCTCTGCGGAGTGAAGCTCCCGGAAGGTATGCGTGAGAACCAGGCTTTCCCCGAACCCATCA
>CAZPQD010000012.1:0-33923 GCA_964588625.1 uncultured Sangeribacter sp. | reverse complement strand
TATCTCCCGTGAAGAGATCATCGCCCAGGGCCTTGTAAGCGAGGAGGATTACAAGGTGATGGAAGATTACACACGCCGTCTCTTCGCCCTCGGACAGAAGATGGCCGCAGAGAAAGGCCTCATCCTCGTCGACACCAAATATGAGTTCGGCAAGGTAGGCGACCAGGTGATCCTCATCGACGAGATCCACACTCCCGACTCCTCCCGATATTTCTACGCCGACGGCTATGAAGAGCGTTTTGAGAAAGGCGAACCGCAACGTCAGCTCAGCAAAGAGTTCGTACGCCAGTGGCTCATCGACCATGGTTTCATGGGACAGGCCGGACAGCAGGTACCCGAGATGACCCCCGAATTTGTGCAGAGCGTCTCCGACCGCTACATCGAGCTCTACGAGCACATCACCGGCAAGAAATTCGAGAAAGCCGACGAAGACAACCTCTCCGCCCGCATCAACATCAACGTCAGCGACTGGCTCAGCACTTCGTGCAAGTGAAAACCTCGCTACCGCGATGTTAGAGTGCCGACAGGGCGTAGCGTCTCGGACCGGGAGGAGCGGTCTCCCGACCGCTTCAAAACCTGTCTATGTGTCCCTAAAGACCCTAAAGTCCTTAAAGACCTTAAAGTCCTTAAAGACTCTAACCCCGACTCGCACCCACTCTCGAAGTTGAAGCGTTCGGGAGAACGCTCCTCCCGGTCCGCCCAGGCACACCAGCATCTCCCAGTTAGCCCGGCCAAGCTCCCGGTGCTGACAGAGGCTGAGTTTGGGCTCGTCGGCGACGTCCCGGAGTATGACTTTGGGCTCGTCGGCGTCGTCCCGGAGGGACGGAACTTCAGTTAACCCCGGGTGGAACCCGGGGCCAGAAGCCAATCAACAAATAATCCGTAAAGAGGCCAAGCGCAGCTTGGCCTCTTTACGGATTTCTATTTCTCATACATCGCGGCAGCGATGTTGCCTTCTCACTTGTCACTTGTACCTTGTCACTATCAAAACATCGCTGCCGCGATGTTGACTCCTCACTCGCACCTTGCTGCTACCCACCCGGTCAGGGTTCGTGTCTCTGTCGAGAAATTGCCCCCGACGAGAATCTTCTTGCGCGAATCCGCGAGATACGGTTTCTCATAACCGTTTTCCTCAATCTGGCTAAGTGCCTCATCCGGAGTGCTGTTGATCTTGAACTCAAAGATATAGATATAGTCTGTGCATAAGGCGATCATATCGCATCGGCCCCCCGCGCCATGGATCTCCGTCTGCACCTGAAGCCCGAGCATTCGGCAAATAATCGCCATCATATTCTGAAAATGCTCCTCACGGTTGACGATATGATCTGTTGTAGCCGAAGCAATCAGACTCCCCACACTCGTCATGAAACCATTAATATCTCCACTGTTGAGGCAATCCGTGAGGGTAAACACGTCAAACCCGGATGGATTGATATCCCGGGGAAAATATGCTTTTACAAGAGATTCCCAAAAACCGGCATAGACCTCACGGTTTGGAAAATCAAGTTGGTATTGGCGACGTCGGGGATCATAGGTGCGTAGTGTAAGGTAACCCGCTTGGAAGAGAAGAGGAATAACATCCCGAGTGGTATCAGTCATGTCTGAAAGGTCGCTCTCACTTCGCCATTGTCTATCAAGGTTTATCAATGGGACGCGGTTACGGCGTAAAAGTTTGACAAGGAAACTGGGGGTTCCTTTTGAGAACCAATAGTCACTGATGGATTGGAGGGAGAAAGCGTTGAGAACACTGTATGGATTGTAGATATCCGCACCTTTCTGACTAAAGTGATACCCGTCATACTGCTCTTTAAACTCTGCCCAGGCCTCTTCCTCAGCAATCTCGTTGGTGTCGGAGTAATCCTTCATAGACTCTTCAAAATACTGATGCATCTCGCTTTCCGTGATGCCGCAGATAGTATTATACTTTATCGTCATCGAAATGTCCGTAAGGTTGTTGAGTCCCGAGAAGATGGAGAGGTGGGCAAACTTGCCTACCCCGGTTATCATGGCGAACTTAATATATTCGTCGGCTTTTTTGAGTACGGAATAGAAACCTTGCAGACGTTTTGTCACTTTATCCTGCAAGGGAGAGTCCTCCAATACATCTATAATAGGTTTGTCGTATTCATCCACAAGCACCACTACTCGTTTTCCTAACCTTTCTGACACCTGTTTGATGAGTGAAAAAAAACGTTCCCCTTCATTCTCGTCAAACAACTCTACTCTATAGTCCTCCTCCCAGCGACGTATGGCAGATAAAATGGAATCAGAGACATCCTCTGGCGTCTCATATGAGCGGCCAGTAAAATCAAAACGGAAAACGGGATATGTCTCCCATTCCTTTTCAAGTTCCTCAATGGCGAGTCCTCGGAAAAGTTCCTTTCTACCTTTGAAATAATTTTCAATCGTAGAGATAAGCAAGCTTTTTCCAAAGCGTCGTGGACGGCTTAGAAAAACATACTTGTTTCTCTTCACAAGCTCATAGATATCGCGAGTCTTATCAACGTAAAGGTAAGCTTCGTTAATAATCTCTGGGAAGTTTTGGACTCCAACAGGATACTTGATCTCAGTCATAACTCAAATACATTAGAGATGCAAATGTAAGAAATTATTTCCAAAGAAAAAAATGGAGACACCCGAACATCGGGCAGCGATGTTCGGGTGCTGACTGGGCGTATCGTCCGCGACCGGGAGGAGCGGTTTCCCGACCGCTTCAATACCTGTCAATCGGGAGAGCGCCCCTCGCCAGTGTGCTATCTGTCGTGCACGAGTCGGATATGTACGGCATCCGTGCCGGAGTTGGGCGATGGGTTACCGTATGACCATAACAATCCCAAACCATCCTGATTGGCCTTTCCGACTACAATATCAAGAGTATTGAAGTTGATGTCCAATGCCCATGGAGCACCATCGCCTTCCGCTGTCCAATACATAGTGCCTTCACCTTTCCATATATCGTAGAAAAGTGGTTTGTATGACACGCCATATGTTCCAGTATTAGGATACCAGGAATAACGGTTGGCATATTGTATTACACCCATGTATCCTCCCGGAAGTCGGTTGTAAACCGGGTCTGATGTTCCCTGTTTGAATCGTCCGTAGCCTGAGGCAGCTAATGGAAGGAATATCTGTGTGCCGGTCTGTTCATCACACAATATGACTCCGCGCATGCCCTGACTCGTATGGCTCGTTGAACTCGCTCCAAATGCCACTTCTTTCTCATCCTGTGTTTTATTCGCTCCATCAGTATAGAGAACTCCATAACCGAAGATGGTTCGGGAATTCTTTATGATATTCTCCCAATCTGCTTTGGTCGGAAGTCGGCTTGCTGTGGTGCGCCCTACAACATTTACATTGAAAGAACTCGGCCATGAACTGTTGGTGGTAGTGATTTGGTTCCATGTCTTACTTTCTGTGGCACCACCGGGCAGAGCTACAGTAAAACTACGGGTATTGCCGTTTTGGAAAGCCAAACCGCTTGTGTTGGAACTTGTAGCAATTGGCAACCCTGTGTTATACTGTCGGAAGTATGAACCCTCAAGTTCAGGGTCGGTAACTTCTTCTGAGGCAGTCCGCAGATTGTAGGTATGCCACATAGTGTTTGATCCATAGAATGAAACCGGATCATACCCTTGTCTTACGAAAATGGTATGCACGCAGGTGTTGTTGTTATAATAAACCTTGATCATGCCTCCACGTGGAGTGGTGGTCGTGCCATTGAAGTCAATGTGGAAATCAATGTAGTTGTCCTCACCATAAGGATCTCGCGACCCGGAAATTGACATATCCGGGTTTTGCTGCGAAACTCCTTCTTCCGGCCGGATGCTTAGAAATTCCTGACCCTTGATAATCTCCGCGTGCCATGGACCGTCCGATTTAAGATTTTCAAAGGCCTCTGCTGTCTGATAGGGAAGAATCTTAAGCTCCACATGGAAAGACTCAGTGTTGTCTCCTCTTCTCCAAATAGCTTTCGGGTTCATGACACGTCGGCTCTGGATAACATCGACTGTTTTCACTACAATGCTTTCATCCTTGAAAGTAGCTTTCAGCTGTATTCTTGAAGCACGCTGATAGGCAGCATAAGGATTGTTGCCAGTGTAACCTGTCTGTGACACCATTACACGTGCTTTTGTATAGAGAGGTATCTTGCAGGAATATTCGCCTGGGGCTGTCTTGACCACTTCCACATCGTTGCCATCAACAACGCCATTTTCATAATATACTCGTTCACCTTGCCGGTAAGTATTCCAATGGGTCTTATTGGCAGTGTAAGTGGAAGGATTATTAGGACTATAGGCGTCGTTTCCCGGCACGAAGATGCCATAGCCGTCAGAAGACTCTCCTTCATATCGTTCTTCTCTAAGCGATAGGAACCCATTCCATGGACCAGGGTTGTTGACTTTGTCTACCGGCCAATATACATATTGACCAACTTCTCCACCTGGAGGGACGATTTCTCGTAGACTTCTGATATCCTCCGGCGTCACGTCTCCATCTTTTGGCGCCCAACTTGCCTTTGTCACCTCATCGTCAGGTATGGTAGCCTCGAGCTTCACGAGTTCGCCGCCTACCACCCTGATGTTGTAGGGCATGCCGGTGTTGTAAAGATATGATACGTAGAAGGGTTCACGCAGGAAGATGTCGGGTTTCTGCTCATAGACGATATGCCAGTCGTTTTCGTTTGCATTGCCTTTAAGCTTCAGTGTGAGCTTATAATGGTAGTTACGCTCGGCGTTATAGTCTCTATGAGTGTCTTTTCCAAGCATGAAGCGATAGATGATCGGTCCGTGACTGGTCTTGTTCTCATAATAACCCACGACTTCCACATATGTGCCGTCGATCTTCTTGTCCTTATATCCATCACTTGTGTTGTTGTTGCCATCCGGATACATCGGTTCGTAAGGTTTGCCACCCTCGGATTCCGGCCATACCTGTGATTTCAGCTGGCCTTCTCCCTGCATGTTCTCATAGAAGAAGAGGGAATTTTTAGAATCAGGAAGGTGAGCATCCGATATATTTGTAGGATATGTCTTGGCGTTTGTTACGAGATTTTCAGCACTCTCGCCATCTCCGGCATACTCACTCTCGGAAAGAACAATCTTCTCTCCCTCCTCGATTAGATGCTGAGGAGCTGTGTTGGGTCGGCCGAGCCAGCACATATCCGGAATATCCCTGATCTGAATGCTTTTGATCCAGACTTTCACGCCATCGTAAAGCTGCGAACCGTCGACAGCCACGGTCACTTTCGAGGCGGCGCGTTTGAGCCAAGCCTTCAGGTCGACCATATTTTTATTGACGATTACCTGCGGAGCTTCATACCCATTGCTATAGGCTTCGTCTGCCTTACAGAAGAAACCGAACATCTCGTCGTTAGTATCCAATTCATCATACCATGTGAGGGGAATGCTTCTAAGTTGTTCGGGAGTGGCAAGAGCTTCATCATCATACTTCTCCAGATTCCCCATGTTGGCCACAGCGTAGATGTAATAACGTCCGAAGGGTATTCCCTCCAGAGTGAAGGTGGCTGTAGGAGTAGTGGTCTCGTCGGTGGTCTCTGTAGTCCAGTTGGAGGGCTTCCAGGTACCTGCAAGTGCAGTATTGTTGTCAATCTTCAGATCTTTGAGTTCATGCTGATCGTTAGGCGAAAGAGCGCTGAATCTCTTTATCAACTTTCCGTCGCGGTTGTAGAGAAACACACAAAGTGAATTGATATGGTTCAAGGCTTTGCCATCTGCTCGGGTGCCGTTGAGGGAGTTCAGCACCGGACTGAACACTACAGTGGCCGTGATGTTGCCTTCCCCCTCGCCAAATTCCGGATCGTAAAGCAGATCATCGCGACATCCGGCGAGGAGCGTGATCATGGCGAGCAGCAGGATATATAGTTTTTTCATTTCGTTTCGATAATGATATTGTTGTCGTTCGGTATGTTTTGAGAAATTTCGATTGGATTGTGGCTCAGGTTAGGGTGTCGGTTCCTCAGGATAGAGGATGCCGAAATCAGGTTCAAGCACTACGCTAATATAGGGAAGAACCCAAGCCTCACATTTCAGACCGTTAGCCGTGATCTTCATATTCACTCTCACATGAGTGTTGCGGGGCAATGAGGCGAGATTCGGAAGCTTGACAGCGGGGAATGTAAATGTTGGGAATTCATACTCCTCTGCATCATCATCTCCAGTGGTTTCGTCATCCCCTTCAGTCTCGTCATCTCCAGCAGTATCATCATCCCCTTCAGAGGGAGGGAGGAGGGATTTTGTTGCCTTGATGGTAAGGGAGACAGTATAACCGGCATTTCCGGCAGGAATGGGACTCTCAAAGAAATAAAGTGCAGGAGAGTAGCTGTTGCTGAAAGCTGTCGAACCGGGAGCGTTTATGCCGAACCCTGAAGGAGTGAAAGTGTAGCTCCCTGTGGACACACCATCCGGACACGTGTATTCAGTCACTATACGCCCTCCGTAAGGATTCGTGGAGGGTTCCCCTTTCTCGGGGAGGTACTTGGTGGCAGTTGGGAAGAGGAACTCTGCGTTTGCAAGTCCGGTGACTGTGATTGCTGTCACTTCCCACTCTCTTCCGGCAAGGGCAATGGTGCCGGGGTCTATTCCTGTGGGCTTCCCTTCGGCATCGGTCTCAGGCCAGAATGCATCCTCATCGGCAGATATCGTGAAGCTGAACTTCACGGCAGCGCGTGGCAGGAAGAGGTTTTCTTCCTGTTCATACAGTAGATGTCCATCATCCTGTTTCACAAGGGTGCCATTGACGATTTTATGGAATACTTCCGCCATGGGTAGCATCCTGACAGTCTCTTCCGTGGCTGCTGTATTGTCGGCGAGCACAGCGTCAGAGCTGGTGATTATCATGTCGTAGATGTTGCTCATCGGGACTCCCGGTGCAAGTCCTGAGAGACGCGAGGCAATCTCGCTGCCCGCACCCTGCTCGTTGGCGATGAGGTACATATCTTTCATCTCCCCTTTGGCCACTTCAAACTCCTCGCCCGCGATAGCCTGAGGGAAGGAACTGAAATTGTCAAGGGAAACCATGCGGTTGTGCTCCACGTAGACGTTGCCGGTCACACTGTCGGTACGCGCAATGATGATGCGCAGCGAGCTTATGTTCTCACAATATTTGTCAGGCTGCTCGAAACTATAGTCATCGTCGGCGCGGGTGAGACCGAGATTCGGAGCGCGCAGGCTCTCGGTGGTCTCTGCCGAGGGCACCTGAAACTTCAGGCGGAGCTTCACCCTGCCCTCGTTTGCCGGCTCCTGGCATGGCTGCAGATCGTCGTCATAGACGCAGGAAGAAAGTCCGGCGATCATGACGGCAGCAAGGCTCAGCAGTCTCAGAAATTTATGTTTCATTGTGTTATTGTTTTCTTTGGTAAGTGGTATTTTTTGTCATACGTGGCGTTGCCTACTGTCGGGCTTCGCAATCCTCGTTTTCATAATTTTGTGTCAGGTCAGTCGTCCCTCCCTTGATGTGTAGCCATTTAATATTTACTTATGTTGGCTATTTTGAGTTTTCGTGGGATAGATTCATAAGTTAGTGGGGAAATTTGAGCATCCGCTCTTCCTTGGTCAGCCTTCCGGGCAGAGCGGAAGAGCGGATGCTTATGATAAGTGACGGCCCCGGAGGGCGGTCAGTGGAGTCATGAACGAGATGGAATCTGATTCCCCGACGGAAAGTCAGTCAGGATAAGATTCAATTACGAATTTAGATAGACTACGTTGCCGCGGTCTTCGAGGATAGCCTGTATTCTGACGATGGCTTCGCCGGCTTTTGTCAGGCCGCCCTGCTGGGCTTTCTGGAAGTGGCCGAGGGCTTTGTCGTAGTCCTTCTGCTTGGCAGCCATGATGCCGCGTGCATATTCAGATTCGGGAGTGTTGCCCGTACGGGACAGATACTTCTCGGCAGCGGCGAAGTCGCCCTTAGAGATAGCTGTGTTGGCGGCGTTGAGGTTGGCTGTGGGATCCTCGGGATAGGTGCGTACTGCGATCTCAAACACCTCATTATAGTCGGGCGAACCGGGCTCGTAGGTCTGTGCTGCGAGGAAGAGCTCATTGAGGCTGAGGTTTTGCGGACGGGTGCGCATCACCTGCTTGATCTCCTCAACGTCAGTGTAACGCTTCACTTCGTATGTGATGACATAGTCAGTGTGACGCAGCGAGGGATACACATTCTTGAGCAGCCAGTTGTAGGAAGTGGGGAACTTCTTGCGGAGCTCGTCGTTGCGCGACTCGATGGGAGTGTTGAGGTCGATGAAGGCCACTATCTCTTTGGCATCATCGAGCACTGCGGCCTTGCCGTCGGTGAGCGAAGCCTTGAGACCGGCCCAATCTTCCGGCACTGAAGCTGTCTCGAAGATATTGGCAGGGAAAGTATACTGCTTGCGCACATACTCCTTCAGGGCTTCGGTACGGCCCTTGGCGAGGCGCACGTTGTTGGCATACGGACCCTCGGGAGAGGCGTAGCCCGTAAGCTTGATATGTTTCACTGTGGCATCTGTGTTTTCCTTGACAGCATCGATGGTGTCAAGAATCTTGCGGAGCTCCACAGGGTTGGTCATATAGTCGGGATAGATCTCCGTCTTGTTGACGGGGAAGTTGATGAAGGCCTGGCCTTCGAGGTTGAATACCTTGACGTCAGTCGCCACGGGCACGACATATTCGAAGTCGGCCTCATAAATCTTCGGAGTGAAGTCGAGTTCGGCGGCGGGGATATTCTCCTCCGGTTTGGAGGGGAGGCCGCAGCATCCTTTTGTGGCATAGACATAGTCGAACTGGGAACGTTCCATCCAGGGTTCCCAATCGAGCACATACTCGTATGTGACTTTGTCGCCCTTACCCGAGCGGTAGAGGGAGGCGGCCACCTCCTCACCCTCGTTGCGCAGGGTGTGGTAGTAATTGTTCTTGCCTGCGATGGCGAAGGAGGGCATCGAGACACTTTTAGTCTCGTCAGCGCTCACAAGCACGGGGGTGACAACAGTCTGCTGGTTGAGGCCGAGCTTATATTCCTTGGGATTGAACGTCATCTTCACCATCAGCTTCTCACCCTCGCGCTGGATGTTGAGATCGGTGATATGCAGCGGACTCACAGTCTGGGCATATGCTGAGCCGGCGGCCAGAAGACCGAGCGACAGGAGTAAATGTTTCATCATCTGTAATGCTTTTTAAGGGTGTGGAAGATTAGAAGAGATAAACGATGTTGACAGCGGCTTTTGTCGGGCCCCAGTAGTTCTTGTGCTTGTCGGTAGCGATCTTGCGTCCGCAGTCGGCACAGGGGTAGATGTCATATTTGGTGTAGATATAGCCCACGCCGATCTCAGCCTCCACGTTCCAGTGTTTATGTACAGGCCAGGCGTAACCGTAGACAATACCTCCACCTACGCCCCAGCCCTGATAACGGCGGCCTGCGAGATGATTGAAGTTGATGCCGAGCACATTGAGGTCTACGCCGAGGTTGGCGCAGTTGTACTGTCCACCAAGTGCGTGAACGCCGATGAAATGGCCGTCGAAGCGCTCGCAGAACCAGTAGCGGGCTTCAGGCTGCACAAGCCAATGTTTCCATTTGTGTTGATTGATAGTCCATAGGTTAAACTGGCCCGAGAGTTCGAGAGTCCACTTCGGGGCGAGTCCTACTTCCACTCCGAGGTTGGGACTCAGAGCGGCATCATAAAGCAAGTTGGTCTTCAGACCCACTTCCTGGGCCATAGAGGCGGTGCCTGCCATCATCAGCAGCGCTCCGGCCATGGCTGTCAGTCGTTTGTGTAATCGCATCTGCCGTAAATTGAGGTTTTTATTAGAATAGTGATTGTTGTTATCAGTCAGTAGATTTGCAGTATTCTTGGTCAGCATTCTTCCCTTGATACAAATAATCTGCAAAATTAATCTTTCTCCGCCACGTTTGCAAGTGGCAGTGAAGTTTTTTGCTTTTTTTCTTCCGCATTTAAAGCTCCAGACTTTATGCCTTCTATTTTTGCGGCACATGAGACATATAATATTTTTGACTTGACTCATAAAAGTTGGGAAAAAAAGCAGGAGGCAGACGCTCTTTAGGGAGTGTGTGCCTCCTGTCCTTTGATAGAAGTGGACCGGAGTCTTTTTTCTTTTGATTATGTGTGCGAAGTGGTAATGAACCGGCAGACTTACATGTAAGTAAACCTGATTTATCCCGGATTATCTGACGCAGATCTTTCGGCCGTTGAGCAGATAGATACCTGCCGGCAGAGCTCGCAGAGCCTCTTTGTCAGCGTTCCTGAGCACAACGTAGCCCTGGAGGTTGAAGACTGTGAGGTTTTCAGCATCATTCTCCACGAGGGAAGCTCCATTATTGGTGTCTACATTGAAAGTGCATTCGATGGGTCCGTAGTTCCAGTAAGTTGGCCACTGGTCTTCTGCATGAAGCTTGAAGTTAATGAAGCTTGCGATGTTGGCGATTGAGTATTCGCCGTCTGTGGTTATTGCAGGATCTATAGTAACGAGCACCTTGTAACCTTCGTAGGCATCCTCGAGAGTCATGAGTTCCACCTCATATTGATCGAGCGGCTCGTCGTTCTGCATCACCTGCAGTTTGATAGAGGGATCCCAGGGTGTGGACTCGCTCATAAGGCGATTGAAGGTGATTGTCACGCGACTCAGCTCATTGACAGACGACCCGTTCTCAGGATCCATCGCGACAACAGCCGGAGGTGCCAGAAGTGTGTAGGTATAGGAAAGTTCACCGGTGTTGATGCCATAGATATTATTGGCCTTGTCAACAGCCTTTAGGCTACCGGGGGCTACGTTGAATGTATATTCCCCCGGCTGGGCAGTCTGGGACAATTCGGTCGGGATATTGATCGTGAAAGTATTGGCGTAGGCAGACACCTGCGATTTGTCAAAAGTGTAAGCCAATTCCCCATTGTAGTTCATCTCACATTTGAAATCGTCTGTGACCGACAATGCGAGGTTGGGGTCTGACATCTTGATGTACATGCTGTAAAATGTGTCGCCGTCCGCATTGGCGAGGGCTGACTCAAAGTCTACCTCACCTTCCACGGGTTCGGAGTAGGTATAGGTCAGGGTACAGGCGGGAGTGTTTTCTCCGTTCACTTGTATAAGATTGGCGGGGAAACTGATGGTGTAAGTGCCAGCTTGTTGAAGTTCCTCAAGAGGGATAATATCCTCTGGGTTGAGATTCAGCATGCCGCTCCAGAATCCTCCATGGAAATCAATGTAAGTGAAAGTGAGATACTTAGACTCGATTTCGGTGAGAGTTTCTCCGTTGAATGAGAATAGGATTGTTTCCTGGCATTCATCGTTTACGGAGGGTGTCACTCCACTGTTGGGTGTGATGGTCAGGGATGTCAGGCCTCTCTGCATCGTGTCATAGTCGATGGCTCCCGGAGCAGGGGTGATGGAGAAACTGTTCTCGATTGTTGGTTCAGTTGACTCGGTGGTATCCTGAGCGTATGTCTGTGATGCGAGGCTAATGCCTGCACAGAGCGCTAATGAGATGATATATCTTGTCTTCATGGATATGGGTTAGAGAGTTTAAAGTGTTAAATAAGAAATTGGTTCCTGATATCACAGGCTCTTTCAACGGAGAATCTTGGATGTGGTGCCGTTAGCTTTACTCACGATGGTAATCCCTTTTTGCGGTGAGCCTAGTGCTCTGCCGTCAATGGAGTAATATTTAATGTCGGCATCCGAGTTTTCCGAGATATTGTCAATTCCACTTGTGTTGTCCTTCATGTCGGGATAATAGAGGACATTGGCATTGGCAATCTCACATTTGTTAGCATCCGAGGGGTCATAATCCCAGATATATGCCACCACACTGAGGTTTTCCTTCACATATTCCGGTTTCACTTCAAGATCGCACTCGTAGGTGTAGCTTTCTCCATTGAAATCAAGGTATTCGCCCCAGGTGGAATTATATACACGGTTGACATGTTGCTGTATGTAAGTTTCTCCTTCCGGTACGCCGGCCTGTACTTTTGCAGGGATGTTGTCTTCAAGCAGTCCTACTACGATACGGGGCTTATTATTTGTGAATGTCTCCGTCGCTCTTTGTCCTGACACTTTCACGTGGGCATTCCCATCAGTGAGCTCAACATCAAGATCCAGACAGACATAAGCCGGGACATTCTTGCGGGTGTTGACGGCCCTTGAGAGTTCTTCTGCCGACTCGGGAAGCATCACGGAAGAATTGTTGTTGTAGCCGGGGAGATAATCGGCAGTGAAACGGTCCACGAATATAGCGGGGGCAAATGGGCTGACAGTGCCGTAAAGACCCAGATAGGTTATGTCGGCGGGAATTGTGAGCCAATCTGTGCCGAATCCAGAGTGATGACATATTGCTATCACGCTGCCGTCGGCTCCGGAAGTCTCAAGCATCTCATGCATGTATCCAGCCACACGCGGACAGTTGATGCATGCCTCGGTGGTAAATTCCTCCACAATCACCTTGCGCGGGAAGAAGTGTGACACGGCTGAAAACGGAGCAGAAAGCACATTGTCGTCGGGATACGCATCCTCTCCTTCCTTGATACCTCCTATCCTGAGATATGCCATGTGATCACCTTCAGATAGATTGTCAAACGTGAAGGAAAAAGGTATCTCTTTCGATTCTTTAAAGGCAAGATCTACGTCAACATGTTGGGTAAGGTAGTCCTCACGATTGTCGAGTGAGCAAAAGATATCGAATCCGCTCACTTGCTCGGCATGGTTAACGACGGTCAATGTGCCGGAAAGCTCACCGTTGGAGATTGAAACGGAAGGCTGCATCTGCAAGGACGAGATTGTAAGGTTGACTGCAGGCAGATTGTCTCCGCTGACGAGGGTTTCTATGGAAAGCACTCCCTCTTCCGAACGGTCAGCCCATGGCGTTTCGTTGCCGAGTTTTACCCAGAGTGAGTTTTCCACGACGGGAAGACCCTGTACGACCGAAAGACCGATAGAATTTCCTTTCTGGTGGAAGGTGAGGCCGACATAGAACCCCTCGCTCTCTTCCGGGATAATAAAAGGAGACGGCAGTACAAAAGAGTTCCAACCTTTTTTCAGCGAAGGCGTTGATGTCTTTGTCATAGTGGCCTCAGCAAGATTCTCACCGTCAAGCGAACTGCGAATCCATACGTTCATTGACTCCACATTGAGAGTGGAAGCCAGTCCTGCGTTTATCTGTGTGATTTCACAGCCGGCATACAGCTTGGCCACTGGGGCAGGGATATGGATTGCCGCGCTGATGTCCTGGTCGGGCTCCGGATTGGAGAACCCGTCGGTCGCTCCTGTCTTTACCTGTCCTTCACAAAAACCGAGGGTGTGGTTTTCGATTTTGGCATCGGCAACCCAATTGAGGGTTGCCAATACCATGGTAAGGAGAATTATATTCCTTTTCATGAGATATTCACGATTGGATATTTTATTAAGATTCTCTTCTTTTCAAACTGAAGATAAGCGCACTGAATCAGCGGTTTATTTTCTGTGTGGTCACTTTGCCTTCAGCATCGGTGATACGGACAATGTTGATTCCCTTGACAGGGGTTTCAAGCTTGCGTCCCTGAATGTCGAAGTATTCTATAGTGCACCCTTCCACATCATGGATGCCACCTACTGAACCGGGATTGTTAGGATCTTCCACGATGACCTTGATGTCGGTGATTTCAAGTCGGTCCTCGCCGTAGCATGTCATGTTGCCTCCCTGTCGATAGTAGAATGCCCCGACATTGGTTCCCTCTGGAAGCGCGTGCTGAAGGTCGGAGAAGAATTTGTCACTGTGGTCTGTCCAGTAGTCAGAATATACTTCCACGTCGTTGTCATACCAGCAGGCGGTGAAACCATTGCTGCCGAGCACAGCCTTCGCAAGTGCAATCTCGATGTATCCGAAGTCCCAGAGTGGCTCAGCTGCATATCTGTCCTCTGGTGTGCCCCATGAGTGGCCGGAGTATTCGAGTCTACCCACCATTCCTTCGGGTATTGTGATTTCAAAGGGAAGGGAAGCCAATGTCTCGACTGAGTCGGGGTGTTTGGATGTGATGTTGTAGGCCTTTCCGTTCTCCACTACGAATGGATGTTCCTCGTCGACACTGAATGTGATATAATCCTTTCCTTCCGACACAAGAGCTGTATAGTCGGGTTCCTCACAAACCTTGGCAGTTGCCTTTGCAGTCACTGTGCCGAGATTGGTGACGATTGTAAAGTTGGCTATACGTTCTCCGGGTTCGTCGCTGATATATTCGACAGGAATATTAATTGTCTCAAGCAGCCCGGCCTTTTTATTGGGGGCGGTGGCTGTAAACTCATCGTTGTCGCTCTCCACACTGATGATCTCCATTTCCTCGGCACTGCGGTTGCGGACACCGATGGTGGCTATTCTCTCAGTCTTTCCGGCGACTCCGAAGCCCATGAAAAGTTCGGGAGTTGTCACTTCCGGCTCCTCTTTGCCCGGTTCGATTATTGTCAGGTCGAGATCCCAGATATAGGTGGCTACATCGGTGTTTTTGGAAAGACCGTCCATATGGTTGATGAAGATATAATGGTCGCCGGGAGCGAAGTCAAGTTCGGTATATTTTTCTTCAAAATCGCTTGAGAGCATATAGGCGGGTGCAGGGAATCCTGTCTCCTGGTCTTCTCCCAGGAATAGGTTGACGGAGAAAACAGCGTTTGTCGGATTGTCTAAGTAACCTTTGTAGGAGAGGTGACCTTTTTTGCCTTCCGGGACATTGAAACCAACCTTTAAGGTAGAACTGCCATAGGATCCTCCAGTTGAAAGGCGAATGGCCTGGACTTTCTCGGCCCCCCCTTCAGGAAGAGGATGGTCGAACTCTTTGATGACAGCCGGATAATCGATGGATGTGTCGAAAACGAAGTCACCGGCTTTCACGGCCTCCGGAAAGGAGAGGTTGGGGAGCGCCTCCGCCTCGAGCCCAATCTGGAGACTGCCGTTTTCAGTCTCTATCGTCGCAATGGCCTCGAAATTGCCAGCTTCGGTAGGCTTGAAGCGGAAGGTCAGTTCTTTCTTACCCCAAGCCTTAAGTGTGCCGCTTGCAAGTTTCGTTGAGAACTCGTCGCCCTCCTGCGTCAGTCCGATCACATATTCTGTCTCCTTGCCGCCGGCGTTGAATATTGTTATGCTCTTCTCTGATTTTTTGCCTACGTAGCAGGTGGGTATCCTTACGCTCTCGTTTAGCTTTATGACATTGGAGTCAGACTCGGGATCCATCACGGTCGCGCAGAAGGATTTGTAGCGTTCAGGCATCCCGAAGTTGTACTTGAGGCCGAAAGGAGTGGTGTTGGTGATTGTCTTGAAGTCGGGAGTGACGTGGAAGACAAGCTGCATGAGTTCATCTTCGGGACTAAAAGACCCGTTCTCGTTGAATCCCTTTACAGTGAAGAGGGTGCAGTCATACTGGTTGCCTACCTTGCTGTAGATCACGTTGGCATCGAAGGTAATGGTGCCTTCGGCTTCATTGTAGACTCCTTCTATGGGAGTGTCATAGCAGGAATCATAGCCGCCTGTGTCTATCAGGTTGAAGAGATTGGTGAGCACCACTTTGTTTCCTTGACGCACCACACCAAGCTCATATGTCTTGTAGTCACCACCTTCAGGAACGAAGGAATTGCTGCCGACAAAACTCTGGGCTGCTACGAAATATGAGACGGTGTCAGTCTGTTCCCAGTTGTAGGACTTGGCGTGTTGCGGGGCTTCCTTAGGACTCGGAACCGGGTTGGCTGCCAGACAGGCAAGTCCTGTGGCAGCTGCCGCAAGTGTGAGTAGTAGATGTTTCATAGGGATGTTGTTTGGTTTTGTTTTCGCAAATATAGACGTATTTTAATATACGGCTGAAAAAATTAGGATATGAATGTGGCAGGAATCATGAATCCGGACAATAAAGGCATCTAACTTTCAGTAAATCATGATTCCGGAAAGGAAAAAACTATAAAAAATCTATTTCCTTGATTCGGAAACGTACTGTGAGGGAGTGAGACCTGTAACAGCTTTGAATTGTGCAGCGAAGGTGGAGCGGCTGTTGAAACCGACGCTTGCAGCGAGGGCTTCAAAAGTCAGATGGCCATATTGCTCACGGTCCATGAGTCTTTTGCAAGCCTCTCGGATACGGTATTTGTTGAGAAGCTGGTTGAAATTCAGATTCCATTTCTCATTGATCACCTGACTTACGTATTTATAATTCTCCCCGACAAGCTCAGCCAGTTTGTCGGAAGAGAATCCCGTAGAATAGATCTCAGGAGAATTTTCGAAAATCTCGCGTATCTTGTAGGCAATCGTCTGCTTCGACTCCTCTGTGAGGTTGCTCCCTTTGTATTTTTTATTGGCGGGAGGGGGAGCTATGTCGGGTTTTCCGAGCTGATCGCGCAGCTCCGAAATCTCTCTTTCATAACGCATCCTAAGTTCCCTCTCCTCTTCCTGAGCTTTGAATACTTCCTGATTCTTTGCATAAAGAGTCCTGTTGGAACGCTTGAGTCTGCGTATGAGCCATACTGTGAACCATATTGCAGCCACGGCCAGGATCAGGAGCACGCCAACTGCAATCAATGAGCGGCGCATCCGCTCGCTTCTGCGTCCTGTCTCTTCAAGCTTGTTCTCCACTTTACGCAAGTCGCCGATGAATCTGATCTCATCCATTGAGGAAATCTGACGGAAACTCAGAAGAGAATCCTTGAGATTCAAATAGTTGGCCTGATACAGGAACTGATCTTGATGCCGTCCCCATTGTTCATAGAGTTTGGCGAGGTCATAGAAGATTTCTATTTTTGCATCCCGCAGGTCAAATTTGTCAGCAATCTGGAGTGCCGTCATGTAATCATTTTCAGCTTCCGCATAATTCCCCGCATCGGCATGGGCGAACCCCTTGAACTCCCATACCCCGCAATGATAGCGGCTGTAAACAGGATTGCGGGGCAGGCTGTCGGTCACCATGTCGAACTCTTTCAACGCATCGGAATGGCGTTTCTGGATCAAGGCCTTAAGGCCTTCCAGCGTGTGAAGGTTGAAAAATGTATAATAAGTTTCAGGCCCGTCGGACAGTTTCGTCGCAATTTCCCTTAATCGTTTGCTCTCCACCGCGATGGAATCAAATTGTTTCATGGAGTATGCAAGCGACATCATGTTGCTGAACACCACATTGATGGAGTGGAGTTCTCCGGAAGAAACTGAGAGATTGAAAGCACGGCGCAGATGACTCATGGCTAAATCATGCGTCTCCGCATCCTTGCTCTGATGACTTATTGAACCATAAATTAGGCCTGAATAAAGATGATAGATCGGAAGATCAATATCCATCTTTTCCATCAGTTCCTTTGCTTTAGCCATGTTTTCAATGGCTTTCGAATAGTCGTATTAATGGAAAAACCATATATATGCCATTTCGGCATAAGCTTTTATAGCAAGCTCATGCTCGTATTCCTTTTTGGTTTTTGTCCCTCGGTCGCCGAGAATGGTGAAACATACCAGCGAAGAGTCGAGATGTGTCCCACTGTTGCGATATTCAATACCTTTCTTGTAGAGAACTTCAGATTCAAGTTTCAGGAGACGTTCGTATGAATCAGCATTCTGGGCGTTGACCGCCAGAATACTCAATAGTAGGATATATAGACAGGACAATATCTTTCGAGGGAAATCTCTTTTGGTTAGCCCGTTTTCCATTCAAATGATTATTGGGCTGCAAAGTTAGGTTATTTTTTGCATTCCTCCAAGAAAAATGGTTTTTTAAAATCATATCAAAGCAAAAGGAGGCGCAGGATCCAAGACCCTGCGCTTCCTTATAATTTATTCAGGAATTAATATTTTACGATTTTCGTAGTTTTTACTGTTCCGTCAGTCATGGTCTGGCGCATGATGACAATTCCACGTGTGTTAGCCTCAATGCGCCGGCCCGTGAGGTCATAATATTCAGTCGAGACAACCTCATTTCCGAGGGACACTGTCCTCACATCTGAATTTGCAGGAACCTTTGCTTTCGCACCGTTGCATATCACTCCCGCAGCCGACGGGTCCTGCTTCACAAGCATCGCGATGACGTGCATATTGTCAGGATTCTGATAGCTTACTCCGCCTCTGGCATTCTTGAAGTCCGAGAGACTGACCTCAAACTGATGATTATAAGTGACTCCTTCTTCGAGGTCCTTATATTTGGGAAGTGAGTTTGCAATGCCTCTGGAATTAGTGGCATACACAGCCACCTCATTGTAGACCATATCTTTCATCATATCGGAGGCATACACGAACTCTTTCAGATATGGATCGGTTTTTAAGGCTGTAACCCCAGCCAATTCGTTTTTCTGCCACCATGCCGCGTCAGAGCCGGTAAGGCCGTCCTCTATCACAACATATGCTATTCGGAAATTAAAGCCATCATCAGGCACTTCGGCAAATTTCACTTCGCTGGAAATAAGCAGCGAAGTATTGTCTTCATTCCATTCAGCCTTCACGTCTATGTCGGCGGGTGCAAAATTTTCCATTGCCTCGCGATATTCCTCAACAATCCTTCCCGCCCTGGGGTTAGAGATGTCAAGTCCGAAATATGGATCTCTGCCGGGACCTGTACGGTCGAAAAATATATTGGGATACACATATTCAAGCTCGGGAATACCGCTTTTAAGCTGCATGATGTCATTGCCATGATAACTTATGCCGATGAAGTCATCGAAAGTGTCGTTAAGCAGCCTCATTCCGGCTATGCCTCGCGGACAGTTGCCGCACCATGTCCCGGAGAATTCCTCGGCCACAACCCTGTGGACTGGTATCCGTTCCAGTACTTTAGCCTTTAAGTCGCAGGAAGGTGCGGTGCTTTGGTTATCTTGCCCGTTAACTTTGGTTATTGTTAGTTTTCCGGTGTGGCTGCCTTCATCTGATATGGCATCTATGGGCACAGGAACCGTGCATGAGCTTCCGAGTATGCCATCGAGGTTTACGTCAAGCGAACCCTCCCCTGAATTGCCTCCGATTGAGTATGAGTATCCTACGGAGCTGACGGGTGTGTTGCAGTGGTTGATAAGTGTGACCTTCATTTGCGATTTCTCGCCTCGTTTTGCGTATAGTTTCTGGCTTTCAACACCTACTCCGAGTTCTACAAAATCTCCCTCAAGCGTAGCCGTGCAGCAAAGTGCGTATTGGTCGGTGCCTGCGAATTCGGGATAATTGGAGGCCAGACGGCTGAGTAGGGCATTTGGGTTGGAATCTATGGTGGCGACAACCGGGAAGCTCGTCACTTCTGCTTTCGGGTCGATAGCCTTCACATCAAAAGAATATCCCAGATATACACCGGCAGACGTAATCCTGTAAGGCTCGTCGAGCACATATGTGATGGTGCCGAGTTCCGTACCTTCGATTGGCTCTGCTTCAGTTGTCTCGTTGCATACGTTGCCAGAAAAAAAACGCCCAACACCGGGATTGTTCAAGGACGTGGAGACCCACATCTTGAAGTTGCCGATATTTTCATTTACAGGCACTGTCACCGTGAATTCCTTCACACTGGTGTTGAAATTTGCCAGAGGGTCGCCGGGCACAAATATGGCGATTTCATAATGATCTTCCACGCCGAAGCCGATTCCAATCTTTTCAGCATCAGGAGTATTGTAAGAGAACTTGTTGGTTCCCGCAAGCGTTATGGCCGGAGCCGCGGCTATAAATAGGGAAGCAAGGAGTGTTTTGGCAGAAAAGAATTTCATTGCTGCTGTGTTATTTTATGATTATTTTCTTGGTCATGTCTTTGGTATGCAGGATGAAGATTCCCGTGCATGGGGTAGTCACGTCACTGACTCCGGTCTCTATCACTCGTCCCGAGACATCAGTTATTGTGAAAGGGAAGGGTGCGGAAATATTTTTTCCTTCTATGCGGATATTGTCTTTCTCGGTTAATCCTACATAGCTCTCATCTGTTTCGACCCGGAAGGTGACAGATTTATCTTTATTTTCAGTTATATCCCTTATGACAATTCCGGGACTATTTCCATTCCAAGTCCTGAATCCCTCAGTTGTTGAGAAGGAAATCTCGCACTTGCCGGCTGATCCTGGGAATGGGTCGCCTGCTTCGGACCCATCCGATGCATGACCGTCGGCTTTCACAATATCTACGCATGGATGCGACGGGTCGTTGTTGACAGTATTATCAGCCCATTTATCCTCTTGGTAATCTATGTGCCATACCACAAGGCCGTGCCCGGAAAGGCCTTTGTCCCATCCTTGTGTCTGTCTGTTTTCAAAAATGAAAAATTCTGAAGGTGACTCCGTGGGCAGGATATAAGCAAGGTTTTCGTCAAGAGGGGGGAGGGTATATGTGTGTCCAGGTGTTATTTCCTCAGGTTCAAGCCATCCGAGTACACTGCGTTCATAAGCTGTGAGGTTGCATGGACGACGCTGATTGCCATTCAGTGAACCATGGTCCATCAGATCCCAACTGCCGGTGGTGTAACGTTTGGCCTGATCTGTGGTATATATGTCGGGCAGTCCCAGCACGTGGGAGAACTCGTGGCAGAATGTGCCGATGCCGGTGGGATAATCCTTTTCCATCTCATTGACACACGCGTAGCGGTCGATCTGCACACCGTCATGGATGACGGGTGTCTCAACCTTCTTTGAAATGAAAGCTGCATGAGGCCAGACTGTGTCCGCTCCTCCGCCTGATGCTTCACCGTAACCGGCGTAGACAATGAACACGTTGTCTACTATCCCGTCGCCATTGGTGTCATAGATGGTGAAATCAATATCGTCGTCAAGAATGTCACACGCATCTGTGACCATCTCATGGGCGTTGGGATCGTAGACATTATTGATGTTGACTCCGTAATATGAAGCTTTATGTGGAAGCACCACCGGTCCGTATACATCGAACTTGGGTTCAAAACGGCCGTCTGAGTTCTCGCGGAAATATTGCTGACAGCTCCCTTTGCTGAAATAGTCTGTAAAATCATCCTGTGTGAGGATTCCGTTGAAATAACCGAAGGGATCCTCAACATTGAATGGAGTCCCCTCGAATTCAACAAGGATAACGAGCGTTTCCTGTTGGCCGGAGAGTGGAAACGAAGTGTCAGTCCTGCCGGGAAGAGCAGCTTGGGCTATGGCACTTGTCAGTAACAGTGCGAAGGTGGAGGTAAGGTAATGTCTGTGCATGCAGTCGTGTTTTTTTCTGCAAAATTACCATATACGGAAATTGCAGCAAAAAAACGACTGTTTACTTTGTGCAGAATCATGATGTTGCACAAATCTGGTGCCCGGATGCAACTCCTGTGATGAAAACAGCGCGATAAGTGAGGGGGAAATTCCCATCTTCTCTACTTCTAAGCATTTGCGAGAGTCCTGAACCCTGGGAGCCTGTGACAGCGCTTCCTCCCACTCCTGTATGCTTGAGATGGAGTAGCAATTCGCGCGATGTGGGGAAACTCAAGGTATATTCTCTTTCTTCCACCTTTACATCAGAGAACCATTGCTCTGCCAATTGTCGCAGACGAGTCGCAGTGAGATAGACTATTGGAGAGGGTCGCAATGTATCAAGCTCGCGGAGATTCCCCTTGGTAAAACTTGATACAGCCAGTAGCCCACCCTCTCTAAGGAGAAGAGATGCATTACGGAAGAAAGAACGTGTGGAGGCAAACCATTGGATAGTGGATGCACTGACTATGGCGTCGAAACTTCCCGGATGACTCATTGCTTCCTGACGCAGCCATTGTTCGGCATCGGCAATATGATGATGCTCTATAGGAGCGGCTCCATATTGTGGGGTTGGATAGAGGTCGATGAAATCTGCCTCTGAGGCTTTGAGAACAGGTATCCATAGACTTGTGAACATCCCACTCCCGCTACCTATCTCCAGTGCTTTCCCTCCAACTTCAGTCTCGCGTTCTGCTATCATTTCCGATAGATGTCGGGCTATGGACCGTTGGGCTGTGGCGTGATGGTCGTAGGTGGAGAGGGCTTTGCCAAACCGGCGGCCGACCCGCTCCATGTCGTGAAGAGTCCGGCTCAATATCTTTTTAAAATCAGGATAGTGTGCGTCTTCACTGATGAAGGTCTCCACCCCCTTGGTCTCCCAATAATTCTTTTGGGCTTCCGCAGGGAAAATACGGTCGGCATTGCCGATGAAGGCTCGATCCCAACTTATGTTCCCTTTGGCGGGGTTGGCACGTATGAACTCCAATTCTTTCTTAAGAACGTCTATATTAGGAGTAGGGAGCAGTTCATCAAGTTCGCGGGCTTTCTGGCTGCTGCCGGCCATACGCAGCCGGAATTTCTTGAGACTGCGATGGTCGAGGCCATCGAGAGTGCCGTCGTAGATTGCCTCCGGAATGCCGTGTGTGTCGCTTCGCGGACGTTCGGTGCCGTTGATTGCGAAGGCTGCATCCGGAGGAAAGGGGAACGTGACGGAAGAAGCAGCCCACACACCCATCGACCATGCGTAGAGATAGATGGTGGTATAGCCGGACAGCTCAGCTGCCGGAAAAGAGAGATCCGAATATCCCCACACTACGGCTGTGTCCCATCCGGCGACGTCAATCTCCGAATATAGCTTCGCATCGCTTCCCCAGCCGGCAAATATAAGTATAAGCCGCCCGCTTCCGGCAGTCTTCTTTATAAAGTCAATTCGCATGTTATGAATCCCAATCGAATTTCTCCAATATGTTAAAAACATCCTCATCAAGCGCCGCATTGAGGGAGAAGCGGAGTCGTTCGCCACCGGGAGGAACCGTAGGCCTTCGGATTGCAAGCACGTCTATCCCGGCCTCACGCAGTCGTGATGATAGTCGTAATGCCCGTTCGGCACTACCGGTGAGAAGGGGCTGTATATGCCCACGTGTGATCGGAGCCTTCCCAGTGGCTGACTCAAGCATAGCCGCAAATCTTTCTCCTATCGCCTGCAGACGTGCGCGCTCGGGCTGCATATGTGTGATCTTCTCTGTCATCAGATGCGACCATCCTACCACTGCGGGAGGTAGGGCGGTGGAGAATATGAAGGAGCGGGCCGTGTTGATGAGCCAGTCGCGAGTTTTCCCGTCGGTTATGGCGAATGCTCCTGAGGATGCGGCTGCTTTTCCGAGAGTGGCCATGAGTATGTCGATTTCACCCGCCACTCCCATCTCTTCCGCCAGACCGAGTCCGCGCTCTCCATGCACTCCGAAGGCGTGGGCCTCATCCACATAGAGAAGCACTTCCGGATACTCGCGGCGAAGTTCCACAAGTTCACGTAACGGCGCCTTATCCCCATCCATACTGTAGACGGATTCCACCGCGACCACCACTCTCTCTGTCTCACCACTTTCCAGGATTTTTCTCAGTATGGTACGGAGATGCTGCATATCGTTATGACGGAAGCGCTGGAATTTGCCGCCGCCGATACGCATCCCGTCTATGGCAGAGGCATGGATCAGCTTATCGGCCACAACGGTTGTGCCCGGCAAGGACATAAGTGATGACAGGATACCGGTGTTGGCATGGTAACCGGAATTGAAGAGCAACGCCGGCTTGCCGTATAACTCGGCAAGATATGCCTCATAGGCTGCATGGTGTTTCTGACGGCTTGCCAACAGTCGTGAGGCCGATGCTGACATTGGAGCGTCGCCCCAGCGTTCGAGAAATTCCTCCTGGAACTCTCCGGCACGCAGAGAGAGTCCGAGATAATCGTTGCTGCAGAGGTCGATCAGGCCTCCTTCCCTCTCTTCCGGCAAACGGCGTAGCCGATGCTCGGCTTCAAGATTTTTCAGTTGTTTCTCCACGAGGCCGGGTCTTCAAGAATCTTGAGCATTGTGTCGCAAAGTGTCTTAACCTGATCATCGCTTGCGGCAAGGAAGGGGGGCATGATATAGGCGTTCTTTCCGAATGGACGGATCCAGACTCCCTCCTCGACGCATCGTTTCTGGAACTCGGAAAGATTGACGTCCTCCTTGAGTTCCACAACGCCGATGGCTCCGAGTACCCTGACGTCGGCCACATAGTCGCGGCCGCGGGCCGGAGCGAGTCGCTCTTTCATGATGGACTCGATCTCCTTCACACGTTTCTGCCAATCCTGAGAGAGCAGCAGCTTCAGACTCGCTATGGCCACTGAGCAGGCGAGGGGATTACCCATGAATGTCGGACCGTGCATCATCACTGAAGCCTGACTGTCGCTAATCATGTCGGCCACCCTGCGCGTGGCTCCTACAGCCGAGAAGGTCATGTAACCTCCTGTGAGGGATTTTCCGATCAGCATTATGTCGGGTTCCACTCCGGCATATTCCCAGGCGAAAAGCTTCCCTGTGCGTCCGAACCCGGTGGCTATCTCGTCGAAGATGAGCAATATCCCTTTCTCATCGCAAAGCTTACGCAGTTCGCGCAGATATTGCGGATGATAGAAACGCATACCGCCGGCTCCCTGCACTATGGGTTCGAGGATCACACCTGCGAGTGAATCGGCATTCTCCTCGATTATCTTACGCATAGGTTCGAAATCGGCAGGATTCCACTCCTCACCGAAACGGCACTGGGGGGCATCGGCGAAATGACGTATGGGGAGAGCACTTCCGAAGGCGCCGTGCATACCGGTGACAGGATCGCAGACGGACATGGCATTCCATGTGTCACCATGATAACCGCTGCGGATCGTAGCGAAATTGGTGCGCTGCGGATTATCCTGAGCCTGCACTGCCATCTTCATTGCCACTTCCGTAGCCACCGACCCTGAATCGGCATAGAAGATATGCTGTATGGAAGGAGGCAGCACCTCAAGAAGCATCTTCCCCAGCTCAATTGCCGGCTCATGCGTAAGGCCGCCGAACATGATGTGCGACATATCCTTAAGCTGACGCTCTATGGCTGCATTGAGAACAGGGTGGTTATAGCCGTGGATGGCACACCACCATGACGACATGCCGTCGATCAGGCGTCGGCCGTCGGCAAGCTCTATCTCAGCGCCCTCGGCGCGTTCCACTTTATATGTAGGCAGGGGATTGCGTGTCCCTGTGTAAGGATGCCAGAGATGTTCTCTGTCGAATTCGTCGTGAAGTTCCATTGTCTCTTCTCTTGATTCTCCTTTGGTTTGGTGGCGTCGTCTCTGCGGCATTGGCCCGTGGGCGTTATGCCGGGTCGACATCGAAATATATCGTTGAACTCTTCACGGAGGGTATCTGCGCCACTGACGCATAGACTCCACGAAGGATTTCCTTTACTCTCTTCATGCTTGCACCACTCTCTACTTTCAGCATGATGGTCTGAAGATGATAGGTGGCAACGCGTCCCACGAAGGGTTTCTCCGGACCCAACACCCTCGCGCCGAACACCTGCATCAGGGCTTTCGTATAAATAACGGCGGCCTCATCCACCTGCCGTGCATCACGGTTCTTCAGGTAGATGTTGATGACTTTAGTGAAAGGTGGATATGCATAGCGGAGGCGCTCGGCGATCTCTTCTTCATAGAAGCTCTCATAATCATGTCGGCGCACGTGATGAAGCACCCGGTTTTCGGGCTGTGTGGTCTGTATGATGACTTCCCCTTTCTCACTGCGGCGCCCGGCACGTCCTGCCACTTGCTCGAGCATATTGAAAGCCCTTTCGTTGCTGCGGAAGTCGGGGAAGTTGAGCAGTGTGTCGGCATTGAGCACGCCTACTGTCCTGACATTCTCGAAGTCAAGACCTTTGGTGACCATCTGGGTTCCGACAAGTATATCTGTCTCATGACGGGCGAACTCCTCGATTATCTCCTGATAAGCATCTTTATTGCGGGTGGTGTCGAGATCCATGCGGGCCACCCGGAATCCTTCGAAACGGCGGTGCATCTCCTCGGCTATACGTTCGGTGCCATACCCGAAAGCTCGAATTTTGTTTTCGCCACATGCGGGGCAAAGTTTTGGCAGGGGAATGGCATATCCGCAATAATGACAGCGGAGCATATCGGTGTGTTTATGATATACGAGCGATACGTCGCAGTTGACACATTTCGGTGTCCAGCCGCAGGTGTCACAGATTACTACGGGTGCGAATCCCCGCCTGTTCTGGAACATTATCGCTTGCTTGCCGGCAGCGAGAGTCTCGTCCGTCTTGCGTGCCAGGGTGGAGGAGAGGATGCCGTCGGTAAGCTTCTGCTTTCGCATCGCTTTCATATCGACGATTGTGACATCGGGCAGAGTCGCTCCCTCAAATCGTTCCTTGAGTCCGACGAGTCCGAATTTTCCCTGCTTCGTTTTCCAGAAAGTCTCGATAGATGGAGTGGCGGAACCAAGCAGTGTCTTGGCTCCATGCATGGCAGCCAACATGATTGCCGCGTCGCGGGCGTTGTAGCGCGGAGCAGGGTCATATTGTTTGTAGCTGCTCTCATGCTCCTCATCCACTATGACGAGCCCGAGACTATGGAAAGGGAGGAATACTGCGCTGCGTGCCCCGATGACGACGAGCGGTTCGCGACTTGTCAGCAGACGCCGCCATATGTCGACACGTTCATTGTCGGAAAATTTTGAGTGATATACGAGAAGACGGTCGCCGAAGACACGCCGAAGACGGTCGGTCAGTTGTGTGGTGAGCGAAATTTCAGGCACCAGATAGAGCACCTGGCGACCATCTTTCATGGCCATATCGGCCAAATGGGTATAGATCTCGGTCTTGCCGCTCCCCGTCACTCCATGCAGAAGTGTCACTCCCTTTTCGCTGAAGGAGGCCTTAATCTCCTTCAGGGCTGACAGCTGGGCGGGGGAGAGGTTGGCGAGAGTGACGGGCCTTTTCCCGGAATGTGCAGTGAAGCGGTTGATGCTTTCCTTGCTCAGGGTGAATATCCCCTTTGTCTCAAGGGCTTTCACAACCGCTGGACTCACTCCTGCCTTTTGTTGCAGTTGATCGCGGCTTACAGGTCGCAGTTCCTCAGTGCGGTTCATCCAGCGGCTGAGGTCAAGATAAGCTATGAGGGCACGTTCCTGATTACGTGAACGGTTTACGAGGTTGAAGAATGAGTGGAGGCGGTCGTTGTCGTCGCGTTCGCAATTGAGCTTCACCATCGTAAGGCGTTTGGGCCGGTAGCGTTCCACTACGTTCTCTCCGATTTCCACCATGCCGCTTTCGAGCATACGTCCGAGGCGGGCGGTCAGGCTCCGGAAGCCTGTGGCCTGTTCGATTTCCGACACTTTGCGGCGTTTGCCGTCGGCAAGCAGGTTGAGCACCGCCTCCTCGCGCTCATCAGGCTTGAAACCTTCCGGTGCTGACCAGTCGGGATTGGCCATGATGTAGGTCTCGCTTTCAGGTTTCAATCCGGTAGGTACGGCAGCCTTATATACTTCTCCCGGGGTGCAGAGGTAATAATCGGCTATCCAGTTCCAGAATTGCAGTTGAGGATGGCGCAGGATAGGAGTGGGGTCGAGGGGAGCGAGGATTGGTTTGACTTCAAGATGTTTTGGTGCCTGCCCATGGAGGGCAGCCACAATGGCGGTGTAGTGTTTTTTCTTACCGAATTGCACAAGCACCCGAGAGCCCACTTCGATTTCGCCGGCCATTGAGTCGTCGATGGAGTAGGTGTAGGTGCCTTGCACGGCAAGGGGCAGTATCACTTCCGCATATCTCATGCCGTCAGAAGAGATAGGCTACGTTAATCTGCCAGCCCTGGGCGCGGGAGCTGAAATTGTCGAGTTTCACGGTGCGCTGCAGATAGCTTACGCCCCAGGAGTAGCCTGCCGATACCTGGATACGTTCCAGGATCTCACCGCCGAGTCCCACCTGCAGGGCGAGCCATCCCGCGGGATGCTCAAGAGCCGGAGTCTTGGTGGCGGCCACATTGAAATTGAAGACAGGCCCCGCATAGACGAAGGGAGCGATGTATTGTTCCAGCCCCTCCATGCGTGTCCATTTGAAGCGGAGGTTGAGTGGAATCTGGATGAGATGATTCCACACCTTCATATCTTCGATACCGTCTGCCGCCCATACTGTCTGGTCGGCGAAGTCAACGGTGGCTCCCGTCATCTGATAGCGGAGGCCAAAGTCCACACCGAACCCGATGCCCGGAATCATCACCTCGCAGAAGATACCCGCCTGCGGGCCACAAAGCTGATGGTTGCCTATGAGTTTCTGCTTCCAATAATAATTGGAGATATTGACACCGGCCTGCGGACCCCATCTGAACTCGGCTGAGGCTCCCAGTGCCGTGGCGCATGCGAGGAGCGCCGCCATTAACGCTTTCTTCATAGTTATGCGTATCCGGAGCCGGCCTGCATTGCATTGCGAGAGGGCCGGCTCCGGTGATTATTGTTAGTCTTAATTTTGTGAGATGCCAGGCATCAGAAGAGCCATGCTGCCGAGACAGTCCAGTAGTTGTTGTAGGCCTTGAGCTGCTCGGAATTGGCGTTCCAGCCTTCCATCTTGATGACATTGTCCATCACGTTGTTCATACCGAAGCCGTAGCTGCCGGAGATCTGAAGGTGGTGGATGAGTTCAACGCCGATACCGATGTTCCATGTCGACTGGAATGTGCGGTCCATGATCGACTTGTCGAGCTTGAAGGCGAAAGTCGGTCCGGTGAAGATATAGGGAGCGAAGATGCTCGATATCATCGGGATCTGGAACTTGTATTTGATGTTGATGGGAATCTCGAGGAAGTTCTTGCCCCAATCCATGTCACCTTCCGACTTGAGGATGCTTCCATCATCATAAGAGTTGCTGATGGCGTTGTTCATACGTGAGTACATGAGGGCGGCATCGAAGTTGAGGCCTACGATGGGCACCGTGAACTCCGCCATGACGCCGGCATTGAAACCGCAGCTTCCCTTCGGGTCGACAATGGTCTTTTCCTTGACGTTGATTTTGTTGAAGTTGGCGCCGGCCTTGATACCGAATCTTACCTGCGCGCTGGCGGCTCCGGCTGTGAGCACGAGCACCATGAGGGCTACGAGAATTCTCTTCATAGTCAGTTGTGTTTTTTTGTGTTAATAGTGGAGAGGCGCTTCGTCAGGGAGCCTTCCGGATTCTTTGTCGGAGTCCGGTTTGTTGGCGGCTATGCCGATGCACCGCTGCAAAATTAAGTAATTTCCCCCATTTTTGAAAATCCACGGCCTTTATTCTGCCTTCGTCTCGGATTATTTCATTAATTTTGTAGTCAGTAAAACGGAATATTATTATGTCAGAAAATATCGACGACCCCAAGATGTCGGAAAAAACCAATGAGACCCCTCTGCCGGAAATGGGCAATCAGGAGGATGAGCAGCTGCGCATCACTCAGAAGGCCATAGAGATGCTCCGAACTGTCTTTGATCCGGAGATTCCGGTCAATGTCTACGACCTCGGACTCATATATAAGATTGATTATGATCCGTCTGACAAGACCCTCCATGTGGATATGACCCTTACGGCACCGGGGTGTCCGGCCGCCGATTTCATCATGGAGGATGTGCGCCAGAAGCTCGTCAGCATCGAAGGTCCGGAGAAAGTTGACCTCCGTCTTGTCTTTGAGCCCGTATGGTGTCACGACATGATGAGTGAGGAGGCAAAACTCGAACTCGGTTTCCTCTGATACCTTTCTGCCGGATGCCAACTCTCCATACCCATATCCACCCGCATATGCCCTCCGGGAAGGCGTATTTCCTCAGCGATCTACATCTCGGCGCTCCCTATTTCCCTGATTCCCACGAGTCAGAACGCAGAGTCGTGGATTTCCTTGAGTCAATACGCCATGATGCCTCGGAGATTTACCTGCTGGGCGACATACTGGATTACTGGTATGAATACCGTTATGTCGTCCCCCGGGGATTCGTAAGGTTCTTCGGAAAGCTTGCCGAACTTTCAGATTCGGGAATACGGATCACATGGCTCATAGGCAATCATGACATCTGGATCTTCGACTATATTCCTTCAGAATTGGGAGTGGAGGTGGTCGATGGCATTCTGGAGCGAAGTATCTTAGGTAAGGATTTCCTTCTCTCGCACGGCGACGGTATCCCACCGCTACCTCGCACCTTCTCGGTGCTCAGGCGTCTTTTCCGCAACCGCTTCTGCCAGCGTCTTTTCTCGGCGGTCCATCCACGTTGGACTGTGCCCTTCGCCCACAGATGGAGCCGACACAGCCGCGCAAACGGGATGCCCCCGATGGCTACATCACACCCACTTCTTGAGAATCTTGTGAGGTTTTCCGAAAAAAGATCGCAGGAGAATCCTCAGATAGCCTATTTCGTTTTCGGTCATCTCCATATTTTGCACCGGCGACGTCTTGATCCCGAGAAACCATTACCCGAACTGATAGTGCTTGGAGACTGGATTCATCATTTCTCCTATGGAGTTTTCGACGGACATACATTCTCGCTCCATCGCCTGAAGCTTTGACTTACTGCTTATCCATAGCTTGAGTTATGGAGTCTCAGAAGGTGAACCATGCATTAAGGATTCTCGGGTAGGAAGGGAATTATGACAAATTTTTTATAGATTGTCTTTTGAAATGGCCATTGGGAATATGTTCTACAACATATTTCCATATTTTTGTGCTTTTCCGGTTTGGCTGATTCGTTGGTAATGCCTAATTTTGCATCGAAACTAAGAAATACAATCTTTTTTACCTTAAGATTTTTTACCTGTAGAAACTTATAGAAAAGGGTGCGACCGGCGAGGTTATCACCCTTTTTCTGTATCCGTAAGAATTCCTAATATTTGTTCCCTTCCCTTTTCTTCAGGAAGATTACGAGGAGCACGAGAATGACGATTTCCCCGGATGCGATTAGCAGGAAGGTAGGGAGTTTCCCGGCCACTATCAGGTCCCGGCCGAAGTAAATGGCCATGAACACGAAATAAATGGCAAGCAGAAGCGGAAGCCATACATATTTCCTGCGCCACAATGGTTTCTTGTTCTCCATATTATTTAAGTTGCCTGTTCGGAGTGATTTGATGCGGCTGCCTTTGCTTCGGCGGCCCGGCGTTTGCGTGCCTGACGTTTGCGTCGCCTACGGGCGGCGGCAACTTCCTCCTTTGTTTTCGGAGCCTCAACTTTATTCTCAGTTGGCTGCTGATTGTCGGTTGTCGTTGGATCTGCCGAGCCTTCTTTCTCGGCTGCCGGCTCCTCCTGCTCCGGTTGCATATAGGGGGAGAGTTCCGGAATGAAGCGCCCCTGGGTCACCCAGTCATAAATCTGAATGCAGGCTATGGCATCCAGGGCTGCATAATTCTGCTGATTGGGTGTCAGTTCCTCAGCTTCCCAGTTGGTCAGCCTCTGTCCTTTGGAGATACGTTGGCCGAAGAGGATGCCGTAAATGCGGGCCAGAGAATTATCGGCGATGCTGTATTTCTTCACGAATGGTTGCAGATCGATGAACCCGGCAGGCTCGAACTCTCCGCATAGATTGCGTATGTTGTGGAAGTCGTCGTGGATACTGAGTCCGATTTTAAGTTTGTCGGGATCCTCCAGGAGTCTCTTGAGTCCTTCGGGCATCCCTATCTTGTTGAGGCGGAAAAGATAACAGCATTTACGCGTGGAGAGCTGCATGAGCGCCACTTTATTGACGACCCCTTTGCGGAAACTCGGACGCGTCTCAGTGTCGAACCCTATGACATCGGATTCCCAGAGACTTTCCACGGCAGCCTCGGCAAGTTCCGGACGGTCGATTACCTCCACTTTGCCGAGAAAACTCGCCATCGGCAGCAAAGCAAGCTGTTCCTTGGAAATCGAAACTGTGATTTTTGGTTGGTTTTCTGTCTCCATACTTTCTTTGCTTGTCAGATCACGTCGGGCATCTCAATCCAGAGGGCTTCCGGAAAGCGGGTGCTTAACCATTGCTCGAGATATGCTCGGGTGTCGGCACTGATTGTCCTATCTTTATCGAAATGAGGATTATAGACCAACGCCGTAAGTGTTATTCCGGCTTCTTTGATCGCAGCAAGCGTGAGCAGCGTGTCGCTTACGCTTCCGAGCTGACCGTTGGTGACCACCACTGCCGGCAGCTCCCGCTCCCGGATATAGTCGATGGTGAG
The DNA here is from genome assembly GCA_964588625.1 of uncultured Sangeribacter sp. Classification (GTDB taxonomy): domain Bacteria; phylum Bacteroidota; class Bacteroidia; order Bacteroidales; family Muribaculaceae; genus Lepagella. The sequence goes on along the minus strand of CAZPQD010000012.1, from coordinate 2,042 downwards.
GTAATCCCCTTTTAGTGGCACCATGATGCCGCCCGCTCCCTCGATGAGCAGGTAGTCATATTCCTTGGAAAGAGTTTCGGAGGCCTCATCTGCAATATTGAGGTTGAGCTCTCTGCCATCGATGCGCGAAGCAAGATCCGGTGATGCCGGATAGCTGAAAATAATGGGTGCTGTGAGGTGAAGCTTATCCACAGTCTGCATGGGCAACCCCATGATGTGGCGGTGGACAGCGATATCCTCGCTGAACTCCTTATTACCGGTCTGAATGAATTTCTGGGTGATGACGCGCTTGCCCGACTCCGCGGCGAGTTCGCGGGCGAGCCATCCTGTGGCATAGCTTTTGCCGACATCGGTGCCTATTCCGGTGACGAACACACGTGACGGCCATTTTTTAATGTCAATCCTCATCGTGGGATCTCCTTTCTTTTTCCGAATAAATAAAAGGAATCGTTTCCCGGATAAATACCCAATGAATGGAAACGCATTCCGAAAAATAAAATCGTTATCCTTGCTCCCCTTGCGGTGCGCCGCGGAGCTTCAGCCTGGCGACGACGGCATTCCATCTGTGCAAAGACACCGCAAATTTACAAAAACTTTCCTTACCACCAAATGATTCCGGCCAATTTTCCGCCCTCAGCAGCCTTCTGCTGATTCCCTCCTCTCTCCTCTCCTCCCTTCTCCGATTTTTTAACATTTCGGTTTTAAACAAAAAATCCGTTCCCTCGGTTATGGAGATATAAGATTCAAACAAACCACGAATCACTCGAAAATCTTTCACACGAAACCACCCGCTATGAAATACACTTTCCCCCGCCTCGCCCTCCTTCTCGCTGCCCTCTTCGGCTGCTTCTCTTCCACCTTTGCTGCTGACAGACAGCAGGATCCTTGTGCTCCTTCACCGGAAGGAATCCAGGTATCTCTCGAGGATATGCTGACGAAAGTGTATGCCCTTATTCCCGCTGATTATAATGTGAACGCAGTCAATGCAGCCGCCGACTCTCTGGGCTATGTCCTGACAGCCGATGAAGGTGGTCTCTGGCTGGATAGTGCCGACGGCTACCGCCTCTCTTACTCAGGAGTATCTCCCGAAGTAAGCGCAAGAGCTGAATATAACGGCGACCGTCTTGAAGGTTTCACCTATTACTTCCTTTTCCCCTATGACTGCGACAACACACGCCGTCTCGCCAACCTCGATCAGTGCCAGTTCTGTGGCAGCATGCTCCAGGAGATGGCCGACATGGGAATGGAGATGGGAGCTGACGCCGGCAGCGACGCCCTCGTTGATGCCTTCGGCACATACGGCGACTCCCAGGTGGAAGTGACCCTTCTCGAAGAACCCGACCGCTACACCCTCATCCTCTCCGTCACTCCCGGAGCCTTCACCCCCGCCGACAACCTCCTCGCCTCCAACTAAATGGAAAACATGACACACGAATCAGCACCTTATCGTTCTGGAGATTACTCCGACTTCTTCGAAGCCTCCGCCACACAGCTTCTTACCAATGAAGAAGCGGTAGCTTATTCCCAATCTTACTTCAAGGAACTCGAAAATCAAAGTGCCGTCCGCTTTGCCGCCGACCGAAGCCGAGAAGAAGGCTGGAAGGAGGGCCGAATGGAAGGACTTAATGAGGGTATAGCTATGGAGCGCGAAAGGATTATTGAGTCCGCCCGCAAAGCAGGCTTCACTGAAGATATGATTGCCCGTTTGCTTGAGTAAACCCGAGTACAAAAAATAAAGAGTCCGGCCTTGAGGTCGGACTCTTTGTTTCGTTATGATGTTTCGGAGATTACCAGGCGAACATGGGATATTCGTTCATCATCTCGTTGACTTCCTGACGGACTTCCTTGATGACTTCCTCGTTGTCGGCGTTGCTGAGCACCTTGTCAATGAGCTCTGCGATCTTCTCCATCAGTTCTTCCTTCGCACCACGGGTGGTGATGGCGGCTGTGCCGAAGCGCAGACCGGAAGTGAGGAAGGGGCTGCGGGTGTCGTAGGGCACCATGTTCTTGTTGGCGGTGATGTCTGCCTCCACAAGCACACG
>CAZPQD010000011.1:0-35174 GCA_964588625.1 uncultured Sangeribacter sp. | reverse complement strand
TCTGGTGGGAAGAGAATCCTCATTACAAGGAGCATCGTCCGCATGATGCTCCCTGGCAGATGTCTCTCCCCCTGATCATCCTCGCTCTCGTGAGCTGCGTTGCCGGATTCATCCCTTTCGGAGAATTCGTGACATGGAACCGCGCTCCTTACCATATCCATATCGAATGGCTTCAGGTTGCAGTCCCGAGTTTATGCGTTGCAACGTTCGCGATCCTTTTTGCTGCATGGCTTTATGCGAAGAAGAACGACAAGCCCGCCAAGATGCGCGCCGCGCTTCCCGCGCTCTGGGAAGCTGCCCACCGTCGCTTCTATTGGGATGAGATCTATATGTTCATCACCCATAAGATCATCTTCAACGGAATCTGTCGCGGCATCGCATGGTTTGACCGCCATATCATCGACGGAACTATGGATGCTTTCGCGTCAATCACCCAGTATTGCTCACTCAAGATCAAGGGAATGCAGAACGGAAGCGTCCAGACATATGTGCTCTGGTACTTCTTCGGAGCGATCCTGCTTGCGGCAATCACCTGGATTTGTCTTTTATAATCAACTTCATATCGCTTTGCAAATTAACTTAAAATCATGTTTAGTAATATCTTAATCTGGTTTGTAATCGTTCCCATCCTGATGATGGCTGGACTTGCATGTTGCGGCAACAGCAATATGAAGGCTATCCGCGCAGTGATGGTGACCGGTTCGACGGTTCTTCTCGCCATGGCGATCTGGCTTGTGGTAGATTTCCTCGGCCTTCGCTCAGCAGGAGATACATCTGAAATGCTTTACACCGGGAGCTGGCTCTGGTACGCTCCCCTCAACATACACCTCGCAGTAGGTGTTGACGGAATCTCAGTGATGATGCTTCTGTTGTCAGCAATCATCGTTTTTGCAGGAACGTTCGCATCCTGGAAGATCGAACCCCTGCCGATGAATTTCTTCCTTTGGTTCTGTCTCCTCTCGACCGGTGTGTTCGGCTTCTTCATCTCCATCGACATGTTCACGATGTTCATGTTCTATGAGGTTGCCCTTATCCCGATGTACCTTCTCATCGGCGTGTGGGGCACAGGCCGCAAGGAATACTCCGCAATGAAGCTTACGCTCATGCTTATGGGTGGCTCAGCATTCCTCATGCTCGGTCTTCTCGGCATATACTGGCACTCCGCTCCCGAAGGAATGGAACGCACATGGAATATCCTTCAGATTGCCCACAACAGCGCGATCGACCCCTCCTGGCAGAATCTTCTCTTCTGCTTCACATTCGTTGGTTTCGGTGTCCTTGGTGCTATGTTCCCCTTCCACACATGGAGCCCCGACGGTCATGCCTGTGCGCCTACCGCCGTCTCCATGCTCCATGCCGGTGTGCTCATGAAGCTCGGTGGCTACGGCTGCTTCCGCATCGCCATCTACCTGCTTCCGCAGGCTGCCAATGAACTTGCATGGATCTTCATCATCCTCACAGGCATCTCCATCGTCTACGGTGCATTCTCCGCCTGTGTGCAGACCGACCTCAAGTATATCAACGCCTACTCTTCAGTGTCGCACTGCGGCATGGTGCTCTTCGCCATCCTCATGCTCAACACCACTGCAATGACAGGCGCGATCCTTCAGATGCTCTCCCACGGCTTGATGACAGCCCTCTTCTTTGCCCTCATCGGTATGATCTACGGACGTACCCACACACGTGACATCCGCCAGATGGGTGGCCTGATGAAGATTATGCCTTACCTCGGCGTCTGCTACATGATTGCCGGTTTCGCCTCCCTGGGTCTGCCGGGTCTCTCCGGTTTCGTAGCTGAGATGACCATCTTCTTCGGTTCGTTCCAGGATGCCGACTTCTTCCACCGCGCATTCGTCATCGCTGCCACCTGCTCCATCGTGATAACTGCCGTCTACATTCTCCGTGTGGTGGGCAAGCTTCTCCTCGGTCCGGTATATGATGACCATCATCTTGCTTTGACCGACGCAACATGGTTCGAGCGTCTCTCCACAGTGACACTCATACTCTGTATCGCAGGTATCGGCTGTTTCCCCAACTGGATCAACGAGACAATCCAGTTCAGCTTCGGCCCGATTGTGAACGCAATCCAGAACGCCATATGATTATAGGAATCTATTGAACCAATAACAACATCAACGACAATGGATTATTCTCAATTCGGGGCCATGATCCCCGAGCTCATAATACTCGGGATATTCTTGATCGTCTTCCTCTGCGACACATTCTCAAGGGATGACTCTTCCAAGAAATTCCTCACTCCGCTGACCACTGTGCTTCTTGCCCTCGGCACCATTGCCATCTGGCTTGTTCCCGCCTGCGGACAGACAGTGTTCGGAGGTATGTATGTCAACAATACTGCCACCAACGCCATCAAGGGAATCCTCTGCATCGGTACATTCCTCGTTTTCCTCCAGTCTGCAAAATGGGCGGAGTCAGACAATATGATTGTACGCAAGGGAGAGTTTTACGAACTTACACTCGTGACTCTCTTCGGAATGTTCCTTATGGTTTCGGCCCGTCACTTCCTGCTCTTCATCATCGGACTTGAATCCGCTTCGCTCCCGTTGGCAGCTATGGTGGCCTTCAACAAGAAGCAGTATGAGAGCCATGAGGCAGCCCTGAAGTATATACTTACGGCATGCTTCTCTTCAGCCATCCTGCTTTTCGGCCTCTCGCTCGTGTATGCCTTCTCCGGAGTAGGTTCGCTTTATTATGACGACATTGCCTTGGCGCTTGCCAGTGGAAGCCTGAGCGGTGCGCTCATCTGTGCGCTTGCCTTCGTGCTCGCCGGCATCGGTTTCAAGCTTTCGCTCGTTCCGTTCCATCTCTGGACAGCCGACGTTTATCAGGGAGCTCCTACAGCTGTGACAGCCTACCTGTCGGTGGTCTCCAAAGGTGCTGCTGCGGTAGCTTTCTTTGCAATCTTCGTACAGGTATTCGGTTCGCTCTATTCTGAGGTATGGGAATGGATGCTCTATGCAGTGATCATCGCCACAATCACCATCGGCAACCTCTTTGCGATACGTCAGAAAAACATGAAGCGCTTCATGGCCTTCTCCTCCATCTCCCAGGCCGGTTACATCATGCTCGGCGTGATCTCGGCCAACGAGCTCGGCCTTGCGTCCATGTTCTTCTATATCTTCGTATATGTGGTCAGCAACCTTGGAGTGTTCTCCGTAATCTCCATGATTGAAGACCGCACCGGAAAAATCAACATGGACGACTACAATGGCCTGCACAAGACCAATCCCTGGCTCTCCTTCGCCATGACTCTTGCCATGTTCTCACTTGCCGGTATTCCTCCTTTTGCCGGTTTCTTCTCGAAGATCCTCATCTTCACAAGTGTGACAGGATCCAACTCCATGGCTCTTTATATGCTTGTGCTCATCGCCCTCATCAACACCATCATCTCCCTCTACTACTATCTGCTTGTAGTGAAGGCAATGTGGATTTCCGGCGATGCTCCCAAGATCGAGAGTTTCAAGAGCGGCTTCACCGAGCGTCTTGCGCTCTGGCTGTGTGTGGCTGGTATCGTCTTCTTCGGTATTGTGCCCTACATCTACCAGTATTGTGTCGACGCAGTGGGCAATGCTGCCGGCATCACGGGTCCCATAATCGGTATGCTTACCGGTTTCTAATCAGACATTCATTCTTTATTATTGATGAATCCCGCGGCCCTCAATGGGTTGCGGGATTCTTAGCAAAAGAAGACTGTCCCGAAAAAAGGCATTCAGAGTCCTTGCGGGTTTGCAACCCGCAAGTTATCAATATTCTGAGGAGTCTATAATTGTGACTAGCAACCGTTTTGCTGAGGGTTGCAAACCCTCAGCGACTAAAAACCGTTTTGCTGAGGGTTGCAAACCCTCAGCGACTAAACCTTATGAAAGTTATAAAAGCACGTCTATGAAATCTCAAGAAGAACCCAGCATGAAATCAGAAGAAAACTCCCTCATGGAACCGGCGGAGACGGAGGTAAGGATTGAGAGTATCCGGAAGATTGGCGAAGGCAAAATGAATGTCTTCTGGCAGTTCGTGCGCCATGGCAGACGGTTTTTTGTAAAGAGTGTTAATCCTGAGTATCTGGACCAGGCCCGTGCATTCTCTTTGCTGCGGAAGGAGTTTGACCTCGGGATGCGTCTCGACGATAGGGGAGTGGTAAGGTATATCTCCCTTGAAAAAATACCTGAGGCCGGAGAATCCATCCTGATGGAATGGGTAGATGGAGAGACACTCGGAAAATGGTTGAAGACTGATCCATCCAAGTCCCAGCGTATCCGCATGGCAAGAGAGATAATCCAGGCCATGTGTTATGTTGCCGATGCAGGGGTTGTGCACCGCGATCTGAAGCCCGACAATATAATGGTAAGACGTTCGGAGGAATCGCCCGTAATCATAGATTTCGGTCATGGGGACTCCGAGGATTTCTTAACCCACAAGCTTGCGGCCGGCACAGCTTCTTTCGGTGCCCCCGAGCAGCATTCCCATCTTCCTTCCGGGTTTGAGGCCGATGTCTATTCATTGGGAAAAATCCTTGAGGCCCTTAAGCTTCCCAAAGGATATAAGAATATCATAGATACCTGCTTGAAAGAAGAGCCTCAGGATCGCCCTGATATACATCATCTACTCACCCGATTCAGGAATGCCACAAGGGTAAGGAAATGGTTTTGGCCGGTTTTGGTTGTCTTGGTATCGTTGATTATTGTAGTATCATTACTTTTGCTCATGTTCAGTAATCCGTATGAGTACGATACCGTGATTGAAGGGAAGCCTCAACAAGAGCAACTGGAAGAAGGAAAAAGTGTTGAAACAGATGAGGCAACCACCAATACCTCTCCGGAGAATGCGAAGTCTAAAGACCATAATTCGGATATCCCACTAAAGGAAAATACAGGTGGGCCGCCTAAAGGTGGAGTGGGAGGTAAAGAGGTTAAGGAGAGTAGTTCTGCCTCGACTGGTGATTCCAAGAAGAAGGCTGAGTCACTCTATGCCGACGCCGTGCATTCAACGGATGTTTTGATTGCAAATTACCGCAAGGAGATAATCCCTCTATATAAGTCTATGCTCGAGGCCGACAGCTACGAGGCGTCGTCGAAGATAGAACGGAAGATAAACAGCAGGACCCAGAAACTGACCGACGACTTCAATAAAATCTCCAAGCAGATGGAAGATCAAATTGCTGGTGCATGTCCTGATGTAAATACAGCAATATATAGCGGTAACCTTGCGATATATTATGTCGATGTGGCGAAGAAGGTGAATGAAGAATTGAATAGGAAGCTTGATGAGAAACTATCTGGCAGGTAGTTTTCAAAAGTGGAACAAAATGGAATGACCCATTCCGAGGGCATTCCGAGGTCTTTATGTAATTTTGCGAGGTCTTTGACGAAAGTCTGAACCAATTGATTAAAAAGTCTGAACCATCTGACTTAAAAAGAAAAGAAGCAATGACAAGGCAAAAGTTATCGCAAAAGATTACACAGGAAGGAATAAAGGTTCTGCGGGAGAGTGTGGAGAATTATCTTGACCGCAGGATGGTTACCCCTACAGACTTTGATTATCTTTCCCTTATCATTGACGAATGGGTTCATAAGTCGGTGAGTGCCACCACCCTGAAGCGCGTATGGGGATATGTTCGAGACAATGGCGATGATTATATCCCCGGACGCTACACAGCCAGCGCACTGGCTCAGCTCATAGGATATCGCGACTATGAGGACTTTGTGGCCGTCCACAACGAAGGCGACGTTCAGTCGGCGGAATATTCCGGCGAGAGCCTCGCTTCCGAAACACTCCAGGCCGGCGACCGCATAGAGATCAAATGGACTCCCGGCCGGCGCTGTGTCCTCGAATATGTAGGCGACAAGACATTCAATGTGGTGGAGGCCGTCAACTCCCGTCTTCTCGTAGGCGACAGAGTGGAATGCGCCATCTTCATGCAGCGTGCTCCCCTCTACTTCAGCCGTGTAAGCCGCGCCGGGCAGCCCGACGCCACCTACATCGCCGGCTCCCGCACCGGCATCCGCTGGACCCGCCTCGACCCCGCCGACACAACCAATCCCGAATAATAAAAGTATCTGCACAACAGAACCAAAATCATATCTCTATGAAGTTTCTTTTAAAATTAATTATTGTTGCAGTGGGAATAAGCGTAGCCTCCACTGCTTCATCCTGCAATGGCAGCACTTCTTCGGTAAGCGACTCGCAGACTGCCTCTGATTCATCAGTCACTGCTCAGGCAGGAGTCAATGGTAAGCAGGAAAAACTTCCGGACTATCGTGTATATGGACTTCAGAAGCCTGCGCGAATGGTGCGCCAGTGGGCCATCAGCGAGGAAGAACTTGCCAATCTCAGTGGATATAACCCCACCAACTACCGTTCTGTTGATAAGGCACTCCAGGATGGGGCACTTGATGAAATGAGCACAAGTATCAGAACAGCAAAGTTTTCTGCCAACGGATCTATAGCTGATGAGTATGACGATCCTGTCTTCCCTTTTCTTGTAGAGGACGTACCGCCTTTCTTCACAGTTAAATATGAGAATGGTCTTCCTTCCAACTTCACATTAGATGAAAAGGCCATGCAAAAATGGCTGGAAGACGGTGGTTTCCTTGACATGTACGATATGGCTCTCAAGTCTTTTTCCATCACATATGATGAGAAGGGCCTTCCGGTAAAGCTTAGCGGAAAAGGTTTGGGTGGCTTTTTCTCAGATGCCCCCTATAATCTCGTTTATAGGGATTACAAGTTTGATGACAAGGGCAACTGGATTCGTCGTACTGTCGAGACTCCATCTGTTACATTTGTGCAATTCCGTAACTACGAATACTAAGATGCGGAAACTGATCTGTCTACTGTTCATAATTACAGGATTTGCCGCCTCGGCGGTGAATCCTGTAATCTTTCAGAAAAAAGATAAGTTCGGTCTGAAGGACTCTGAGACTGGCAAAGTCATTGTCAAGCCGAAATACGATTCCATTTCTGATTTTAACGAAGGATATGCCCTAGTGAAAAAGAAAAATAAAGTAGGGCTTATTACTGCGACTGGGGAGGAATATCTTCCTGTCAAGTTCTCGTCAATTCTCCTTCCTAAATATTATGAGACGAAGGGAGAAGATTTCTTTTGGGCAAGTATTGATGGTGTGACCTACAACATACACTCTAAGGCCCATTATTCTTCTGATGGCCTAACAGATGTATTTTTGGGGCCAGACAGCAGATGGTACGCAAAAAATCGTAGCGGAAGGTGGGTGGATATTCAAGATCCCAAAAAGATTGAATATAAGCCTTGGGGACAGAGACCTCCGGAAGTTAAGAAAATTGAGTCGGGTCATTTTATCTTTGATAAAAAGCTCTTTACGAATAATAATCAAATAGCTATAGCCGATGTTGACTCAGTGGAAGAAAGGGAAATATTCGGAGTAGAGTATTTCGTGATAGTGTCCGCAGGTGTACCGGTGGGGCTTATAGATAAGGAGTCTGAATGTTTATGGAAAAGAAAGGGAAATGAGTTTGTATCCACGTGTTATAACATTCCCTACAAATATGTGATGGAATCCGACAAGATCTATAAGCTGATGCCCCTAAAGAATGGGTTGTTTACCATGAAGCATCCTGACTTTGATCTTTACAGTCTGTATGGCGATGGCGAACGCCTTACTCCATTTAAGTTTAAGAAAATTGAAGTAGGGGAACTCGATGGATCTATCGGACATATGCCAGTAAATCTTCTTACCCTTGAAAGTAATTCAGTTGAGCATCTCTCTGATGAAGCCCTACCGGCCATAAAGAAGTATCTGGGCAAGTTTCTTGTCATAAACAATGTGAGAAACTGGCGCTCAATTTTATGGAACGGGGAAGGAAAAATGCTCTCGGATGATTTTGAAAACCTACACATTCAGGATGGTCTGATTACATTCATTGAGGATGGAAAGGAAATAAGGACTGATTACGAAGGGAATAAAGGGCTATACGAATATGACAGCTTCAAGAGCATGGATGGAAAGGAATATTTCAATAATGGAGATTATCTGGTGACCCGTGGAGGGAAAGACGGCCTTTATGTTAAAGGAGTCGGAGAGTTGATTCCACCCTTATATGACGACATTGCGAGAATAAAGGGCCATATATTTGTTTATAAAGATGGTCTTTGGGGGCTGTATGATAATTACGGTAACATAATCTTTGATACGAAATATAAAAACTTTGATATAGCGGGTTTCGTTGATGGTCCGATATATTACATTGTGACCCATACCTCCGGACAGAAATCATTGGTTGATACTTCGGGTAGGACTGTTTTACCGCCCAGTAATATAGATTCCTTCAATTTCATTATTGGTGAACCAGGAAAGTGGTGTAAGGTTTATAAAAACGGAAAGTTGGGAATCCTTGACCTGTCAGCCAAGAAGGTTGCAATCCCATGTGTTTATGAAGATGGGACGGAGCAATACAGCGATGGAGTATGGCCAAACAGAAAGATGGCGGTTACAAAATTACTTCCAGGAGGAAAATACCAGATAGATATCTGGACAATGAGAGGGAATAAGGTTGCCTCACAAATCTTCCGGGAGGGAGAGATCTATAGAATGATATGGTTCATGGAAAAGCAGTTGGGGATCAAACTCTATCTCCTGTGATTCCAACATTGGAGGAATCAGAGTCCTTGCGGGTTTGCAACCCGCAAGTTATCAATATTCTGAGGAGTCTATAAGTATGACAAGCTTACCGTTTTTGCTGAGGGTTGCAAACCCTCAGCGACTAAACCCTCAGCGAGTAAACCCTCAGCGACTAAAAGGCTGTGTCAGCTATGACTGGTGAATGGCAGACGCCCCGGAGGGGCGAGACATCCGTAAACCGGGTACGAAGTGCCCGGAACCTAAAACGCCTATAAATCAATAAAGAATGATTCGGCAGCGTGCTGCCGAATCATTCTTTATTTCTCGTTATCCTCTTTCCGGGCACTTCGTACCCGGTTTACCGAGGTTCAGCCCCGCCGGGGCTCTCCACCCTGGTCAGGGATGGGGTATTTCGGAGTCCTTGCGGGTTTGCAACCCGCAAGTTATCAATGTTCCAAGGAGTCTATAAGTGTGACTATCCACCGTTTTGCCGAGGGTTGCAAACCCTCAGCGACTAAAAGTGACAAAAAGCATGGCAAGAAGTTGTAGTGTCGGGAAATAATTCCTATATTTGCCATCTCAACACATCAAAGATTTCGCATATTATGTCCAGATTTATAAATCCTTTTGTGGATTTCGGCTTCAAGTATATCTTCGGACGCGATGAATCAAAGCCGTTCCTGATTGATTTTCTCAATGTTCTTCTTGCTGACAATCCCTATCATTCCGAAATTATTGACATCACATTTCTTGATAAGGAAGACAGCCGGAAGAGAAAGGACGGTCGTTCTGTCATCTATGACATCCATTGTCAGACTTCCGACGGACGATTTTTCACCGTAGAGATGCAGAATGCCAATCAAGCATACTTCAATGACCGTATGGTCTATTACTCATCAAAGGCGGTATCAAGGCAGGGGCGCATTGGCAAGGATTGGAAATTTTCCATAGCGCCTGTATATGTGGTAGCCTTCATGAATTTTGAGATACCGGCATGCGGAGGTAAGTTCTTGACGGAAGTTGGACTTTGTGATATGCAGACAGGGAAAACATTTTCCGACAAACTCCGTTTTTATTTACTACAGCTTCCTAAATTTGACAAGAAGAGAGAGGAGGACTGCCAGACGGTTCTTGATCAATGGATTTATAACATCAAAAACATGCCCTATATGGAAAGAATGGCTTTTACACATCAACATCAGCTCTTTGAGCATCTTGAAAAGATGGCCTCCTATGCCGCACTTTCGGAAGATGACCAGCGTATGTATGACAACGATCTGAAGGCTTACCAGACCATCGTGGGCCAACTGGAATACGCCGAAGAAAAGGGTCGTGCTGAAGGGATGACTGAAAGTCGTATTGCTATTGCACGTAGACTTCTGGCTAAGAAAAATGATGTCGCCTTCGTAGCGTCTGTCACTGAACTATCAGAGGAGGAAGTTCTAGCCTTGGCAGAGGCTGAACCTACATATAACAACAGTACAGAAAATCCACAATAAGACTATCATTTAGTTCTTTCGGAGTCCTTGCGGGTTTGCAACCCGCAAGGACTCAAAGACGCCCCGGCGGGGCGAGACATCAGTAAACCGGGTACGAAGTGCCCGGAACCGGAAACACCTATAAATCAATAAAGAATGATGCGGCAGCTCGCTGCCGCATCATTCTTTATTTCTCGTTATCCTCTTTCCGGGCACTTCGTACCCGGTTCACCGAGGTTCAGCCCCGCCGGGGCTGTCCACCCTGGTCAGGTATGGGGTATTTACTCGTTTCCGGGCACTTCGTACCCGGTTTACCGAGGTTCAGCCCCGCCGGGGCTGATTGATTAGTTGCGGAGGAATTTGGCCTTTAGTTGCGGAGGAATTTGGGGGCCTGGAAGTAAAGACCGAGGTTGAGGCCGAAGTTCCAGTTGCGGGCGGGGTAGGAGAGGTAGTTGACGTAGACGGAGAGGGAGGCGAAGGGGAAGTTGTAGACGGCTGCCGCCTCGCCGATGAACTCTACCTTGCGGAAGCCTCCGTCGTAGATGGCCATACCTTCACTGTTCTGGCTGATGTTGCGGAAGGGAGAGAAGGCGTAGAAATCACCGCGAAGCTGGAATTTGCCGAAAGGATTCCATACCGGCGAGACTCCGCCCGCTACATAATTGTCACTCCGGAAAGCCACATTGAAGTAGTTGCGGGTGGAAGGAGTGGGAGCGAAGGCAGCGGAGTGCACTAAAGTGGCGGTGTAATCCTGATATAGCTTCTCAAGAGTGGCGAATCCCTGAGCCGTCAGACCCACTGAGAAATGCCGGCTGAGGGCAAAATACTTCTTCCAGAGGAGCTGGAGCGAGAGTGTGGGATGCGCGCCATAGTTTGTCTGAAGGGATTTCTCTCCCTGCGGTCGATAATGGGTGTACTCATACGAACCCAACACCTCCGCTTTCCACTGTCGTCCGGCATTGGGATACATAGGGTCGTTGAGATTGTCCCCCTCGATGCCCAGTCGGATTTCACCGGCGGAGTATGTGGTCCGGTCTTTGGAAATCTTGGAGAAATCGGCAATGTTGGTGGGAAAATAGCTGTCGGAAAGGTATCCCCATCCAAACGAACCGTATGCCTTGGCTTCCATACCGGCCTGACGTGTGTAGGTGGCACGTGCAAACACCTGCGTGTCGGAGATGAAACTCGGGGTCGAGTTCTCATAGAAGAGGAGTTCCGAGTCATAATATTTCTGGCGGCTTGCCACAAACTCCAAACTTACGTCCGAGGGAGTCTCACCCGCAAGCTCAAACTTGCCTCCGAGTCTGCCCGCATAGTAGCTCTGTCCGATCCAGCCGCTGAGATCCATGCTCAGAGAGTTGAAACTCAGGGTGCGGTAGCCAAAGGAGAGATAGAGCTGCGAGTTTGTGCTGCTCGTGATCCAGCCGCCGATGCCGAAGTTCCAGCGGTTCTTGAGGGTAGCTTCAAGAAGGAGGGTATTGTTGCCATTCGTGCCAAACTCAGCCTGCGGAAGAAGGTCGGAAAGCTTGCGCGTGTTGATGGCCCGGTAATAGCCTTCAGTCACCTTCTCGATTCCTATTGTCTTATCGCGTTCCGGATCGAAAAGCTTTCGCAGGAAGCGAGCCTGCATCGGAGTCGTGCCCGTGACACGGATTGAATCGAAAGTCACATCCGGAGTGGCGGCCGCGAATCTCTCACGGCGTGCCGTCACGTCCGAAAGAGGTACGCGAGAGCGCACCCGGTGCTTGATGGAATCCACCATCGCGAGGCCGGTCTGATAGCCAATCTGATAGATCTCCTCAGCCTGACCGAAATCGAGCACTCCGAACTGAAGCACCGGCACCTGAATCTTTATACCCTTCTTCGCCGGCACACTGTAGTTGTTGTTCTGGATAATCATATCCTCGAGCTGGGAATATACATCATTCTGCTGCGGGGGAGTGTCAGGCGAGCTAACGCTCACACCGATTATGAAATCCGGATTGAAATCCTTCTCCATCACATCCACAGGGAAATTATCATAGATGCCGCCGTCATAGACGAGCACCCCATCCATGCGGATCGGTTTGAAGACGAGCGGGAAACTCATCGATGCCCTGACGGCGTCACCCAGCGAACCTTCGCTGCAGACTATCTTGTGTTTATGGTAGACGTCAGACGTCACGCAGCGGAAAGGTACGAAAAGATTGTCGAAATTCTCACGGCATTGCAGAGTATAAGGAGAGAATATACGCAGGAACTCCAGATTCATAGGAATCGGACTGATGAGGTTGCTGGGTATAATCTGAGATGCCATCCCCATCAGGTTGCGGTCGGTGCTGTCCTTCAGTGCCAGGTTCACGGTGGCCCACGCCGGAGATTGCGACGGCTTTGAGTAATAACTTATATATTTGGGGTTGATGGTGCCGCTGCTCCAATAAGCGAAATCCTTGGACGTGAACATGGCGAGCATCTTCTCCGGGCTCCATCCGCAGCTGTAGAGGCTGCCTACGATCGCGCCCATGGAGGTGCCCGTCACGTAATCGATCGGGATGTCATTTTCCTCAAGTGCCTTTATGACGCCCACGTGTGCTATGCCCTTCGCGCCACCGCCGGAGAGCACGAGACCTACGGTGGGGCGTTGCGGATCCTGCTCGCGGATGGCGGGCGAGGCTACTCCATTCGGATTGACGGTGGCAGCCGGGGCCGCTGTCAGGGAATCGCCGGAAGTCTGGTAGGTGGCCTGGGGCACGTCAGCGGCCGCAGTCAGAGTGGCGGCAAGCATGGAGGAAGCCAGAATCAGGCTCTTTATATATAAGGAGGGTTTATTCATGTGAGGATTATTTTTTGGGGCTCAGCATTAATTTTTTTGGGAATCCGGTCCTCATTTCAATCGGACCACAATCTTTTCACATTATTGGTTGTAGCTGTCCTTGAATCCTAAGAAATAGAGGACGCCGTCGATGCCGATGGTTGAGATGCTCTGTTCGGCTTCCGCCTTCACCTTGGGTTTGGCATGGAAGGCTATTCCAAGGCCGGCCTCCGAAAGCATCGGTAGATCGTTGGCGCCGTCGCCTACGGCTATTGTCTGGGCTATGTCGATATTCTCAACCTGGGCCAGCAGCCGGAGCAGTTCCTTCTTTCGCTGACCATCCACAATGTCACCCTTGACGCGGCCTGTCAGTTTGCCCTCCTCGTCCACTTCAAGGTCGTTGGCATAGACATAATCGAACCCATACTTCTGCTTCAGATAGTTGCCGAAATATGTGAATCCGCCCGAGAGGATGGCGGTCTTGTAGCCGCTGCGCTTGAGCACCTCCATCATGCGTTCCAGGCCCTCCGTAATCGGCAGATGCTCGGCGATGTCCTTCATCACGCTCGTGTCAAGCCCCTTGAGCAGAGCCACACGGCGCGTGAAGCTTTCCTTGAAGTCTATTTCGCCACGCATGGCAGATTCCGTGATGGCGCGCACCTGATCGCCCACACCCGCGCGGTCGGCGAGTTCGTCGATCACTTCAGTGCGGATCAGCGTTGAGTCCATGTCGAAACATACGAGGCGCCGGGAACGGCGGTACATGGTGTCTTCCTGTAGCGAGATGTCGAAATTGAGACGCGATGCCAGTTCCATGAGACTCTGCTGCAGTGCGGTGCGGTCCTTAGGAGTGCCGCGGACGCTGAACTCGATGCAGGCTTTTGTGGCAGGTTGCTGCTCCTCGTCGAGCGGCATGCGTCCCGTAAGGCGTGTGATTGCGTCGATGTTGAGTTCCTGTTGCGCGATTATTGCCGAGACATCGGCGATTTGTCGGGCAGTAATCTTGCGTCCGAGCAGGGTGATGATATAGCGGTTCTTGCCCTGTCGTCTCACCCAGCTTTCGTAGGCAGATTCAGGCACGACGCTGAATTGCACCTGGACATTGAGTTCCGAAGTCTTAAAAAGGAGATTCTTCAGGATATTTCCGCTTTTTTCAGCATCCGTCTTGAAGAGGATGCCGAGGGCGAGGGTGTGGTGTATATCAGCCTGGCCGATATCGAGGATAGTGGCGTCAAACCGAGCCAGGATATCAGTGAGGGCGGCAGTGAGACCCTGACGGTCGGGACCCGAGATGGTCATGAGTATGAGTTCGCGGGCGTGGTTCTTTCCCGTCTTTACATTATTCTTCATATGGAATGGAGTCAAAAGTGTGGAAATATGAGTTGAAAGGATAGATATAGTTCCAATACGCTTTTATAACACGGCAGAGTGGCTTTTGGTTAATCCGGGAGGCTCCACGTAGACAATCAAGAAGAGGGTAAGCATGGCTAACCCGGCAGACCCGTGTGCTCGAACCGGGGAAGGGTACTCGGACCGGGTAATTTTTATCCGGTTGAAGCCGAAAAACCGGAAAAAGAGGGGGATTTTTGGGAAAAATGAGGACATAACGTTCATCTTGCTTAAATTTTTTTAAGAAAATTTATTTCTTCATTTTGCCGAATGTTCTGTCTTTTTGCTGCAAATGATAGCTTTTGAGGGGCGAAAGCTGACAAATTGTAAGGTATTTAATCTGCTTTTATGGCTATTAAGATTAGAAGAATAATGGATTTAACAAATATTAACAATTCAAAATTTGTTCACTTCATTTCTTATGTCTAATTTTACGGCCGACAAAAGGGTTGAAATCAAGCGGATTAAAGCGAAAGAAGAACTCTTTGAGCCGGCAATATCGCCATTTCCCTATTGCCGTTTCGATAATGGCATATCAAATCGCCATCCGAGGGATCTCCCTTTTGTTGAAGTTGACTTTAGAATCAACCAACCTGTAATCAAGATATAAATATCAATTTGAAAAAGCCTTACACGATGAGACTACTACACTCCATGGCTCTTGCCGCCGGACTGGCTATCCCGGGGATGCTCCTGGCCGGTAATGTGCCTCAGTACTCGGTGACACGCCAGTACACCACCTTCGCAGACGACCAGCTTGGAAAGGGCTGGGAGCTCTTTGACGATGGCACTGTGATCACCACTGCCAACCGCACTAACTTCGAGCCGGCCTGCTTCATCTTCCCCGACGGCACAGAGTCCGTCAACGGATACAAGGGCGAGGGTTTCCCCATCGGTTTTGACTTCCGTCTGGGCGGCTCGATCGTCGACCAGTTTGCCGTGACCTCCAACGGTATGGCACAGTTCGGCAAGGGCAGCGTCACATATTTAGGTGGCAACATCGCCCTCGTCAAGCAGCCTCTGCTGACTACGGACGCTCCTTTCCAGATCTGCATGGCTCCCATCATGGGCGGTGCGAGAAAGGGCACAATCTCCTACAAGACTATCGGTGAGGAGGGCAAGCGTGTCTGCATCATCCAGTGGAAGACTATGATTGTTGATGAGATCGCGGCTCAGATCGACCAGCAGCGTGCCAAGTTCTCCCTCCAGATGCGTCTTTTCGAGGAGGATGGACATGTGGAGCTCGCATTCATCGGCGAGCAGTCTCCCATGGGTAATCTCGGCTTTTTCACCGGCATCCACGGCTGGAGCAACGACGACCAGATCGTAGTGGCCACCAATGCCGCTCAGGGTCAGGAGCCCTCCATCACATCTCCCGTGGTGGCAAAAGACCTTGAAAACGTAGGTATCCTCGAGCCCGGCAGCTATATCGTTTGGTCTCCTCTGGATGAGGATGACGAGAGCTTTGTGCTCACCTTCAATCCTGCGGCCGACACTCCGGCTCCCGCCGAGGCTCCCGTTGACTTCGACGCATACCAGTCGGGATCCTCAATCTTCGTTTCCGGCAAGAAGGCCGCTGATGCCGACGCCACCATCGTGCTCTACAGCAATGTGCCCTTCGCCGAAGCTGATCTTCCCGTCGACGGCACCACTTACCGTGTATATGACAACAACGGTGATTTCGCCACAATCCTCGGCAACTCCACAGTTATCTTCTACAACAATTCCGAGACTTTCGATATTGAGATTCCCAATGTGGAGCCTGACGGCGAATACTACATCCGCGCAATCAGCGTCAACGGTTATCCCAACTACAACAACACCAAATTCGCAGAGAAAAAGCTCATCAGCACCCAGCTTCCCCCCGCCGGCTTCTTCACCGAGACCCGCGAGGAAGGCATCAACCTCCACTGGAGCTCCGAGTATCCTGTGATTGTAGCCACTACAACACAGATTCCCCGCCGCTACACCACTACATATGAAGGTGAGTTCGGTCAGCCCGACGCCGACGTGAAGGTAGGCGACGAGATTCAGGGCGGCGGCACTGTCATCTACGTAGGCGACGCTTCCGAGTGCTTCATCGAGAACAGCGCCCTGAAGCCCAACTTCCCCAACATGTTCCGTATCTGGAATGTGAAGGATGGAGTAGTCTCCAGCACAGCCTCCGACTCCTACGGTGTGCCTGAGCTCTCCATGCCTTATGTTCCCGAGGTAGAGACATGGCCCTTCTCCCAGCTTCCCGTAGGCTTCGAGACCTCCGACGAGACAGCAGGATGGACTCCCCGTTTCCGCGACTACGATCATGAGCAGTCGCTCAACGGCACATTCCTCTCCAGCAAGGAAGCCGGTTATCCCGTGTATCTCTCGCTGACAACTCCCGAGCTCCCCTTCATCGCCGGCGAACCCGCCACACTTGAGTTTGAGTGGGCCCTCGAGACAGTTCGCGATCCGGCTCCTGCCGATCCCTCCAACCCCAACAGCCCCGTGCTGCCCCGCGGCCGTGAAGCCGGCTGGTTTGGCGAAGTGCCCGGTGGCGTTCCCGGTCTGCAGATAGCTGTAGGCCCCATGGGTATGACTGAAGTCGTGAAGGTCATCGACAAGTATGACGGCACAATGGTGCCCTTCGGCGACACCGGCTTCAACGACGGTTCCTCCTCATGGCAGAAAGAGTCAATCGTTCTTGAGAACGTGACTCCCAAGGATGTGATCACCTTCACCGGTTGCTCTGAGAAATCCTCCATCATGTATCTGCGCAAGCTTTCAGTGACTCAGAAGTCAAAGGTTACTGAGATCATGCCTGCGGCCAACGGCCTGACAGTGGCTGGCGTACAGGGTGGCATCGTGCTCACAGCTTCCGAGGCGCAGACAGTGGCTGTCTACAACCTTCTCGGTGTGCGTGTCGCAGAAGTGGCATTCGCAGCAGGTGAGACTGCTACAGTGGAACTTCCCTCCGGTCTTTACATTGCCGGCGGAGTGAAGGTGTCAGTAAGATAATCCCAACCTGTATAGTGAAATGAAATAATCTTCAGCGGGGAGCTTGACTCCTGTTCAAAAGGGGGAGACTCCCCGCTGAGTTTTATAAACAAGCAATCAACTAACCCAATTTATTAACTAAAACTAATCTTTTATGAGACGTTTTTCTACCCTGACGCTCTCGCTTCTCACCCTCATTCTGGGTGTGACCGCATGGGCACAGGTTGCGCGCAATGCCGAAAAGGCACCCCGCGCTGCAGGAGACATGACCGTAGTGTCGGTAACTCCGGCATCCGGATCTGTTGTTACTGAGATTGGTGGTATCGTTGTGACATGGTCCACTGAAATCGGTATGGTAAATGAAGATTCCTACAATGTGGGAACCATTACAAACGAGGCTGGCAAGGTCGTTGCCAATGTCAATGCAGACCCTTGGCCTAATGGTGATTACACTAAATGTGTTCTGAACGCTAAGCCCATTGATGAGGAAGTGACAAAGATCGATGCCCCTGGCACTTATACAGTGGTGATCAATGAAGATTCCTTTGGCGAGGATTTTGGTTATGGACTCAATAGATCAGTGACCAATGCCCGCGTAGAGCTTACCTACACTATCGAAGGAAGCGGCAGTGGCGACAAGGAACTCACTGCTCCCAAGATTGTGAATGTCACTCCCGATGTGGCTGCTCCGAAGCTCAACAAGATCGAGATTACCTACGACCAGGCTATTGAGCTAAGCAAAACAGCTACCATGATGCCCCTCGGCCTCATGAGCGAGGATGGCAAGTCCTTCCTTTCTTATGTTCAGCCCTCAATCAAGGATGGCGACGACAAGACTCTCGTACTGAGCGTTATTAACGTAGTTTACGATTCCGGCACATATGCGCTCACTCTTCCCGAGGGATATGTATTCCCGAAGGGATCTGTAGAGGATGCTTATGCAAGCGCATCTGAGACACTCATGTTCACTGTTGACGACACTCTTCCCGGTGCTGGCAAGCAGTATGCGAAGTTTGAGCTCGTGACTAACACTGGCGACGAGATCGACGAAGAAATAGGTTTCCAGTTCAATTTCGATGTTGAAGAGGGTACCACACTCAGCAAGAATGGCACCGCCTTCATCGAGGATGAGAATGGCAAGACTTATGAAGTAGAGGTTATCGACTTCGTGGCAATGGGAGGCGTGATCATCATCAAGAATGAGAACATCACTTATTCCGGTCTCTATACTCTCACAGTTCGCGAAGGCTTTGTGACAGACGCTGAGGGCAATCCCAATGCAGAGTTCACCAAGACTTGGCAGTACACCAACAACAGCCTTATCGACGACGACCGCAAACTTGAGATTGAATACGCTAAGCTCGTAAACAACGAGACTGGCGAAGAGCTCAACCTCATGGACACCAACACAGAGGTGCCCGTCATCGGCACCGGCTGGACACTCAAGGTGCGTCCTAACATCTTCGACGTAGCTCAGGAAATCAACATGGCCGTAAGCCACGAGGGTGTGGATGAGTATGGCGTTGAGGGTATCGTTATTGACCGTCGTATCGAGATGTACGTAGGCGATGGCCGCAAGACATCCGAGTGTTTCCAGGTAGACCTCGCAGGCAACACCAAACTCGAGAAGGGTATTGTTTATACCATTACCTTCGATGCCGAGGATACTCACGTAGCTCCCGACAGCCGCAAGGATTGGGGCACAGTTGAGACTACTGTAAAGGGTGGCACTGAGGCTTTCGTTTATTCTCCCGCAGAACTCATAAACATCTATCCTGAAGAAGGAACTGAGATCTACAATCCCAACCAGCAGTTCCGTCTGACATTCTCCCAGCCCGTTGACGTAACTATCGACTATAATGAGGGTATGGGCGGAAGCACTCCTCTTACCGACGTAACTTGCAACGAGGACCGCACTGTATGGACATTCACTCTCGGTGCTTCCAGAATTGAGAATGAGACTGCCGACCTTGGCGTCATCGTAAAGGCCAAGGACCTCGACGGCAAGGTAGTGAAAGGCAACTCCGCTGCGGATGAAAGATCTTGCTTTGCAATCTCATGGGCCTGCCATCTCGGCTGCCCCGCAGTTACAATCACACCT
Source organism: uncultured Sangeribacter sp. (assembly GCA_964588625.1). Taxonomy (GTDB): domain Bacteria; phylum Bacteroidota; class Bacteroidia; order Bacteroidales; family Muribaculaceae; genus Lepagella. Next base: position 15,827 of record CAZPQD010000011.1, on the reverse strand, counting down.
GCTTCCGGCACAGTCAAAAGCATCTATTCCTTCACAGCTGTTGCTGAAGACGGTATGGAGATCCAGCTTGGCAGCGGTCTTGAAAGACCTTATATCACTACTGCCAGCGGTGCTTTCGTAACCGGTGTTGACATGAACTCTGAGAGAAAATATCTCAAGAATGGTCAGATGGTTGATCCCAATGATGAGAACATCTCTGATGAGGGTTCCGTGAAGATCACATTCAACCTCGAACAGGAAGTGACTGCTCCCGGCAAGTACTATCTCGTTTGCCCCTTCGCTGCTTTCGGACTCGGCACACAGTTCTCCGGTTCTTCCAGCCGCCCGATGCAGATTGAATACATCATCGAGGGTACTCCCGAATATGACCGTGTATCCGTTGCTGACGGTGCTGAGCTCAGCGAACTCTCCTATGTTGTTGTCTACATCAACAATGACGTTGACTTCGGTGAGAACACAAGCGCCAAGATGATTCTCCGCACTGAAGAAGCTGTGATTGGCAACTATGAGCTCATCCAGGCTCAGAAGGATGGTGTGACAATGCTGATCGCCGACTTCATGAACAATGGCAAGCCCCTCCAGCTCGAGGCAGGCGTTGACTACACTCTGACCATCGCCAAGAACTCCATCTTCCTCGCCGGCACTGACATGGCCTTCCCCGCCCTCAACGTCAACATCAAGGGTGCCGCTGCAAACGCTGCAACAGTTGCCCTGACTGAGGAGATCGCCGGTTTCGCCACTTCCGTGACCAACGTAGCCAAGGGCGCCACAGTAGCCGTTACCTTCGCTCCCGCCCAGGGTTGGAAGGTTGGCAGCGTAGAGTTCAACGGTGCTGACGTGACTGCTTCCGTAGCCAACAACGTCTACACTACTCCCGCTCTCGATGCTGACGCAAGCCTCGTGGCAACTTACGAGTATGACGGCAAGCTCTTCACTCCCGAGTCTGCAACAGAGATCATCACCGACTTCAAGCTCCGCGCTTACAGCCAGAACTCCGAGATCGTTCTTGAGAACCTCACCAAGGGTATGATCGTCAATGTCTACACCATCAATGGTGCCCTCGCCGGCAACTTCGTGGTTGAGAATATGGACGTGCTCCGCGTGAGCGTTCCCGAAGGCATCTACGTAGTCACTGTCACTCTCGACGGCAAGACTCAGGCCATCAAGCTCAACAATAAGTAAGATTCCCACTTCGGGAATGTAATAATATCCCGAAAATCTCCGTTATAGGGACTGAGAGGCTCGCGCCTCTCAGTCTCACAAATAAATTCTGAAAAAACGTTTTTTAATTGTACAACTAAAAACTAACCAGATGAAAAAAATCTTTACAACACTCTTCCTCGGAGGACTCTGCCTCGGTGCATCGGCGCAGATCCTCACAGTGTCTGTTGACGGCAAGCCCGTGGCAAACGGCGAGACCGTCGCTTCCTCCCATCTCGACGTGACAGAGTTTGATGGTGTCGTGCTGATGTGGGAACTCAAGCCCGAGACAACTATCAAGGTTTCGGAGACTGCCAACCTGATGGTGACAGTGACCAATCCCGAGGGCCAGAGCAAGGTGACTTATACCGGAAAAGATGTGGAGGCTGCTCCCATCAACTTCTGCGGTGTGACTGTAGCAGGAGGTATGCCCGGCAACTGTATCCCCATCAAGCCCGGTGCTTCCGAGACTCAGACCCAGGTGCTCAAGCCATTATCCGAGGGAGTACTCGAGTGCTACTTCATGTCTACCGACTTCACAAACCCCGTTCCCGAAAGTCTTGATGCCTATGCGGTTGTTAAGATCGAGGCTGAGGGCGACAGCGGCGCTGAGGAGACATTCGAATTCACACTCAACATGAAGTATCCCTCCACAGGCGTGAAGGTGATCGCCGGCGATGAGGCTGTCTACACAATCGAGGGTGGCCGCGTGGTAGCCGAAGGTGAGGTTGAGGTTTATGACCTCGCTGGCCGTCGTGTAGCCAACGAGGGTCTCTCCGGAATGTACGTTGTTCGCGTTGACGGCAAGACAGCCAAGGTGGTTGTGAAATAATCGGGGTAGCCAGATTATAAGTCAATACATCTCTAATTGAAAATTCCGTAAGAAAGGAGCTTGAAATTAGAATTTGGAAATAATATAAGGCTCCTCCATCCGTTAGAAAAAAGGAGGATGGAGGAGCCTTTAACTTTTCCTCAACGATCCAAACCCGAAACTATCCCGACAAAACTCAAATCCCAATCCCAAATGTTGCGTTTCCCCCAGGTTCAACCATATTCCGGGGCCAAAGCCCGAGGCTAATATTCAATATAGATATTTGCAGGCGGCTTGATATATAGAAAACTCAACAAGATACAAGAAAACTCAACTAACAGTTTGCAACTCAAAATATAACTTAAAATACTAATCTATTCAGAAATGAAACATCTCAGCAAATGGCTTGTGGGTCTCGCACTGCCGGCGGCTCTCTCTGCATTCGCAGTGACAGAGTCGAAGAATGGCGCGACGCTGACCACTTACAACCTTCCCGACGGATGGATTCAGACTCTTTCCGACAACGGACGGTGGGCTATCTGGACTTATCCTTCCAACGATGAGCCCGATGCAAGACTCTCGATCATCGATGTGCAGCAGGGAAAGATGGTTGAAATGCCCGTCAACGATGAGTACCTCGCCGGCGGCGCAAAGGCTGTGCCTGCCGACATCACCAACGATGGTAAGAAAGTGTTCGGCTCCTATGTAGGCCAGCCTGCATATTATGACGCCGAGTCACACAACTGGAATCTCCTTCCCCTTCCCCGTTCGCTCCGCAAATGGAATGGCGAGGTGGATATGTGTACTCCCGACGGAAAGACACTCATCGGTATCGTGCACCAGGCATGGTCAATCTTTACCTCCCTCATCTGGGAATGGAACGAACAGACCGAGGAGTACGAGGTTGTAAATTCCTACAACTACCCCACACGTGAGGACGTATTCAATGCCGGCCTCATGCTTCCCGGCGACTGGCAGGAATATCAGGATGCCGGCGACGTAGACGGTAATATCCGTATCTTCCAGGTTTCTGCCGACGGCAAATATGCAATCGGCGGTATTGACCACAACCGCAACTGGGGCAACGCCTGCTTCCTCTATGACCTTGCGAAGAAGGAATGGAGCTGGCTTACCTATGTGGATGAGACTGACGGCAAGACCTACTATGCACGTTCCGCCAAGATGAGCAACGACGGCAACTGGCTTTATGGCAACATGCAGGGCTTTGACATGGACGACGACGAGCAGTATGTGGTAGGCCGCAACTTCCTCAAGAACATGAAGACCGGCGAGATGACCTTCCCGAAGGCTCTCGGTCCTGTTGACGTTATCGACAACGCCGGCCGTTTCTACTACGCTGTTGGTGCATCCGTGAGCAATCCCGTATCCTCACTCTGTGTTGAGTCTGACGGTCATCTCGTTGACCTTCACATGATCCTCAACCAGGTGTATGGAATTGACTTCGGCGCACTGACCGGCTGGACAGCCACCGGTTTCACAATGGGTATCAGCGACGATGGCCTCGTGCTTGCCGCCAATGCCTATCCCCGTCAGGCCGGTTATACTGTAATGGTTCCCGAGCCTCTTCAGGTGTCGGCTTCCAAGGTGAACGTACTCTCCAACTATCAGTATGCTCCCGCATGGGGAAGTGAGCTCGCTCACTTCAAGTCGTTGACCCTGGCCCTCAGCAACCCCGCTTCCGTAAGCGAGACACTCAAGGCTCAGATTCTCGACAAGGATGGCAAGAGTGTGGCAGAATCCGTCACAATCACTCCCGTCAACGATGCTAACCAGATGTTTGTCATCACCTTCCCCGAGCAGATCTTCGCCAAGGGTGATACTTACACAGTTGTAATTCCCGAGGGTCTCTTCTATGTGGCCAACACCACAAGCAAGAACCCCGAGATCAAGGTTGAATACAAGGGTCGTGAGGATGGCCCGGTGACTCCTGTGGCTTACTCTCCCGAGAGCGGCACATCCGTTCGTGAGGTCAACATGACCAACCCCGCTGTCGTCACCTTCAACGCTGAGCTTGCAAAGGTCAACGGCATTTACGGCGGTCTCTATGCCAAGGGCAGTGATACCCCCATTACTCAGCTTGACTTCACTGTCAACGGCAAGTCACTCTTGATCTACAGCCCCAGCGACTATAAGCTCAAGGAGGGAACCGACTATGTACTCAAGATTCCTGCAGGTGTCGTGACCGACATTGTAGGCTTCTGTGCCAACGAGGCTTTTGAACTCGAATATGCCGGTGCTTTCGTAAGCGGATCCGGTAAAGATCCCAACAAGCGTTTCTTCGACGACTTCAACGATCCCAACGAGTCTCTCAACAAGTGGCTCAACTACGAGGGCGACCACAATACTCCTATCGCTTCTATGGGCGACCTCGGTTTCGATGCCGACAATACCCCCTGGAACTTCTCCATCAAGGACAGCGAAGACAGCAACGACTACTGTGCTGCTTCCCACTCCCAGTATTCTCCCGCCGGAAAGAGCGACGACTGGATGGTGACTCCCCAGATCCTCATTGACAACAAGGAGATCTGGCTCTCCTTCAAGACCCAGGGCTACAGCATCAAGAAGGAAGATAAGCTGAAGGTTTATGTTTGGCCTTGCGAGGATGAATACGGCTCCATGAGCACCGACCTCATCAACCGCATCAAGAAAGAAGGCACCGTAATCTTCGACGAGCGCGTACTCCCCGGAGCAAGCGAGAAGACACTCGCCGGCGATTGGCAGGAGAAGAAGATTCAGCTCGACCAGTTCCTTGACAAGAAGGTCTACATCGCATTCGTTAATGAGAACGAGAACCAGTCGATGGTATTCGTTGACGATGTACTCGTAGAATACACCGGCAACTATGTGACAGGTCTCAACACCGAGTCTACCGTAGTTGAGAAGGATGAAGTGCCCGTCAAGGCATTCGTCACCAACAAGAGCAACAATGTTGTCAAGAAGATCACAGCTACTTACAACAATCCTGCAACCGGCTCCACCGATACTTTCACAGCCGACGTAAACCTTGCCAAGAATGATACTTACTCCTTCACATTCAACAAGCCCATGAAGCTTGCTTACGGTGAGGAGAACAAGTACACGGTAGACTTTAATGTCGACGGTGAGAAGCAGACAGTGACCGACGTTGTCAAGAACCTCAAGTATGACTTCAAGAAGAAGGTGCTCGTAGAGGAAGTGACAGGTATGTGGTGCGGCAACTGTCCGCAGGGCCCCCTCGCCTTCGAATACATCGAGAGCGTATATCCCGGCCAGCTCATCCCCGTGGCTGTCCACAACAACGACATCTATGCATTCCCCGCATATGAGAGCTTCCTCCAGCTCAACGCTTATCCCACCGGTAAGGTGAACCGTGGCGCTGAGGCTCTCTCCCCGATGTTCAGCAGCAAGTTCGCTTCCGCCAACCGCGACCAGACTTGGTTTGACTACGTAAGCCGCGAGCTTGAGACTCCCGCAGAGCTCAAGATCGAGATCCTTGAGGCCGACTACTGCCTCGAAAGCGAGAAGTACGAGGTGAAATATAATGTTGAGTTCGCCATGAACAAGGACAACATCAACTACAATATCTTCACCGTGGTTCTTGAGAATGAGCTACCCTCCGTACAGCACAACTACTTCTACAACCAGACGGATCCTATCTACGGCAAGTGGGGCCAGGGCGGCGAGTACGGCCAGGCAGAGGTGACTTGCAAGACTGATCACGTAGCCCGCGGCATTGCCGGTTCTTCCTTCTACGGTGAGAATGGCAAGATTCCCGGAAATGCACGTGTAGATGAGCCCACCACAGGTTGGGTTGCCATCAATCCTCCGGCACTCTTCCATACTGACAAGGAGACTCATCAGAACGACAAGATCTCCATCGCCTGCGTTGTCATCGACAATGCCACAGGTATTGCCATCACCGGCGACATCATCCACCATGTAGGTGTGAAGGATAAAACAGGCGCCCGTGAGATCGCCGACGATGTAGTCAACGCCGACATCGTAGTGACCGTAACTGACGGCACCATCTACGCCAACGGCAACGACCGCAACGTAGAGATCTACACACTCGACGGCACACGCGTAGCCAACGAAGGACTCAGCGGTCTCTACATCGTCCGCGCCTTCGATGAGGACGGCAACGTCAAAGTCGTTAAGCTCGTAGTTCGCTAATCAATAAGATCTGTATATAAAAGCAGCCAGACGTTCGTCTGGCTGCTTTTGTATTAGGCAGGATCCCCGAGGGGCTGAACCTCGGTAAACCGGGTACGAAGTGCCCGGACCCAAGAATAGAGAAAACATCACACCCTCCGCCAGTGACCGAGCCCCGGAGGGGCTGAACCTCGGTAAACCGGGTACGAAGTGCCCGGAGCTGGAAATATGAGATAATATATAAATAAAGGCTGATGCAAAAGCTTGCTTTTGCATCAGCCTTTATTTGTTGATTTTTAGGTAGTTGTCTTTCCGGGCACTTCGTACCCGGTTAACTGAAGTCTCGCCCCTCCGGGGCGTCTGCCCTGCCGAGATATCCCTCCGGGGCGTCTGCCCTGCCGAGATATCCCTCCGGGGCGTCTGCCCTGGGTTTTATTCGTCGAGCATCTTGATCTTATCCTCGAGCTCCTTCATCTCCTCCTTGATGTGGGAGATCTTGCGCTCGAGTTCCTTGAGCATGGAGGAGCCGGCGGAAGTCTTGACGTTGAAGAAGCCCATGTTGTTCTCGTAGGTCTGGAGCTGACCGCGCTTCTGGTCGTAGGCGCGCAGGAGGCGTTCGCGTTCGGAGAAGAGCTTGTTGCCGTCGCCCTTGAGTTCCTTCACGCGGCGTTCAAAGTTGCGGGCACGTTCCTGACGTTCGCGGCCCTTGTAAGCGTCATAGACGGCATCACAGGCAGCCTTATACTCCTGATAGATTTTCTCCTTCTGGCGGAAAGGCACGAAGCCGATCTGGCTCCACTCATCCTGGAGGGCGCGCACTTCAGTGATGGCATTGTTGCGGTCGCCATCGAGGGGAATCTGCTTCACCTTCTCGATTATCTCGCGTTTGGCAGCGAGGTTGGCTTCCTCTTCGGAGCGTCGGCCGGCGTCAGCTTCGCGACGACGCTCGAATACAGCGTCGCAAGCCTTGTTGAAGCGCTCCCAGAGAGTGTCGCTGATACGTGAGCTTACGTGGCCGGATTCCTTCCATTCCACACGCATCTTCTTCACGGCTTCCACCGCCTTGGAGAGGTTCTCTTCAGAGGCCAGCGTTTCCGCGCGGGCAACGAGATCCTTTTTGCGGCTTACTGCCTGACTCTGCTGCTCCTTGAGGCGCGTGAAGAACTCAGCCTTGCGCTCGAAGAAGAGATCGCAGAAGCGGCGGAAACGCTGCAGGAGTTCAGTATTGCTCTTGCGTGAGGCCATGCCCGTCTCTTTCCAGCGTTTCTGGATGTCGAGAATCTTTGCCGTGGCCTCATCCCAAGCCTTGGGAGTGGCGATCGACTCGATATTGACAGTCTCAGCCTCCTCACATAGTTTGATCTTGGCTTCCTCGTTGGCCCTCTCCTCAGCCTTGCGAGCCTCGAAGAACTCCTGATGGCGGCGGTTGATGAGAGTGGAGGCAGCCTTGAATTCCTCCCAGAGAGACTCGCGGAACTCGCGGGCCACCGGACCGATCTCGCGCCATTCGGCATGGATCGACTGAAGGCGGCGGAAGGCAGCCAGGCGGTCTTCAGCCTCGGTAAGGGTCTTGGCCTCCTCGCAGAGACGGCGCTTGGCTTCGAGATTCTTGCGGAAGTCGAGGTCGCGCAGCTCCTTATTCATCTTCAGACGGTCATAGAAAAGCTCGGTCACTTCCTGATATTCGCGCCAGAGTTCATTTTCCTCACCGGGAGGCACTTCGCCGATATTCTTGAAATCCTGCTGTAGTTTCTGGAAATCGCTGAATTTGAGGTTGATGTTGTCGATATCCTCGGCGATGGCACGCAGGTCGGAGAGCACTTTGCGTTTAGCCTCCAGATTCTCCTTGCGCTCATTCTCCTCCTTTTCGAGGAAAGCCTTGCGGCGTTCGCGGAAATCGGCGAGAAGTTCCTTGAGTTCATTCTCTTCGGCATCGGCCGGAGCCTCAAACGTCTCCGGAGCGTTGCCCTCCTCCACATGTTTCTCCATGAGGGCCTTGTTCTCCTTCTCCTTGACGATGAAATAGGCCTGCTTGATGGCAGCCACATCCTTATGGGCAGTCATCTCGTTGGCTTCAAGGATGTCGCGAAGGGCCTGCACGAGTTGTTCGCGGGTCATGGAGTGATAGCGGCGTAAATCCGCTTTCTGCTCGATGCTGTCGGTGGCTTCGCTGATTGCCTCGGCGGGAGACTCAGTCTCCACGCAGGCACCTTCAACTGCACAGGCAGCACAGGCGTTTTCAGCGGCAGCCTCATCAGTAAACTCACTGATGGCCTCGGCGGGAGACTCGGTTTCTACGCAAGCGTTTGCGGAATCGGGTGTGGTGGCCTCGCATGCCTCAGTGGCAGCGGCCTCGATGGTGGGTTCCTCGGCGGGAACCTGCTTGTCAAGCTCGTTCATCTATATTCAGGTATAGGTGTTGATGTGATTTGTTCGATTTGATTACTTTTCCACCTGCATCGAGATGATGCGGATGTCTTCCACAGGGCGGTCGTTGGAGTCAGTGGCGGCTTTCTCAATTTTGTCGACAACGTCCATACCCTCCACGACTTCGCCGAAGACAGTGTATTGTCCGTCGAGATGGGGAGTGCCGCCGACGGCAGCATATTCAGCCTTCATCTCTTCAGGGAGTTCCACGGGCTTCACATTCTCCTCCGTCTCGGCAATGAGCTGCTGGCGAAGGGCCTCGAGTTTCTCACTGTCGCCCTCCTTCTGCAGAGTCTCAATCTCTTCGCGGTGCTTGAGGCAGAGGTTGCGGAAGTAAGCCTGCTTCTGCTGGTCGGCTGCACGCTGGGCCATAATGTCGAGCTGCTGGGCATTGACGGGGCGACCGGTGACGATATAGAACTGCGAGCCACTGCTGCGGCGCTCAGGATTCACCTGGTCGGCAGTGCGGGCAGCGGCCAAAGCTCCTCGTTTATGGAAATGTCGCGGATAGTTGATTTCCGCCTCGAGGGTATAGCCCGGGTCGCCGGCTCCGAGGGGAGTGCCCGGTTCGGCATTCTTGGAGGCCGGGTCGCCCGTCTGGATCATGAAGTCGGAGATGACACGATGGAAGAGCACTCCGTCATAGAAACCTTCAGAGGCGAGTTTTAGGAAATTGTCGCGATGACGCGGGGTGTCGTCGAAGAGACGCACCTTGATAGTGCCGGCCGTGGTCTGTATGTCGACGATGGGGCCGGTCTCCTGTGGAGTCTTCATGCTTGTGGAAATGGATTCGGCAGCCTGGGGGGCAGCTGAGGCCGCGTCCGGGGAGAACGACATGGCGGCCAGCGCGAGCAGGGCTGCAGTAGTGATTGTTTTCATCTGCTGTAGTAAAAAAGGAAGGGTAGGGGAGGCGGAAGGTCGGAAAGGACATCTTGGCCACCCCGGTAATCAAATCGGGCGGGTGCTGAAGAGCCGCTTGTAGATACGCCGGAAATTATCGTCGGATTCGCGAAGTTGCTCGGCACGCTCCTTATAGTCGGCACCCCATACGGCCTCAAGAAGCGAACCGATATACCGGTGTTCGCGGTCTTTTTCTATCACTCCTTCCACCAACTGGGGAATCCATTGCGAGTAAGCTTCACGGTCGATGGCGCTCAGAAAACGCGCCGAGCTTGCCAGAAACTGTCCCGAAATGTCGCAGCGTTTCAGATTCTCGATCAGAAACTCCATGGATTCAGAGCAGCACTTTTCAGGATTGTTGACAATCCATTCGTAAGTGGCCATCCCGTCGGTGTCGTTGGTCAAGGTTTTAAATGTTTCATCCATATGCGGAAGAATGTTTATTTGAACTGCAAATATAATCATTTATTCATTGCCGCACACTATTTAACCAAAAATTTTATTAATTTTGCAGAGTGGCAGCAATCTGGCTGCCGACAGCAGACGTATGGATAAGAAGAGAGTAATAGTCATCGGCCGCGAGTTCGGAAGCGGAGGTCGCCTGTTGGCCCGGCGTATTGCCGATGCCCTCGGGTATGAGTACTACGACCGCGAGTTGCTTGCGGAGAGTGCTCAGCGGCACGGATTTTCGCCCGAACTTTTTGCGGCGCGCGATGAGCGGAGGCCTTCGGCCCTGCGTTCGTTGCTGCATTTCGGCTATGGCATCAGCGACACGTATAACCCCACGACGTTAAGTTCCGAGGGAATATACAAGGCACAGTCGGACGTGATCCGTGCCTTGGCTCAGGAGAAGGACTCCGTATTCGTAGGGCGTACGGCCGACTACGTGCTGCGTGACAATCCCAATCTGCTGAGTGTCTTCATCCACGCTCCGCTCGAGGAGAGGGTACGCCGCATCATCTCCCGTGGTGACGCCGCCGACGAACGCGAGGCAGCTGAGATAGCCCGGCGCATGGACCGCCACCGCGCCGATTATTACAATTATTTCACCGGGCGGCGATGGGGTGAGGCCTCCAATTACGACATCTCGCTCGATGCCTCCCGATTCCCCGCTGAGAAGATTGTGGAGATCATCACCTCCCTCTCCCGGGGGAAGGGGTGAGACAAAACACCCTCCCACAAACCTCGGAGGCTGATTGAGGGTGCCGATTAAACAAAAAGGGCTTCATCTTCCTTTATATAAATAAAAGTTAAAAAATAAAGGAACTATGAAGAACAGTAATTTTTCGGTGCTCTATCTGGCTGCGCTGATCATCGGCATAATCCTGATAGTGGCCAACAGCTCCGACCATCTCTACCAAGGGATAGTCGTCACGATAGGCGTGCTCGTGCTTCTGACGAGCGGATATATGCTCATCTCCTCATTCGTGAGGCGCAATCGGCCCGACATCACGGGTGTCAGTCATCCATGGTATCTGTATGTGGCAGGCATTGCGGGCCTTGCGTTTGGAATCTGGCTTCTCTGCATGCCCGGATTCTTTGTGGGAGCTGCTGTCTATACCTTCGGTGTCGTGATGGTGGTTGTGGGTTTCCTTCAGGTGCTCTTCATCTACGCCGGCAAGCGGCGCGCCACGATGTCGGCCATGTGGTATATCATCCCCTGGCTTGTGATAGCCGCCGGTTTTGTGGTGATTTTTGTAGGACCGGCCAAGTTAGGTCAGGCGGCCAACATCATCACCGGCATAGCGCTCGCAGTCTACGGACTTAACGGCTTGCTTTCCGTAGGGTCAAGCAGCGTCAAGAACCGCCGTATCGATCGCGAGGAGGCCCGCCGGAAAGCTTCGGCAGAAGAGGAGACCAAGAGTCTGGAGTGAGCTTCAGAAGAAAGAAGATGAAAGAAAAGGACAAAATAAGATAAAAACTCAATAAGGCAGAGGCGCGGACAGTCGCTTCACGCCGGGAGCGTGAAGAGGAAAGTCCGGGCAACATAGAGCGGCATACTTTCTAACGGAAAGCCGGAGGCGACTCCGGGGATAAGTGACAGAAAACGACCGCCTCTTCTCCGTCAGGAGAGAGGTAAGGGTGAAAAGGCGGGGTAAGAGCCCACCGGCTCCCATGGCGACATGGGAGGCCGCACATCCTATGCGTTGCAAGGCCAAGTATACCGGCAGTTAAGGATTGCTCGTCCATTGCCGGGGGGTAGGCTGCTTGAGCCGGCGGGCAACCGCCGGAGTAGATAAATGACTGTCGGCAGCCTGTTTCTTTTAGCATTTTATTGATATTTCTTTTCATAAGATTGTAAAGGAAACAGACATGCTACATAACCCGGCTTACAGCGCCTCTGCCGGTTTGGGTTTTTTATTATTCCTTTCTTCCTCTCCCGCACACCGTTATCCACGACCATGACTGCACGTATTGCTAAGAATACTCCAATTGAGATTTCCACCCAATATTGAGATTTCCACCCAATTACTCCAATTGAGATTTCCACCCAATTATGAACACAAAGGAAAAGAAGCCGGAAGGCAAGATCCAACGCCTCATCACCAAGGCGGTCGCCCTCGGCAGATACCTCTGGTCGGGTGTCTGGCGTGATCCACGGCGCACCATCGGCATCGGGATTATAAAGACGCTGAATCTCTCGGCAAGATCCTTCATGGACCGCGGGCTTCAGAACCGTTCCATGAGTCTGACCTATTCCACAGTGCTCGCCATTGTGCCCGCCCTCGCTTTGCTATTCGCCATCGGACGGGGATTCGGATTCCAGAAACTCCTCGAGGGACAGCTATATTCCTTCCTTCCCTCCCAGCACAGGGCACTTGAGACAGCCCTTGGCTTCGTGGACAAATATCTGAGCCAGAGTTCGCAGGGTGTGTTTGTGGGTATCGGCATCGTGATGTTGCTCTGGACACTCATCTCCTTGCTCTCATCCATTGAAGATGCCTTCAATTTCGTATGGGACATCAAGCGTTCGCGCTCGATATATCAGAAAGTGACCGACTACATAGCCATCTGTCTCATCATTCCGGTGCTGATGGTCTGCTCGGCCGGTGTGTCGATCTTCGTCAACACCGTGTTGCAGAACGACATGAGGCTTGCCTTCCTGTCGCCGCTCATCAACATAGGTCTGGAGCTCGCCCCCCTCTTCCTTTCATGGCTCGCCTTCTCACTTTCCTATTTCCTTATACCGAATACGAAAGTGAATTTCAAATATGCCGCCATATCGGGAGCCGTCAGCGCCATATTGGTGACTATCGTTCAGCTCCTTTTCGTCAATGGCCAGATTTACGTGTCGAAATACAACGCCATCTACGGCTCCTTCTCCTTCCTCCCCCTGCTCCTCATATGGGTGCAGCTCTCATGGATGATACTGCTTGCAGGATGTGTGCTCACATATTCGCTGCAGAACGTATTCTCATTGAATTTCCTCGGAGATGTCGACAATGTGGCGCCCAACTACACGAGGAAAGTATCCGTTGTGGTGGCAGCGGCCATCGTACGCAACTACATGGCGGGTAAAGAACCCCTTACGCGCACTCAGCTGGCTATGGATTATGACGTGCCGACCAGGATCGTGAGCCGCATATCCCACCGGCTGAAGGAAGCCGGACTCATCTATTATGTGATGCTTTCGAAGGACTCCATCGGCCTGGCCCCCGCCATCTCGCTCGACAATATGTCCATTGGCGAGCTCTTCCGGCGACTCGACAATCTCGGCGACTCCGAGTTCATCCCCCGCTTCTCCGAAATATACTCCGATACCCTGAAAAAAGTGGATTCCCTGATAGCCGACAGCTACTGTAAGGAAGATGACTATTTGCTAAAGGATATGGAGCTGCCCTCGCCGGAAGAGGTGGAGGAACTGATGGGAAAATACGAATAATCGGTCAGATGCTGACATATTTCTATTTTGGAGTAATCCGCTGGCAACAGCCGACTACTCCTTTTTTTCTTTTCTTCACTTTATGCCTTGATTTTTACGCCTTTTTCAAAAACATTTCTTTACGCCATATGTTATCATTTAAAGATACTAATACCAAAGAGAATAATCATTCCCTAACATTATAAGAGAATAATCATTCCCGAACCACTGTTTACTTTTACACCAGTATAAATGAGTTATCTGAAATTTGACAAGAGCCTCATGATAAACCTGGAGCAGAGCCTTCCGAAGGAGATGCTCCGCACCAACAAGTCGGGTGCCTACCATTGCACGTCGATCGTCGGCTGCAACACGCGTAAGCAGCACGGCCTGCTGGTGATTCCCATTCCGGAGATGGACGACAAGGCCCACGTACTGCTCTCGTCGCTTGACGAGACGGTGATCCAGCACGGCGCTCCCTTCAACCTGGGACTGCACCAGTATGGGGATAATATCTTCAGTCCCAACGGCCACAAATATATCCGTGAGTTCAACTGCGAGGCAGTGCCCACGATGACTTACCGTGTAGGCGGCGTGATACTCACCAAGGAGAAGGTCTTCATCTCGCATGAGAACCGTATCCTGATAAAGTACACGCTCGTGGAGGCCCATTCTCCCACGACACTCCAGTTCCGTCCCTTCCTGGCATTCCGCAATGCCAACGACCTGTGTGTGGAGAACTCCGTTATCAACAAGGCGACCCGCGATGTGCCCAACGGCATTTCCACCTGTCTCTATCATGGCTATCCGGAGCTTTACATGCAGTTTTCGAAGCAGGTGAAGTGGGTGGCCGACGGTCATTGGTACAAGGGTCTTGAATATTATAAGGACCGCGACCGCGGCATACCCTATAAGGAAGACCTCTGGGTGCCGGGATATTTTGAGCTTCCCATCGAAAAAGGGGAGAGCATCATCTTCTCAGCCTCTACCTTCGAGTGCGACCCCGCTCTCTTCGACGAGACTTACGAAGCCGAGCTCAAGGTGCGCACACGCCGCACATCCTTCTACAATTGCCTGAAGAATTCCGCCAAACAGTTCTATCTTAAGAATGATTCTGGAATGTATCTGATGGCCGGTTATCCCTGGTATAATGTTAGAAGCCGCGACGAGCTCATTGGACTTCCGGGGTGCACACTCTCCATCGACCGGGAGGAGGACTATCACAAGATACTTGGCACATTCATCAAGGCCCTGCGCCGCTATCTCGACGAAGGATACGTGGACCGCACCATCACTGAGATAGATCTTCCCGACATCCCGCTATGGACCATCTGGACCATCCAGCAGTACCGCCGCTCTTACGGACGCGATGCCTGCCGGGAGAAATACGGGGAGACTGTGCGTCGCCTCGTGGAGGATATCCGCTCGGGGAAAGTGCCCAACCTGAATCTGAGTCATAATGGCCTTGTGAGCAGCGACGGCAGACAGAGTCCCGTGACATGGCTTTCCGCCTCGATCAACGGCCGCCCCATCATTCCACGCTCAGGCTATATCCTGGAGTTCAATGCCCTGTGGTATAACGCCCTCTGCTTCCTCCGTACGCTTTATGAGAATCAGGAAGGCCACCACGACTATTGCGAGCAGATCGGCAAGCTTGCCGAAAAGGTTAAGGAGAGCTTCATCTCCACCTTCCTCAACGATTATGGCTATCTCTATGACTACGTGGACGGCAACTATACTGACCTGGAAGTAAGACCCAACATGGCAATCGCCATCGGTCTTGAATATTCACCGCTCGACCGCCGCCAGCGTCGCAAGGTGCTTGACTTCTGCACCCGCGAGTTGCTGACACCGAAAGGTCTGCGTTCACTCTCACCGAAATCCCTGGCCTATACACCCACCTATGTCGGCGGTCCGCTCGAACGCGAGCGCGCTGTGCATCAGGGCCCGGCACGCCCCTGGCTCTTCGGCTTCTATGCCGATGCCTATTTCAAGGTGTTCGGAGTTGGCGGCGTCGGCTTCATAGAGCGCATGCTTATCTATTATGAGGATGAGATGGTGGAGGGATGCATCGGTTCCCTCTCTGAGATGTATGACGGCAATCCCCCTTACACAGGCCGCGGCGCAGTCTCAACGGCAAAGAATGTCGGCGAGATTCTCCGCACGTTACGCAATGTGAAGGCTATCAATAAAAATGCAGAAAACTAAAAGATGAAGGCATTAATGTTCGGATGGGAGTTCCCTCCGCATATCCTCGGCGGACTCGGCACCGCCTCCTATGGCCTCACCAAGGGTATGCACGCCAACGGCAACATGGACATCACATTCGTGATTCCGAAGCCTTATGGCGATGAGGAAAAAGGTTTCGCACAGATCATCGGCGCGTGCGACACCCCCGTGGCCTGGCGCGACGTCTCCTGGGATTATGTGGCCTCGAGGATAGGAAAGGTCGTGGATCCCCAGCTATAATTCGAC
>CAZPQD010000010.1:0-36326 GCA_964588625.1 uncultured Sangeribacter sp. | reverse complement strand
CCTCAAGGGGGATGAGAGCGTAGGGGAATTCTACTCCGTGGCTGTCACCAACAATTTCCAGCAGGCCGACACAGGCACCAAGATGGTGCACATCGGACGCAATTCCCGAAGCACCATCGTCAGCAAGGGTATTTCTGCCGGCCACTCGCAGAACTCCTACCGAGGATTGGTGCGTGTGGCTGAAAAAGCCGACGAATGCCGCAATTTCACCCAGTGTGACTCCCTGCTGATGGGCGACCTCTGCGGCGCCCATACATTCCCGTACATCGACGTGCGCAACTCCACATCCACCGTGGAGCATGAAGCCACCACCTCAAAGATAAATGAAGAGCAGCTCTTCTATTGCCGCCAGCGCGGCATCCCGACGGAAGAAGCCGTGGCCCTGATCGTCAACGGCTACGCCAAGGAAGTGATGAACAAGCTTCCCATGGAGTTTGCCGTGGAGGCCCAGAAACTGCTTCAGATCACACTTGAGGGTTCGGTGGGTTGATGGTCAATCCCAATATTGCTCCCTGCCGGACATAAGGAGGGAGCCGTCGCCGCTCAATATGAGTCCGGCGACACTCTCATAAAATCAAAAGATGAACGAACGAATAGTAATCATAGATGGAATCGACCCCCAGACTTTCTACGGGGTCAACAACTGCAATATAAACCTTATCCGGAATCTCTTCCCCAAGCTCCGTATGGCGGCCCGGGGAAACGTAATCAAGGTAATCGGCGAAGAGTCGGAGACCGCCCGCTTTCAGGATAAGATCAAGGAACTGGAGGAATATGCCTCCAAATATAACAAGCTTACGGAAGACGTCATCATCGACATCATCAAGGGTGAACCCCCTAAGAATGTCGACAACACCGGCGTCATCATCTTCGGCCAGAGCGGACGTCCCATAGCCCCGCGCAATGCCAACCAGGCAAAGATGGTGAAATCCTTTGCCGAAAACGACCTGACCTTCGCCCTCGGACCCGCCGGCACCGGCAAGACCTACATTGCCATCGCATTGGCTGTCGCCGCCCTGAAGAACAAGCAGGTGAAGCGTATAATACTCTCGCGTCCGGCTGTTGAGGCGGGAGAGAAACTCGGTTTTCTGCCGGGCGACATGAAGGATAAGATCGACCCTTACCTGCGTCCGCTCTACGATGCTCTCGAGGATATGATTCCCCCCTTGAAACTCAAGGAATATATGGAATCCGACACTATCCAGATCGCACCGCTCGCCTTCATGCGCGGACGTACGCTCAATGATGCCGTCATCATCCTCGACGAGGCACAGAACACGACAAAGCATCAGATGAAGATGTTTCTGACCCGACTCGGTGTCAACGCCAAGATGATAGTGACGGGAGACGCCACGCAGATCGACCTCCCCCGCTCCGTGCAGAGCGGACTGATGCAGGCCTTGAAAATCCTTCGCGGAGTCAGCGGCATCGGGATAATCGAATATGAGAAGAAAGACATCGTGCGCCATCCGCTCGTGCAGCGCATCGTAGATGCCTACGAAGCCCGCGAAAAGAAGGTGGACGACGAATTTGAGGCCCAGATAACCCCCACCCCCTCAATTCCCAATTCCTAATTCCTCATTCCTCAAAACCTAAAGCCATAGGCTCATGCGAAGGTCTCCTCAACTAACGCCTAAAGCCTATAACCTAAAGCCTAAACAACAATGATAAAGACCGGAGATACAGTCCGCTACCTCGACTCAGTGGGAGGTGGCCGCGTTACGAGAATAGAAGGGCAGATGGCCTATGTGGATGAGGATGGGTTTGAGACTCCCGTGCTCATCAAGAACCTTGTGGTGGTGATCCCCGCCGGGCATGAGGCTTCTCCTTCCGGGCCGAAGATGATGTTCGACCAGAAGGCTTTCGACGCCGGCCGAAGTCAGGATCGTGTTCCCTCCGGATCAACACCAGCCCGGACACCGGCCGTAGTGCCGGATCCCGAATCCCTTCCCGTGGAGGAGACAGCGCATGGCGACCGCATGAATATTGTGCTCGCCTTCGAGCCTTCCGACGTGCGCAATCTGTCGACATCGCGTTTCAGCGCAGTGCTCGTCAACGACTCCAATTATTTCCTCTCCTTCATCTTCCTCGGTCGCACGGATGGCGCCCATGGTTGGAAGGTGATATATCAGGGGGAAGTGGCGCCCAACGAGCTAATCGATCTCGCTTCCTACACTCATGAGAGTCTCGGTGAGATAGAGCGTGTGGCTATACAGGCCGTGGCCTTCAAGCGCGACAAAGAATTCTCGCTTAAGCAGCCGGTCAGTGCCTCCCGACGTCTTGACCTCACGAAATTCCATAAACTACACTGCTTCCGTCCGGGCATATACTTCGACACTCCTGTGCTGGAATTTCCTATCGTCAGCGACGATGCACCCGTGCGCTCCACCGAAGTCGACACTTCCGCACTCGCCGAGGCTATGGGAGCGCGGACTGCCCCAACGAAGGATGCAATGGCCGAATTGGCTGGAAAGTATCGTGTGGACTCACGGGGTGGTAAAAAGAAGGAGAAGAATCCTGCTGACAACCCCACAAAACTCCTTCCGCTCATTGAAGTGGACCTTCATATCGGCGAACTCACCGACAGCATTGCCGGGATGGACAACACAGCGATGCTCGAACGTCAGCTCGATGAAGTCAGGAAAGTGATGAAGGCCCATTGCCGACGCATCGGTCAGAAGATCGTGTTCATCCATGGAAAGGGGGAGGGTGTGCTCCGTAAGGCTGTGCTCTCACTCCTAAAGAAAGAGTATCCGAAGGCTGACCTTCAGGATGCCTCCTTCCGTGAATATGGATTCGGCGCAACCCTCGTGACAATCCACTGACTTTCAGGAAGGAAACCAAGTCGAAGGAGAAATTTGACTAACACAAAGAAACTGAACTATGGAAAAATGGTGGAGCTATCCTGCGGATGGTGAGGGAGGAAAGACTGTGATCGTCTCCGGACGTGACGATATAGGCAAATTCCGCGATAGCGGCAAGTATATCTACCGCATAGATGTCACTTGGCGCTATAATGCCCTTCCTGACGGTATGCCGGAGGACGCCGACGCCCAGCTTATGGAGCAGGCCACCGATGCGCTCCAGTCGGCCTTCTCAAAGGATAAGGTAGGGGTGATGACCGGCATATATACCGGCGACGGAAGGCGAGACTGGGTCTTCTACACAAAGAACCTCAAGATATTCTCACTCGTATTCAACAAAGCTCTCGAGCCACTCGACTCCATGCCTCTCGAAATTGAGGCAGCTGAGGATGCCGGGTGGGAGGAATATGGCGAGATGCGTGAGATGACCTATGTGCCCGACGAGGACTGAGAGTGATTTGAAATTTCAACTGATTCTTCTGTAAACAATATGATGAAACGTTACTTACTTGCTCTTTGGGTTGCCATGCTCGTGTTCGCGGCCGGTGCCCAGGTCACTACCCAGCCTTCCCCGCTGCAGGAAGACGCTTCGGGAGTGACAGTATTTTTCCATGCCGATGAGGGCAACAAGGGTATGGAAGGCCTTCCCGCTTCTGCTGAGGTCTATGCCCATACGGGCGTCATCACATCCAATTCCTCATCGGGTTCCGATTGGAAGTATGCCCCTAACTGGGGAGAGAATACTCCAAAGTATAAGCTCGAATATGTGAGTCCCAATCTCTGGAAGCTTTATATAGGCAATATCCGCCGTTATTACGGCATCACGGATCCTGCGGAGACCATCAAGCAACTGGCCTTCGTGTTCCGCACAGCCGACTGCTCCAAGGAGGGAAAGGCTGAAGGCAACAAGGATATCTTCGTCAATGTCTATCAGTCGGGACTGCAGGTCTCGCTTGAGAGTACCCTCAGCGGTAACCTGATTTCGCCGCTAAACACTACGGTGGGATTCTCAATGGGATGCACCGAGGAGGCGACCCTTACAATCTCCGTGGATGGAAAGCAGATTGCCACCGCTTCTTCGGCAAAGGAACTCAACGCCGACTATAAATTCGCGTCTTATGGCACTTACACTGTGAAGGCGGAAGCCAAGAATGCAGCCGGCCTGACAGCCTCCGAGTCCATGACCCTCTCTTACCTTCCTCCCTCAGCTCAGGCAGCTTATCCCGGTGGAACCCCCGTCATGGGTACGCGTCGCAATGCCGATGGCACTGTGACGTTCTGTCTGGCAGCTCCTGCCAAGAACAGTGTGTTCCTCGTGGGTTCATGGAATGATTATCAGCCCGTGGAGTCGCAGGTGATGAAATATGACGAAAAGGATGGTGTGCGTTATTTCTGGACCAATATCTCCGGACTTGCCGCCGACAAGCAATATCCCTATTACTATATTGTGGATTATGACATAAACGTCGGCGACCCTTACGCCCGCCTTGTGCTTGACCCCTGGAACGATAAATACATCTCTCCTTCAGTCTATCCCGGGCTCCCTGCTTTCCCCACCGGAAAAGTGCCGGAGGTATCTCTGGCAGTTTATCAGGAGAATATCAACGATTTTGCATGGAAGGCTTCCGAAGGCTTCAAGCGTCCGGCCAATTCCGATCTGCTCATCTATGAGCTTCTACTGCGTGACTTCACCGGCACGGAAGGTCAGGCTCTCGGCAATGGCACTGTGCGTCAGGCTATGGGACACCTCGACTATCTGCAATGGCTCGGCGTAAACGCCATCGAACTGCTCCCCATCAACGAATTCAACGGAAACATATCGTGGGGCTACAATCCCAACTTCTATTTCGCTCCCGACAAGGCTTACGGCACTCCCGACGACTATAAGACATTCATCGATGCCTGCCACTCACGCGGCATTGCTGTGATACTCGACATGGTGTTCAACCAGACGGATTGGCAGCATCCTTGGTATCAGATGTATGAGGTGGGGCAGAATCCATTCTTCAACGCTTCTGCCCCTCATGCCTACAGCGTCCTCAACGACTGGAACCAGGGTTTCCCCCTTGTGCAGACGCAGTTCAAGGATGTGCTCCGCTATTGGCTGGAGGAATATAAAGTCGATGGATTCCGTTTCGACTTGGTGAAGGGTCTTGGTGACAATGACTCCTACGCCAACTCCGGCGATGCCGCCACCAATGCCTACAACGCCTCGCGTGTGAAGCGCATGCGCGAACTCCAGCTCGCAGCTCAGGAGGTGCGTGAGGATGTGATCATCATCAACGAGAACCTTGCCGGAGAGAAGGAGGAGAACGAGATGGCCGCCTACGGGCAGCTCAACTGGTCGAACTGGAACAATGCCGGTTGTCAGTTTGCCATGGGCTATGACAGCGATTCCGGCTTGGGAGGCCTTTACGCACCCTTGGCACCGCGCACCTGGGGTTCCACTGTCAGCTACCTTGAGAGTCACGATGAGCAGCGGCTCGCCTATAAGCAGAGCCAATGGGGCGTCTACGTAGTGAAGAATGACGCTTCGATGGCCATGCGCCGTCTTGGCAGCGCCGCCGCACAGATGATAATGGCTCCTGGCGCACATATGATCTGGCAGTTCTCCGAGCTCGGCGACGGCCAGAATGCGAAGGATGCCAACGGCGGTAACAACACCGACCCGAAGAAGGTGGTTTGGAGCTATCTCAACGATGCCGACAGGGTGGGTCTGCATGATTCCTATAAGGAACTTCTCTGGCTTCGCCGTCGCAATCCGGCTCTCTTCGCCGAGTCCGCCACATTCACTTCCGCATGCGCAGCTTCCGACTGGGCAAAGGGGCGTACGCTCATCTCCAAGGCTGGAGATAAGGAACTCTTCACCCTCATAAATCCCAATCTCAGCGAATCGCTCACCTTCAGTGTAAACTTTGCCAAGAAAGACAATTCCGCCTACGCCATCTTCTCCAAGAGTCACGACACAGAGCCCACCTTCAGTGCTTCGGCCGGAAGTGTGACAGTGCCGGCCGGAGGGTACGTGGTCATCGGCAGCCGCGATATTACGGCAGCCGACGGCATTATGGCCGAGGAACTTCCCATGCTCAATATCCATCAGGAAGGACGCCAGCTCCATATCGAGTCGGAGATCGGGGTCATCGAGATTTATGGAACAGACGGCAAACTCATAGCCCGCTCAACCTCCAACTCCTTCACAATCGGTCTTTCCGCCGGCCTCTACATCCTCAAGAGTGGGGATGCCGCGAAAAAAATACTCGTAAGATAAAGGATTCTCTTTCAGAAATAAAGTGCTATCTTCAAGAAAAGGAAGGGCTATCTTCAAGAAATAGAAGAAAAAACTTCGTAAGAGTTGCTAATATTTGTAAGACTGAGGAAAAAGCATTAACTTTGCATCCGCAAGCGAGAGCCGCAACGGCTGAGGTGCGATGATGGCTGTCGCTTGCGAAGTGTGCGGGGTGTAGCGCAGTCCGGTTAGCGCACCTGGTTTGGGACCAGGGGGTCGAAGGTTCGAATCCTTTCACCCCGACAAAATCAAACAGGCGGGAGCTTTTGAAGCTCCCGCCTGCTCGTTTTTTTATCTGTCAAGATGACAATATGAAGGTGCCCCGTCATTATGTCAAAATGTCAAGATGTCATTATGTCAAAATGAGGTGCTTGTCATTATGTCATTATGTCATAATGTCAAGATGTCAAACTAAAGTGTCAAGATGTCATAATGACAAAATGTCAATATGTCAAGCTTGATTGTCAAGATGTCATAATGTCATTATGACAAGATGTCAGACTGAAGTGTCAGGTTGAGGTAATGGGGAGTCAGAAGCGGAAGATGAGGTAGCCGCCGGGCTGGAGAGAGAAGCGGCCGGGAATGGCCGGACTTTCATTGCCGTCGGAGAGTATGCGGCTTACGTCGTCACCGCGCCAGTTGAGCTGGATGTTCTGGCCTGAAGCCACGTCATGATTCACTATTACGAGATAGTCGCGGCCATCAGTGGAGAGATGACTCACCATCACACCTTGCGGACCGGCCGACAGGTTGGTGAAGGGACCCGGCATTGCGCCGAGCGGTCGGGTGCCATAGGGAAGGTTATTGCCCGTGTGCCATACTCCTTGCAGTTCGGAGCCAAGGAATACGTGGCGCAGGGCCTGGATTTCCTGATTTACCCTGCGGAGGTCATACCAAATGGGGGTGCGTAGATTACCGGGCATCATCGGGGCGGATTTCCAATCCTCACCATTGGTGTTGGGGAATGTGTAGGTCCACCAGATTATAGACTGTGCGCCATAACCCAAGGCTACGAAAGCCGCAAAGCGCATATTTGTCTCGTCAGGCCATTGCATCGGCTCGAGAGCCACTGCATCCATCACGGCCCAGAAGGGGATACCGCTCTGCCGGCTCACCTCCGAGAGATCCTCATAGGTGGCATAGAAGCGGTTGAGGATATGCAGTCCGCCATTGGTGCGCACAGGATAGACATCGACAGAAAGGAAATAAGGGTCGACGGCGCGCACGAAGGTCTCGGCATATGCCTTCATATTGTCGAAGCCCCACACCTCCTTGCCCGTGTCGCCCCAGCAGGCCACAAGATTGTAGAAGCAGAGGGCAGAAGGGTCATAACGATGTATAAGGTCCTTATATTCGCGGCAAAGGGAGAATTTGCTTACGGGGGGTTCGTCATAGATATAATATCCGAGTAGATTGGAGTGTCCTCGCAGGCGCATGACGGTGGCCGGCAGACGGTTCATATTGCCGATGACGCTGCTTCCGAACACCATCTTCAGGTCGTAGGCCTTGGCCTTGTCGAGCACGTCGGCCATCATGGCAGTGTCGGTATCGATGATCTGGATGCCGATGTTGCATCCCGAATCCTTCAGATATTGGAAACAGCTGTCGGGAGGAAGAGTGTCCTGGAAGAAACATTTCCATGCCCATATCGGGAATTGATCGCCGGTAGGATTTACGTATCGGGCTCTTCTTGCCTGAGCCTGAGCCAGGTCTTGGGCAGCAGCCGGCGAAGCCAGGAGGAGAGCAAGGAGGACAACGCACAAAGCTCCTGTCATGGAGCCGGAGAGAGAGGGGAAATGTCTTAGGAGTCTATGATTCATGATTTTTTCTTGTCGATATGTCTGGCTATTCCATCCTTGTAGAGGTCAATGTATTTTGCCGCCATCTTGTCAGAGTCAAAGAGAGTAGTCACGCGTTCGCGTGCAGCCCTTCCCATCTTTTCGCGGAGTTCAGGCGACTCGATGAGGCGTTCGAGATTAGCCTGGAAGCTCTCCACATCCTTGGGGGCGGAAAGCAGGCCCGTCTTTCCATCCTCAATCACTTCAGGGATACCTTCCACATTCGTTGCCACAGAAGGCAGCGAATAGTAGCCTGCCTCCAGGAAGATGAGGCCGAAGGCTTCATAGATGGAGGGCACGGCAAGGATATCGTGTGAACTGTAGTATTTATGCACATCGCTCTGCCATCCCTCCAGACTCACGCGGTCAAGCCCGTTGGCCTCCTTGAAGGCCTTGCATTCCTCATAGAATTCTCCATCGCCAACGAGAGTGAATGTGACATCCGGATACTTCTCGCAAATCCGCTTGGCCACTTCCATAAGAAACATGGGATTCTTGGGAATGTCAAGACGCCCCACGAAAAGTATTCTCGTGAGTCCGTCAGTGCGCGGTTCGGCTTTTGCAGGAGGAAAATCCTTGAATCTCAGACCATTGTAGATGACCTCCATCTTTCGTTTGCACCATCTGAAATAGCGCATGTAATAACGGTTGACCATCGTGATGCGGTCGCAGAAAAGGGAGGCGAACATCTCGCACATCCAGTAAAAAGCCCACTTATGAGGCTTCACGAATTTATGGAAGGCGAGGCCATGGATAGTATGGACCACAAACGGCACGCCGGCAAGCGTGGCGGCAATTCGGCCCACGATGCCGGGTTTTGTGGAGTTGGTGTGTACGATATCGAATTTCTCACGTTTACAGAGCTCGCGTATCTCCTTTAGGGCAGCCATGTCGTCGAGGGAAATCTCGCGTTTGAGCTTATCGGAGAAAATTACTTTGGCTCCCGTGGCCTCAAAAGCTTTCTGACATTCAGAGATGTCTCCATATTCCGTGCTTCCACTGAAAAGGATATATTTGTCAAAATAATCCGGCAGACGCTTGAAAATCTCAAGCGAGACTTTCTGCACACCGGAGAGTTTCGGGAAGACCTGGATATGGAGTATCTTGATTTTTTTCATTTGACTCAAAAAAGTGTTATTGAAGAGAAACGATCAGGTAAGGGCCAATGCTTTGCTTCATCTGTCTCATATTACAATCGATTGAGGATAATGTCGCTTACGCTCTCTGTGGCTTTGCCCTCCTCATAAGAGCCCAGCTCCTTCCAATGGCGTTCGATCCTGGCTTTGCAATCCTTTTCGGAAAATTCGCGGATACGCCCGCAGAGTTGCTCCACAGATTCGGCGTAAGTGAAAGGCCATCTTTCAATGGGGGTGTAGAAGCCGCGGTCGGCGAGATAGGCGGCAAGGTCAGGAGTGAAAAGGAAAGCAGGTTTGCCGGTGAGGCTATAGTCCCATATCGAGGAGGAATAGTCGGTGATGAGCACATCGGCGTAGTCGAGAAGATCCTGCATGTCGGGATAGGAAGTCATGTCGATGATACTCAGTCCTGTTTGTGAGGAGGCAGAAAGGGGAGACTCCTTCGAGATATGGCTGCGGAAAAGGAAACTCACCGGTCGACCGAATCTTTGGGAGATTGCCTCGGCCACTTCCTTGCAGCACACCTGGTTGTCGATGTCACTCTGCGAATGATGGTTGCCCCGGAATGTAGGCGCATACAACACAAGCATGTTTTCTTCAGGAATGCCATATCTCTTCATGAAATCTTTTCGATGGTTTTCCCGCTCAGCAGGGGTTTCGGAGAAGAATCTGTCGTTGCGGGGCAAACCGGTGGCCACGAACTTCTCCTCCCCGATATTGAAATCGCGTGCGGAGACTTCCGTGAATCTTCGGCAGCTGGAGAGAAAGATATCAGTGGATTTGCTTCTGAGGTCCCTCATGAGCCGGGCGTAATATCTTTGGGCCGGGCTGTACATCCCCATGTCGGAGGAGACAACCTTATAGGCACCGCCGCCATGCCAAGTGTTGATGAAGGTCTGGCTCCGGCGTTTTGGAAGGATGGGCTCGATGCCGAGGTTGCTGACGATAGTGCCCGAAGTCAGCAATGCCAGGATATGTTTCAACGAGAGGAACTTCACCGTCTTCACCTTCCCGCGATATTCGGCCGGGAGTTTTTGCGGATCATTGAGCACCCATATAAATTCAAAGAAATGATTGTGGGCCGACTTATAGAGATCCTCAAAAATATATTTGGGATTACACGAAAATTGCCTCCCTTCGCCGGCCGAAAAGAGGATTCTTTTTTTCCTTACGGGGAGGATGAATCCCAGACGCAGGAGAAAACGTATGGAGAGCACCGCAAGTGCCTTGATATAATCTTTCATATGAATGCGGAGAAATCCTTACGGACCCTGAGGCCCGTTTCACCACAAATGAAGACTGTCTCCACGCCTGTCGAGACATGGAGACGCAGTCATATGGCTGTCAAAATGCAAAATTAATAAAAAGATTTCAACTTCCCCGCATTGTGCGCGATATTCCTTGCTCCAGCGTCACTTCAGGCTGCCATCCGAGCTGAGTGAGGCGCGAGCAGTCGAGTCCTTTGCGTCTGTAGGCGCAATACAGTCCGGCTGTCTCAGGGTCCGGCAGTCGCATGCTCACTTCCAGATTTCCGGCCATCCTGCCGATGAGCCTTGCGAGATTGCCGACGCTTATCTCCTCCGTCTCATTGGCGAGGTTGTAGACTCCCGCATCCTCGGGCAAAGCAGCGATTTTCAGCAGGGCAGTCACCGCATCGGTCACATAGCAGAAGGAGCGCAAGGCTGTGCCGTCGGAATTGAGACGGATCGGCTCTCCATTAAGTGCATTGTTGAGGAAGTCCGACATCACGCGTCCATCGCCGGCCAGCTTCATCCCCGGGCCATAGACATGGGCTATCCTCGCTATGCAATACCGCACGCAATATTGCTTATGGAAGGCTTCGATGATACTTTCTCCCGCACGCTTGCTCTCAGGATAGCATGAGCGGGGATCAAGCGGATCAATGGAGCCAAATGATGTTTCTGTGAGTGTGTCCTCCTCTGTATTCTTGCCGTAGACTTCGCGTGTGGAGGCAAATATCAGTTTTGAACCCTCCTTTCTCCTGCAGAGTTCCGCCATATTGAAAGCTCCCTCGATATTGGCGCGCAGAATGCCGACCGGATCTGTGGCTATGAAATGAGGCGAGGCATTTCCGGCGAAATGAAACACATAATCAAATTCCAATCCTTCAGGCAGGGGAGCCACCACATCCTGTATGATTGCATCTGCGATACCCCGGCGTATATATTCCCCGAATGTAGCCTCCAGGTTGGCGGCGTTCCGCGACAGGAGTGAGAGCCGCATCTGCACATGGCCGCCGGCGATAGCCTCAGCAAAAGTCAGGGCGAGATAAGATGCGATATGACCGTTGGCACCCGTTATCAGCACACTCTTGCCTGCAAATCCTGAAAAGTCAGCCCGGCGGATGATGGAAGCTATATCATCCTTTACTATGTCATTGAGTACTACGCCCATATGTCAATGAGGAATATTGTTAGTAATGAGGAATATTGTAAGAAAATGTGAATTGAAACAATGTCTTTCAAGGCCTTGAAAGGGCAATGCTCGTTTATGGTAGATTTCAGAAGCCGAACACCTGCTGCACCTCCTTGACGTCGACCATCGTGCGGAACACGAAATAATCCATCGGCGTAGTGATCTTTATATTCTCCACCGGTCCGATGATTGTGGAGAGTCTGTAGCCGTAATGGTTCATCATAGAGCAGGAGTCGATGAAATCGTGGCGTCCTTCTTCAAGTGCCTTACGGTGAGCCGAGATGATGTCGTTGAGGCGGAAGCTCTGCGGAGCACGGGCTATGAGGGAATCCTTGCGTTCCGGAATCTCGAAGAGTCCATCCTCACGGCTGACGACGAAAGTCTCAGTAGTGGGAACGCAAGTGATGCAGCTTCCCGTCTGACGCACTTTCTCTATATTGTCGGTGATGGTCTGCTCCTTAATGAGGGGACGCACTCCGTCGTGAATCAGGACAGTTGCGTCCGGACCGTAGAGTTCCTCCGCAGCTGTCAGGCCATTGAAGATGGAGTCCTGTCCCGTCTCTCCTCCCGGCACTATGCGCCTCACCTTCCTGATGTCATATTTCTTGAGCAGACGTTCCAGCTCCGGAATCCACGCTTCGAGGCATACCACCACTATTCCCTCTATATCCGGATGATTCTCAAAAAGTTCGAGAGTATATATGATGATTGGTTTCCCTTTGAGTTCGAGGAATTGCTTCGGTTTGCCATCGCGGTTCATGCGTCGGCCCGACCCTCCGGCAAAGATGACGGCCACGTCAGGCTGTCGGAATTCGGAAGCGGAGGCCATTGAGGAGGAATAGTCACTCTTTGCCATAGATCATTCCATAGTTTTTAAGTTCGAAGATGAGATTGCTGAGGCGTCGGCCGAGCGAACGGTTGCTGTGGTAGGCGCAGGCTTCCTCGAGGAGCCGGAGTGCTTCCGGTGAGAATACTCGGGCACGTTCGCGTAGGGCCTGGGCCACTTCCCGGCGGTTGGTGTCAAGACGGCTGCGCAGCAGATGGCCGGCAAGGGTCCGCAGTCGCGGGGTGCGGCGGTGGATGCCGCTCGTGTTGCCTCCGTGGAGGCGATAGAGAGTGACGGGCACATCCACAAAACGAAATTCGCCCAGCAGTGTGGCCACATGTACGAACCAAACATCATGGTAAGCCACCAATGCCGGCACCGGCAAGGCGTACGCCCGGAATTCACGGCGCATCATCATGGCCGCTCCCTGGAAGGGATTCTGATAATACATCACGAATTTGAACATCTGCTCCTGCGAGGGATTACGGGTCTCGAAATTCTTTATTTCAGTAAGTGTGCCTCCTGTAGGAGAGCCACTGCTGTCGGCAAGGAGTGAGGCTCCGGCAATCAGCAGATTGCTGCCTATGCCTTCCGACAGAATCTTCAGATGATCAGGCAGCCAGATGTCATCCTGGTCGCAGAGGGCGATAAGATCGCCGTCACAGAGGCGGATGGCCTTCTCAAAATTACGTCTGAACCCGAGGTTATGCTCATTGACTTCCAGTTTGATACGCTCATCGGCCGCCGCATATTCCCGAAGGATTTCAACCGTGGAATCCGTGCTCCTGTCGTCACAGATGATCAGCTCGTCGAAGGGTACTTCCTGTGCGAGCAGCGAATCCATCTGGGCACGTATGTATTTCTCACCGTTATACGTAGCCAACGCAATAGAGATTCTTTCCTTTTCTGCCATGTCAGTAGAACGTTAATTAGGATCAGTCAAGAGTCATGTTGTCGCGTTTATATTTCCAGCGAAGCAGCGGCCTGCCGATAAGGGGAAAATCCAGCACAAGACGCTGTTTCAATCCTTTAGGATGAGAGCGGAAATAGCTGCGCGCTTCCTCAATCAAGTCCTTCTCATTCAGAAGGAAAGCCGGCACGAGCATCTCATGGAATTTGGCTTCAGAGATGCGGTCGGCCTGTTCGGGAGAGATCGAGGGGAGATACTTCTCCCTCATGTAGTCGGATATTTCAAAGAAGCTTTTGCGGAAATCATAAGTCTTGCGGAGGCTTCTTGAGCGGCAGGCGGATTCCGACTGAATGCGGTAGACTGCCAAAGGCTCCTCCATGAAATGAATCTTACTTTTGGCGGCCATGAAGAGCCACATGGGATAATCGCCCATGAGCCAGCCATGGCCGTAGGGATCGACTTCTTCCTGCAGCTCCCGCCAGAGATCCATCCTCACCATGGCGCCTGGTGTCGGGATGGTGCTGGAGGCCAGCAGGTCGGTAAAGTTCTCCGTGGGGCCTCCCCATACGTCGCGGAAGTCGCCCTTTGTCTCATCATAACGGCGCACTCTGGAATAGACCATGCCGCAATCCGGATGAGCCTCCATATAATCCACCTGTTTCTGCAGCTTATGGGGGCTGTCCCAATAATCGTCGCCCTCACAGAAAGCCATATACTTGGCGTCATACTGCGCCAAGGCATCATTCACCTTGTAGCAAAGTACTTCTCCGGGCTTCGACCATTGGTTCTCCTCCTCATACATAGGCACGATAATGTCGGGATAACGCCGGGCATAGTCGGCTATTATCTCAGCGGTATTATCTGTGGAGCAATCATCATGCACAAGAGCCTTGAAGGGAAAATCAGTCTGTTGGCTTACTATTCCTTCAAGCATCCTGCCTATGAATCGGGCCTGGTTATAGACCAGACATTTCACTATTACGAGGGGGGTGTCATTATCTTTGACCATCTGAGTCATCCTTTCAGCGTCCGGAATACATTTCTTCGTAATATTTCTGGTAGTCGCCGGAGGTGATGCGGTCCATCCACTGCTGATTCTCGAGATACCATCTGACTGTCTTTTCTATCCCTTCCTCAAACTGCAGGGAGGGTTCCCAGCCAAGTTCCTTCTGAAGCTTGCGCGAGTCAATGGCATAGCGCATGTCGTGGCCTTTACGGTCGGTCACGTAAGTGATAAGGCTCTCGCTTGTTCCTTCCGGATTGCCGAGCATCTTGTCGACAGTGCGGATGATGACTTTGATGAGGTCGATGTTCTTCCACTCATTGAATCCGCCGATATTGTAGGTCTCGGCCACTTTCCCCTTGTGGAAGATAAGGTCGATGGCCCGGGCATGGTCTTCGACGTAGAGCCAGTCGCGCACGTTCTCCCCTTTGCCATAGACGGGGAGGGGTTTGCCGTGGCGTATGTTGTTGATGAAGAGAGGAATAAGTTTTTCCGGAAACTGGAAGGGCCCGTAGTTGTTGGAGCAGTTGGTGACGAGTGTGGGCATGCCGTAGGTGTCGTGATATGCCCTCACAAAATGGTCGCTTGAGGCCTTGGCAGCCGAATAAGGGGAGTGGGGATTATATTTTGTGGTCTCGAGGAAGAACTCGCGTCCGTAGGCATGGTGATGGTCGGAGGATGCGGTGGTGGTGAAGGGGGATTCTATTCCTTCGGGGTCGGTAAGCTCGAGAGCGCCGTAGACTTCATCAGTGGATATATGATAGAAGAGTTTGCCCTCGAAGCCCGAAGGCGATTTCTCCCATTGGCGCCGTGCAGCCTCAAGTAGTGAGAGAGTGCCCATCACGTTGGTGCGGGCGAAGACGAAGGGGTCGACGATAGAGCGGTCCACATGGCTTTCGGCCGCCAGATGAATGACTCCGTCGACGTCATATTCTGCCATTACGCGCTCCATCTCCTCAAAATCACAGATGTCAGCCTTCACGAATTTATAGTTCGGAGCATCCTCGATGTCGGCAAGGTTGGCGAGATTGCCGGCATACGTAAGCTTATCGAGGCATATGATGCGGTAATCCGGGTATTTATTGACAAAAAGCCTTACTACATGGCTGCCGATGAAGCCGGCTCCTCCGGTGATTAGAATGTTGCGTTTGAAGTCTGACATTTTATGCTCGGATTGGTGAGTGGGATATATTTTTTAAACGGACTCGGAAGGCAATCTATTGCAATAGAGGTCATCGGCGAAGTTGAAAAGTCCGGAAGCGTCGGAGAGCAGGGGATGATGTCGGTCTTTTTCGGAAAGGATGACGTCGGCGGCGGGAATACGCCAGTCGATGTCGAGCTGCGGGTCGTTCCAGGCGATGGCACCTTCCGACTCAGGACAATAATAATTGTCGCACTTATATTGAAATACCGCCGATTCGGAGAGCACCGAGAAACCATGTGCGAATCCTCGGGGCACAAAAAGCATCAGTTTGTTTTCTTCCGAAAGCTCCACTGCGATATGACGTCCGAAAGTGGGCGAGCCGATACGGATGTCGACGGCTACATCGAGCACCCTCCCCCTGACTACCCTTACGAGCTTGCTCTGGCTGTGTTCACCCTTCTGGAAATGCAGCCCGCGCACCACTCCATAGGAGGAGCAGCTTTCATTATCCTGCACGAACTCCACAGGACTGACAAGGCGGTCAAATTCCCGCTTGGAATAAGATTCAAAAAAATATCCTCTCGCATCGCCGAAGACACGCGGACGCAGAATCACGGGTCCGTCGATTTCAGTCTTGATCACCTCCATTGAAGAGTCGTTTGAAAAAATATGTGTTGTTGCGTATGGGTTATTTATGAGTACGAGGGAAGAGGTAATTACGAGGGAAGAGGTACTTGATTATTTCTGTGGAAAGAGGGGAGGGGGCCTCAGAAGGCGCGACGGCCTGTGCGTTTCACTTCGTCGATGACCTTGAGCAGATATTGCCCGTATTGATTCTTTATCATAGGGGCAGCGATCTCGCGCATCTTCTCTTCGGAAATCCATCCTTTGCGGTAGGCTATACCTTCGAGGCAAGCGATCTTAAGGCCCTGACGCTTCTCAAGCACCTCCACATATATCGAGGCATCGGCCAGGGAATCATGGGTGCCGGTGTCGAGCCATGCGAAGCCTCTCGGGAAGGTCTTGACGTTGAGGTCGCCTTCCGCCAGGTAATGCTGGTTGACAGTGGTGATCTCCAGTTCGCCGCGTGCGGAGGGTTTGATGGAGGCTGCCACATCCACCACGCTGTTGGGATAAAAATATAGTCCCACCACAGCGTAATTGGATTTCGGGTCCTTGGGTTTCTCCTCGATTGAGAGGCATCGGCCTTCGCTGTCGAACTCGGCTACACCGTAGCGTTCCGGATCGTCGACCCAGTAACCGAAGACAGTGGCTTTGTTCTCTTTCTCTGCGCTCTCCACCGCATCCTTCAGCAGCGTTGAGAAGCCGGCTCCATGAAAGATATTGTCGCCGAGTACAAGGCAGGCGCAGTCGTCGCCGATGAAGTCGCGTCCGATGATGAAGGCCTGGGCCAGGCCGTCGGGAGAGGGTTGCTCAGCATATTGGAGATTGACGCCGAAGTCAGAGCCATCGCCCAGGAGACGCTTGAATCCGGGGAGATCCTGAGGCGTTGATATGACAAGAATATCGCGTATGCCGGCAAGCATAAGCGTGGATATCGGGTAGTAGACCATCGGTTTGTCATAGATCGGGAGCAGCTGCTTGCTGACTCCTTTAGTGATCGGATACAAACGCGTGCCGGAGCCTCCGGCCAATACAATTCCTTTCATCTGGCATGGCGTTTTAACGTCCTTCCGTACTCAGGGAGAGTCCTCGACGGGGGATGTTTTCCTAATAATTCCACAAAGGTAGTCAAATAGTTTCGGATGAGCAACAGATAAGGCTGAAAACTTGCATTGCCGCCTTACCAGGAGCGGTAGAAACGGAAGAGGGCCTCACGGTTGCGGTCTTCCTCCATCGTGAGACGCGAGGAGTAGGGATAATACGTCATGTAGGTCTTCAGGCGCCCGCTGACGCCTACGCTGCCGAACTCATCCTTGACTGTGAATATGAAGAAGGGTAGAAGGATGAGGCACCAGTATTTGAAGCTCAACACATAGCGTTTCCCCTTCACTCTCAGCGGAGTGAATATCCACTTGCTTATGAGCAGGGCTGTGAAGATGAGGAAATAGCTGTTGAAACGATGGAAGATGTTGATGACTATGGTCATCAGGGCAATGTAGATGCTGAATAGAGCGAGGGCTTCAAGATGCTTCAGATTGTTCTTCTGATTACGGCTCAATCTGTCTTTACGCAGGAAATATATGGCGAGCACGGGATAGAGGATACGCTTCACGACGCTTCCGAGCACACCCATTATGTTGTAGGTGGAGTCGCCAAGCTCATCCTGGGCGTAGGCTGTGGCTCGGTCCATGAGGGTGGCCGAGAATGTGAAGAGTTTCACATAGTTGAAGAATAATTTGTTGATGGCGAAACCCACTATCAGGATTGCTGCGCAGATGAATATTGTGCGTTTGCCGAGCTTGAAGAAATAGCCGAGACCGGGAAGCACGAACAGTGGACAGAGCAGGCAGACGCTTGCCCCCAGATGGAATGATATGGCGAGCAGAATCAAGGCGTAGTAGACGAGGAAATTATTACGCTTGAAGAAAGGCCAGGAGAAGAGGAAAACGGCCACTGCTAGTGCTTCCCGAAGCACTTCCGTATTGAGAGCCATGTAACTCATGAAGCAGTAGAAGAGGATGCCCGTGAAGGGATTGCGCGAATTGCGCCAGAAGAGTAAGAATACTGCCGAATTGATGATGATGGCGTGTACGAACTGGAACAGAATGAAATCCTGGGTCACCGACCTGCAGGCCGACATGAGGATGACAAAGCCGGGCTCAAACCTCGTTTTCTCAAAGTATTTCATAGACAGTTCCCACAGCACGGGCATACTCTTGTAGTAGGTCTCATACCTTACGGAGTCTGTGCCTATACGGTATCTTAGTCCGGCCACAACCACGAGGGCCACAAAGAGGGCGATATACCAGAATGTGCGTCCCCCCTGCTTCCGGCAGTAGTCATATCGGAAGATGAGGATGAAGATGGTGAAGATTATTATGAAATATATCATGAGGCAGCTTTACTGTTCTTAACTGTTTGTTGTTTACTGTCAGTGTCAATTCGTGTTCTCGTTGCGTCGAAGCAGTCGCAGGGCCGACCACACTATGAAAATGGCCAGGATTCCGAGCGGCAGTCCCATCAGGAGGCACATGAGGCGAACGCTCTTGTAGCCGCCCACGCTGAGGAGGATGAAGGTAAGCAAGCAGGCTATTCCCGCCCATATGAGGCGGGTCATGCGTGTGGCTCCGGAAGAGGTATTGCCATCGGTGGTCATTTCGGCCACAGCGATTGTGGAGGAGTCCATCGTTGTGCATAGGAATATCACACAGAGCACAATGAGGGCCCCCATGAAGAATTTCGAGGCCGGGAGATGATGCACAATCTCAAGCACCGCTCCGGCTTCGCCCGAAGCATCGAGGATGCCGGCGATGTCGGCGGCTCCCGTCTGCTGCAGTTCCAGGGCGTAATTGCCCAGTGTGGCCATCGCCACCCAGCACCCGAGGCTGCAGAGCACTAACTGGCCGAAAGCCACCTGTCGCAGTGTGCGCCCGCGCGAAATCTTAGCGTTGAATACTCCCATCAGGGCCATATAAACCATATAGCAGCCCCAGTAACTGGCCGTCCATCCCTTCACGAACTCTCCTCCGCCGTAGGGGTCGGTGTAGGTCTGCATCCTTGGGAACTGCGAGAGAAGGAGTCCGCCGACGTTGGTCTCTGATTCAAGGATATACACCACTCCGGCAGCGATGCCTACAGCTATCATGAAGATGAAGCCAAGCACGGCATTGGCGTTGCTGAAGATGCGTATGCCCTTACGCATTCCGAGGAAGACGCTGAGGGTGAAGATGACAGCCCATGCGATCAGCACCCATACCTGTATCATCGTCTCATGCCCGGGGGCAATGCCGAAGAAATCCTGAATCATCACGGTGATGACAGGCATTCCCGTGCCGATTGAAATCACGGGGGAGATGATGGCTCCGAAGATTGCAACAAGGTCGATGAAAAGACTGAGAGTGGAATTGGGAGAATTGCCGAACACAGGACTCACGGCAAGACTGATCCTATTGTTGGGTTTCTTGAGGTTGTAAAGCTGATAGCCGATGGCCACTGTCACTGGCACGTAGAGAGCCCATGCGCTCGGTCCCCAATGGAAATGCGCGTAAGTCTGCGCATATTCAAAGGCCTGGGGCGAGAGCGGCTCAATCTGGAATGGGGGACTCTTGAGGATGTAAATAGGTTCGAGGAAACCGTAGACGAGAAGCCATGCTCCGCAGCTCGATGTGAAGATCATGGCGGCCCAGGAGAAGGTGCTGTAGTCAGGCCGTGCGTCAGCTCCTCCCAACCGCACATTGCGGTAGGGTCCGAAAATGAAATATAGCGATACGCCGAGGCAAAGCGTATCCACCACGATAAAGAGCCACCCGAAATAGTCGATCACTCCTTTATAGATTGTGCTGACCTGAGCCTGCACAGCGTCTATGTTCCAATAGAGCACTATGCAGACAGCCACCAAAATCAGGAATGAGGGCCAGAAACGCTTGTGGTCAAGTCCGGATTTCATTTCTTAGCGGTGTTGTCTACTGCTGCGGCTTCCTCTTGACCTTTGCGGGCGATATCCTTGAGGAAGGGGAAGTCGGTGAATTTTATCATGACGTCGTCGCCAGCAGTGTCGAGCACCCGCAGCGAAGAGTTGACGGTCTTTATTTTATCACATATCTCCTCCACACTCTTGCCGGTGAACACCAGCACGCCCACAGGACGATGCCAGGCGAAATGGTCGCCGGGCTGATAGAGGGTCAGGAATTTAAATTCGCCTCCGGCGAGCAGTGCTTCCAGTCCCTCAAAACTTTGGAGGGTTCCCTCCTTGTTGGTCCATAGGGAATATGAGCAGCCGTAGCCATGCGGTGTAGGGGTGAGGACGGGAGGAAGATCATCCTTGGAATGAGGCAGGCCACGATGATAGTCCACAATCCAACGGAGCGAGTCGAAGCCGAACATGTCGGCGTATTGCATATGGGGAAGGTCGCCGGGCAGACGGTAGCCCATCTCAATGATGTAGAAATGATCATCCTCATCGAGCATCACCTGCACCCACGCAATCCCCTCGCGGCAGCCGATTGCCCGGAGCACTTCTTCAATCTTTGGATTTATTTCGCTTATGAAGCGCGCCGTCATGTCGGTCACGGTTGTGGTCAGAGAATATAGGTTCTTAAGTTCTCCGGGTTCGGATATCATGGCATTGAGGCCAATGAGCCGCACTTCCCCTTCGGCGAGGGCATAGTAGCTGTACCATTCGCGCCCCTTGAGCATGCGTTCTATGACGAGCTTGGGATTCTTGGAGCAGCTCCGGGCATAGCTGATGGCCTCGAGCAGCTCCTCTTTGTTGTGACAATAAGATATGCCACGGTTGCCGCTGAGGTCTACTGGCTTCACTACCACCGGAAATTCAATGGCGTCGACTTCCTCTTCTGTGGGAGGATTGCTGACATGATAGTCGGTGGCTACGGGTGCGCCGATACGTTTGCAGAGGGTCTTGAATTTCTCCTTGTCGCGAGAGTAGCTCCACGCCTCCGGAGTGCAATAGTTGTGAAGACCAAGACGTTTGCAGAGTTCCATGGCCATCTCAAGATTGAACTCGCTGATGCCGCACACCACGCAGCTGACTCCCTCCTCCCGGCATTTCTGCTCAAGTGCGTCGAGTTCGCCGGTGTTGAGCATCCAGTATTCGTCGGCCACGAGCTTCGCCCTCGATTTCTCGGGGGGAAGATAATCGGTGACGATGGTGTGTATGCCCTGGCTTTTGGCATACTCTATCATTTCAATACTGTTGAGGCTCGTGCCCAACATGAGCATTTTTTCCATATGGGTTGGGGTTGTTCAGGTTAGAATGCCTGTGGATGGCGGAAGGCTTATACGGTAGCCGTGACTCTGAACTGCAAAGTTAGGAAAACTTTTGAGACTTCACAATATATTCGCGGCTTCACCCCTACAGAGGCAATCAATATGCGAGGATGTCGAGTATGCGCCGCATGTCGGAGGAGTCATAACGCTGGTCGATGGGGAGGGGCAGAATTTCGTCGGCAAGACGCGGTGCGATTGAACCTTCGGGAAGGGGAGCGCCATATTCGGGCCAATAACGCGCCACGTATATTTTGTTTTCTATCAGTCTTCGGCGCAGTTCGGGATTGTCGGTCATGAAGGGATAGACCATGGGCATCTCCGGCTCAGGGTCCATAAAGGGAGTCAGAGGATTCCGACTGCCGAGTGCCTCGGAAAGAATGCGGAAATTATCACGTCTTCTCTCAGCGACATTACTGAAATCAATTGATTCCAGCAGGCGTCGCGTAAGCCGGGACATAGCGGTGAGCTCCTCGGAATGTATTGATGCGGAGGCTTGCTTGAATGCCGCATAACCCTGTGATGCGGGGGCTTCAAGACGTGTCAGTAGGCTTTCACATCGTTGACGGCTGCTGCCGGACGGAAGTTCTTTTTTCAAGCCATTAAAATTCAGGATACCGCCATCTGGCACGCCCACAAACTTTCTCGGGCTGCGGATTGCCGGAATAGAGGAGGGCAATTCACACATGAAGGCCTGTGCGCAGTCCGCGACGATTCCGTAGGGATGCTCTGCCACAATCTTTCTCACATATGAATCCTTCACTCCGAAGTAGTCGTTGACCACGATCAATTCCCTCTCGGGGTCCGCTTCGGGCATTTCGGCTATCTCAAGACGATTGTTGATTGGATACACGCCTATTTCAATCCCCTCGGCTTCCGCCGCTTTGACCATAACGTCGCAGGTATAGTCGGGCAACCATACCCGCTTTGGCTGCAATTCCCTGAGGAGCAGACGGAACGCATGAGACCCGCTGTTGACGAGAATCCCATCCGAATGTGGAAAGTCCCCATTCCCCCGGGGTAATTCCAACTCAAAGTATCCTCCTATCTCTTCAGACGCCATAATGTCTCTTTATTTTCATTTGGATGCCCGGCTCCGCAATTATTCCGGAACTCCGGCAAACAGAAGTTTATTTCAGTTCTATCTTTATCTCGTTGTCCATCCCCTCCACCATCCGCTCCATGGTGGCCACATCCGGGAAGCTTGTCAGAAGGACGCCTATTGCCACATTGGCACCTTTGAATGAACGGACTTCATCTCCCGGCTTCAGATAGTCATAGCGGGCGAAGGTGAGATTCTCAAGCGCAGGGGAAACGTTTATGGATTTAAGGATTCCGTCACGGCGGGAGTGCATGATAAGGTAAGCCGTTGGATCGGGGGTGTGGGATTGCTGTTCATGATACTCAAGTCCGAGGGCGGCGTCGAGGGCAGCGTCGATGAAGTCATATCCTGTAGACTGCCCTATGATGATTGGTGTGAAGTTTCCGCCATTGCGGGCCCCGGTCTCAATCAGGTAAGGGCGGCCGTCGCGCTTTGAGATGCGTGCCTCCACATTGATGCCTCCCTGCTGGAAACCTACCGCACGGATAAAGCGTCTTACTTCCTCCTCCACCTCAGCCATCTCCTCCGGAGTATGTGTGGAGGGAAAAGTGGTGGAGACAGGCACAAGATTATTGATGGAGGAATCGAAATGATGATCGCCCAGACAGAGGAATTTCAGTTCGCCATCGGCTACGAATCCATCGCCATGAAGCTGCGGACCGTCGGCCTCGATGAATTCTTCCACAATCACACGCTTGCATCGTGAGAAATCCATCGCCTTGAGAAAAATCTCCTCAATGTTTCCCAGATTGTCAACCCTGACCACCCCTTTGCTTCCGGAAGAGTCCACCGGCTTCAGCATGACAGGGAATTTGAATCCTCCAATCTTCTCCTGCAACTCCTCCAAAGAGGAGAAGGAGGCGAATTTAGGCACATTGAATCCATTCTCAGCCAGAAATTTCCTGAAACGGTCTTTCTCCGACATGATTTCCACAGCTTTGGCACCGCTGCCGGGCAGCCCGGTGCGTTCGGCCACCTGCGCGGCCGTGAGTGCAGCAGGGTCAGAATTGAAGGTAAGCACACCGTCGGCCTTCTCATCCCTGACAATCCGCTCCACAGCTTTCGCGTCGGTGGTGCTGTCGAAGTAAGCCCTGGAAGCTAAGGCATGTCCTGGATTGTCTTTGGTCCAGTCTATGGTGACGATATCAATGCCCCGCTGCCGTGCGCGGCGGATGAGAGGGAGATGCATCTGCATCGCTCCGAGCAGGACGAGTTTCTTTTTCATTTCTTAACGATGGTGTCAATTGTTCTGGCGATCTCCTCTTCAGTAAGAGAATGATGCATCGGGAGGCATATCACTTCGTTGGCCATCCTTGTAGCTACAGGGAGGTTGGCGGCGCTTGCCGAAGGAAGACCTCTGTAGGTGGAGAAGTCGCTGATGAGCGGATAGAAATAGCGGCGTCCCATGACGTCGTTCTCCTTCATCTTCTCATAAAGGGCATCACGGCTCATTCCGTAGGCTTCCTTATCCACGAAGATAGGAAAATAACTGTAGTTGGATTTTACTCCCGGCTGCTCTTCGAGCATCCGTATCCCTTCAGTTCCGGCAAGGGCCTCACGATAGGTCTCGGCCACTTTCTTGCGGGCTGCGATAGCTTCATCGACGTGGCGGA
The DNA here is from genome assembly GCA_964588625.1 of uncultured Sangeribacter sp. Classification (GTDB taxonomy): domain Bacteria; phylum Bacteroidota; class Bacteroidia; order Bacteroidales; family Muribaculaceae; genus Lepagella. The sequence goes on along the minus strand of CAZPQD010000010.1, from coordinate 12,261 downwards.
GATTGAGCAGGCCGTAGGCCGCGCGTATCTCATCCATCTTTCCGTTGATGCCCGGGGCTACCACGGTGGTCTCTCCGGCAAATCCGAAATTCTTAAGGTAGTCGATTCGTTGCTTCGTCTCCGCATCGTGGCAGATTAGTGCACCTCCCTCCACAGTGTTGTAGGTCTTGGTGGCATGGAAGCTGAGGGTCGAGATATCGCCGGCCTTCAGGATTGATTCGCCGTCGCGCTCCACTCCGAAAGCGTGGGCAGCATCATAGATGAGTTTCAGCCCATATTTGTCGGCAATCTGCTGGAGAGCAGCATTGTCGCAAGGGGTGCCGTAGACGTGCACGGGCATTATGGCAGTGGTGCGCGATGTGATGGCTGCCTCCACTTTCTCCGGGTCGAGGTTGCCTGTGGCCGGGTCAATGTCGGCGAATACGGGTTTGATGCCGTTCCACCAGAGGCTGTGGGTGGTAGCCACGAAGCTGTAGGGCGTAGTGATAACTTCCCCGCCTATCCTCAGAGCCTGGAGGGCTGTGATGAGGGGAAGTGTGCCGTTAGTGAAGAGGCTTATGTAGTCCACGCCGAGATACTCACAAAGGGCTTTCTCGAGTTCCTTATGATAATGACCGTTGTTGGTGATCCATTTCCTCTGCCAGATATCCTCGAGATAAGGAAGAAACTCCTCAAGGGGCGGAAGCAGGGGGGACGTGACGGTTATTGGGTTCTTTTTATTATCCATACTATTTAAAATACGTTTTGAAACAGTATTTTATTTTGACCTGACAAAGGATATGAGTTCGCGCAGATCGGCCGAGCGTGTGAGATATGTAAGCCCGAAAAACCAAATCAGGCCCAGCGGGACTCCGACAATCAGCTTCAGCCAATCGGCCGTAAAGAGGTTGCCTACGAGCCAGACCACAGCACACATGCTCAGCGAATAGAAAAGCGTAGGGAGAAGGTCGCGCATCTGGAGAAGGAATCCCACTCCTATGAGTTTGCCCGTGAAATGGGTGTTGATTACAAGCGCTATAAGCGAATTGACCACCTGCCCGAAGCAGATGGCCACGAGGCCGAAGGGGATTGTGGCAATCATGATGATGGCCCCCACGATTTTCTTGGCTATCTCGAGATAGAGGAAAAGATCGCTGCGGCCCTTCACCTGGAGCAGGTTGAGATTGATGGCATGAATGGGATACCACATCATGGAGAAGCAGAGTATCTGCAGCAGAGTGCCTGCGAAGGCCCATTTCTGTTTTAGCAGGACGATGATAAGGGGATCGGCCACAGCAGCCAGACCCGTCATCAGCGGGAAGATGATGAATGCTGCCAGACGCAGGAATTTGCGGTAGAGGCGGGCCAGGCGTTCATCATCATCCTGAATCGTGCAGAGCACCGGGAATGTCACCCTTTGTATGATGCCTGTGATGTTGGTGGAGAGGAAGTTGCCGAATTGCTGGGCGCGTGTATAGAAACCCAATTGCGATGTGCGGTAGAATTTACCGATGGCAATGTTGTAAATGTTTTTGTAGACAGTGTCGAGCACACCGGCTGCAGCCATTTTGGATCCGAATCCGAATAGTTTGCGGAAGGAATCCCAGGAATATTCACGTTTTGGTCGCCAGTCGGAGAGAAGCCAGAGGATAATGGTGTTGACGCCCAGGTTTGTGAGTTGTTGTCCGGCGATGGCCCATACGCCGAAGCCCGCGTAGGCCATTCCGATACCCACGCATCCGGAGCTTACAGCAGCAGCCAGCGAGGCTTTCGCTTGCGATTTGAAATCAAGATTGATCGTAAATAAGGCGCGCTGCACGACCACGAAGGAATTGACCACCACCGAGAGCCCGAGAAGTCTGATGAGGGGCACAAGGACAGCATCAATGCCCGGTTTGTTGTAGAAGGATGCTATCAGTGGGGCAGTGAAGAAAAGAATTGCATAGAGTATGGCTCCTATGGCTATGTTGAAGAAAAAGGCGGTGGAATTGTCGAGTCGGGAGCGGTCGCGCTTACGTATCAAAGCCTGGGAGAAACCGCTGTCTACAAGTGACTGGCTGATTTCGATGAAGATGGCGATCATGCCGACAATGCCATAGTCCTCCGGCGTGAGCAAACGCGCCATGATAAGGAGCACAACAAATGTCACTCCCTGCACCGAGAATCTCTCCACGATGCTCCAGAGAGTGCCTTTGCGGGTCTTTCCCTTGAGATTGTCGTCGGTCTGGGGTGCAGTGCCTTCTGCCGGTTCCATCTCAGTCAAGCGAACGCGAGGCCACTTCCATCAAGGCCTCGAGAGTTTTCTTCTTTGAGGGAGATTTTCTGATCATGTCCTTGATGATGGGCAGGCGATGGACGTCGCTGCCCACAAGGTCGATCATTCCATTCTCAAGGAGCCACTCCAATTTCTTGCGGGCAGTTTCGCCGTAGGCTCCAACTGCCGACATGAAGTTGGCCTGGAATTTCACATCCATATCCTTGAGCAACTCATAGTCGTGCTCCGACATATAACGGTAGCGTTCGGGGTGCGCCAGCACAGGATAGAATCCCTTTGCCTTCACGTCGTCGAGCATTTCGTGAAACTCCATCGGCGGATTGAAATAGGAAGTCTCCACGAGCAGATGGTTGCCTTCGTCGCCGATGGGAAGCACTTCGCCGGCCTGAAGCCGTTCGTCGAAGAGGGAATCGAGCATATTCTCAGCTGCGAGTGCGATTTGGAGTTCCCCCTTCCAGGCCTCCTTAAGTTTTGCGAATACCTCGCGGAGTTTCTCAGGATGGTTGGGCACATCCTCCATCACATGAGGCGTGAGCCATACTTTACGGAAGCCGAGCTTTTCGTAGCATTCCAGAACTTCGAGAGAGTTCTCAAGGGTCTTGATGCCGTCGTCCACACCTGGCAGGATGTGGGAATGCCAGTCGGTGAAACCCCGGAACATTCCGGAGTCTTCAAGGGATACAACAGATTTTTTGAATGGCCACATAAGAAGTTATAGATAATTAATGGGAAGACCGGGTTTTATGTCTAAAACCCGGTTCTCCGGTGTAAATAATGGCCGGCATCAGTAAGCGGAAGCAGCATCAGTCGTTGTAAGACTGATAGTTGCCATACGTATGATAACGGCTGTGGGCTGAATCGGTACCGTTGAGGATAAGGCTCATATGCTTGAATTTCTTCGAATCGTAAAGAGCCATGATGTCGGGGAGGGCAGCCTTCTGGAGCAGGCCAGCACGCACCACGAAGATAGTGCGGTCAACGTATTGCTCCACAATCTGCGTATCGACCACAATGTCTACCGGCGGGCAGTCGATGATGATGATGTCATAGTCCTCGCGTGCTTCTTTCAGGACTTCTCCAAGACGTCCGTTCTCAAGAAGTTCCGCCGGGTTCGGGGGTGTCTTTCCGATGGGGAGCACCTGCATGGTGGGATGGTCGGCCACTGTGACGAGCAGTGAACGCCAGTCGCTGATGTTGCCTCCAAGGATATTGGTCAGACCCTTGGACCGGTGGGGTACATAAGTGGAGGCCGAGCCATGACGAAGGTCGCCGTCGATGAGCAGCACACGCTTCCCCTTCAGGGCGAGCGCCACACAGAGATTGTAGGCGATGAACGATTTGCCGCTGCCGGGGTTGAACGAAGTCAGCATGATGACGTCGCATCCCTTGTCTTTGCCTATCATGAACTCGATATTGCTTCGGATCACGCGGAAAGCCTCGTTGACGACGTCGCGGTTGCCTTCCTCCACCACAACCAACGGACGTTCCGAAAGCTCCTTCTTCTTGCGCTTGCCGGCCATGAGCTTACGCAGCTTGGCCTTGCCTCCCACCTGGGGCACCTCGCCCGAGAAGGGGAGCGAGACATAGTCAAGATCACGGCGGCTCCGGATTGTAGTGTTGTTGTTCTCGATGATGTAGACGAGCAGAGCCGGCAGACCCAGACCCAGGATGATGCATGCGAGGATGATGAGCTTCTTTTTGGGCGACACGGGGTCAAGCGGTCCCGTGGCCGGAGTGATGATGCGCGTATTGTAGGCCGTAAATGTCTGAGTCAACTCATTTTCCTCACGCTTCTGGAGAAGGAATAGATAGAGTTCCTGCTTCACCATCTGCTGACGCTCGGAAGAGAGTAGCCGTTTGGCCTGCACAGGATTGCGGGAGAGATCCTGCTTTGTGATGCCATAGGCTTTCTCCATGTTGGCGAGTGAGGCCTTGAGCTGGCTGATATTGGTGTTCACGGTCCTTACGATCGCCTCACGCTGGCCGCGGAGCTGATGATCGTAGTCGGCCACGAGCGGGTTGCTTTCGGAAGAATTGGCGGCAAGATTATTGCGGGCCAGGAGCATGGTGTTGTAGTCAGTGATCTGGCGTGCGAAGGCTTCGTTGCCGACGCCGGTATTGACGGGAATCACCTTGTCGGCGTTTGTCGGATTATTGACGTAATCCTTAAGGAAGCCGGCCATGGCGAGTTCGTTGCGTTTGTCGAGCATCTCCTTCTCCTGGCGCAATTTCTCCTGACTGTCGAAGTTGCCCTGCATTGTGATGTCGGGAATGCCGGTCTCACTCTTGACGGAAGCGATCTCGCTGTCTACTTCGCCAAGCTCCTGCTGGATTACTTTCAGACGCTCGTCGATGAAGGAAGAAGTGGCGATGGCCATACGGTTCTTGTCCTCAACCCAATTCTCATTATAGATATTGATTATGGAGTTGAGGATATCGATGGCCCTCTGCGGAGCCACATCCTTGATGGAGAGCTCGATCACTTCAGCGTCCTGGTCCACGAGGTCGCCTTTCAGCTTCTCGCTGTATTTCTCCACAGTAGCCTGCAGACCGGATTTTGACACCACCACCTTCATCGGCTCCGTAATGCCTTCGGGGCAGTCGGGATTGGGAGTGATGCTCACCTTGCCAAGCGGAGTCTTTACCACGCGGGCGCCGGCCTTCATGCGCACCTCATCATGATATTTCACCTTATGGGCATTGTCGTCATAAGTATAGAACTTATAGAGAGTGGCGCTGAAGTCAGGGTTGATCTCGATTGTCATCCCCGCGGATTTCTCAGGATCCACATCCTTGAAATCCACGATGAAAGGGAGTGAGCTGCCGTAGAGGGTCTTGCTTCTCGGGAATTTCTTCTGAAGATAGTTCATCTCCAGGTCAAGACGGGTGACGACCTCATACATGATGGCAGGCGAAGTGAGGGTGATGAGCTCATTGTTGACGCTCGTGTTGCTCGCCACAAGACCCATCGACGCAAAAGCCGAGGAAATGCCGGCAGCTCCACCGCCACCCATGTCCTGATCCTTTATCAGCACGTCGACATAGCGTTCATACACAGGCTGGGCCTTTATGATGTAGGCCACGCCCAGACCGACGAACACTATCATCGACACCAAAAACCAAAGCCACTTGTCAAGGCAGAGTTTCAGGAAATTCTTTATGGAGAAATCCACTATCCTGTCTTCCGACGATTTATTCGTTGTCTCTTTATCTTCCATATCGGTTTAGGGAGTTCAAGTCGTAAGGGGGGTTCTTATCTGAAGATGAGCACGGCTACAGAGGCTGCGAGCGATGCCACGGAGATCCAGAATGATGCGTTGAGCACATTGTTGCCGTTGACAGTCTGTGAGCGCTTCTTGATGTTGTTGGGTTCCACATATATCACGTCGTCCTGCTGCAGATAGAAGGCGGGACTTGTCGCCAGCTGCTGCGCGTCGGTGAGGTTGAGCCGGTAGCTCACCAGGCGGTCGCCTTCTTCGCGGATGACGAGTACATTCTCGCGCATTCCGGAGATGGTCAGGTCGCCGGCAAGGGCTATTGCCTGGAGCACATTCAGGTCGTCGGTGTTCATGTCGTAGCGGCCCGGTTCCTTGACTTCGCCGAGGATGGCCACTCCGGTGTTGAGGAATTCCACGGTCACTACAGGATCCTTTACGAGATTCCTGCCCATGAGTTCTCCTTTTATGAAGCCTGCCAGTTCGCTGCGTGTCATTCCTCCGACGTGAAGTTTGCCCAGCACAGGGAAATCGATGTCGCCTTGCGGAGTGACGGTGTAGGCCGCAAGAGCCTCGGGACCTGTGCTGTAGTTGTGGGAGGTGACGCCGGCCGTATTTGTGGTCGAGGTGCCGCGTGTGGTGTTGATGGTGTTGTTGAAGAGGTCAGAGAGGGAGGCGTCTTTAGATTTGACTACGATTGTGAGTTTGTCGCCCGGACGCAGCTTCAGCGCGCGTTCGGCGCTTATGGCCACGACCGTCTCATTTCCCATATCCTGAAAATAGGCGATATCCTTGGGCGTGCCGCATGACACTGCCATGAGGCCTACGGCGGCGATACAAGCTATTCGCGATAGTATTCCAAGTTGTTTTTTCATCAGATAAGCGGCGTTTGTTCAGTTATGCTGTCTTATTGAGTAATTTCTTGTTGATGGAGAGAGGGGAAGAATATTTTAGAGAGGGGGGAGAATATTTTAAGGAGGGGAGCCGCAGGGAGAGGTAGCTGCGTTGGCGTCAGTCATAGAGTTTCCTTCCCAACCGCTTCTCCCGCTTATGGATGGCGGAAGTGAGCGTGATGTTGATGATGGTCCATATGATGATGTCGGCGAGGAGAATCAGAGTGGGGTCAACGGCAGGGGAGAGCCAGAAGTTGAAGCCTAAGAAGAATACTGCCAGCAGGAGGATGAGGAACAGGGCTTTCCGGGCCGTCATCCCGACTGCAAGGAGCTTATGATGGATGTGGCTCCGGTCGGGCAGGAAGGGATTGCGGTGCTGACGCAGGCGATGGAGCGTTACCCTCACCACGTCGAAGCATGGCACGAGAAGCGGGGAGATTGCCAGGATCGTGGGGTTGACGTTGGCAAAGCATTTGCCCGACGGTGCTTCCTGAATCACAGCCAGACAAAGGAACACGAGCGCCATGCCCGTGGTCAGCGACCCGGTGTCGCCCATGAATATCTTGTTCTGCTTCTTCACGCTCCCAAACACATTGTAATAAAGGAACGGAATAAGAGTGCCCACGGCAGCGCAGCTTATCAGGCAGTAGATATACTGATCCTGCATGAAGAGCACAATGGCGTAGAAGATGAGGGCTAAGGAACTCAATCCGGCCGCCAGGCCGTCGATCCCGTCGATGAGGTTGACGGAATTGACTACATAGACAACAAGGAAGACCGTCACCAGCCAGCCGAACCAGGCGTCGACGGAGTTCAGCCAAAGCAGGCCGTAGAGATCCTTTATCCAGAAGCCGGAGATGATCAGCAGGATTCCGCTAAGTATCTGCACAATGAATTTGGCACGGTAGCGCACGCCGACGAGATCGTCGGCAATGCCCACGAGATAAAGCATCATGGCGGCGCACATCTGGAAGAGCAACGGCACGATGCAGCAGGACACGGCCTCCGACATCGTGTCGCTCCCGAAGCGCAGGTTGAGGCCCATCACTATCGCTATCGACACGAGAATCGAGGGAAGGAACGCTATGCCGCCAAGACGCGGCACAATGCCCTGATGGATCTTGCGCGCATCCTGCTTGTCAAAGAGTTTCTTGCGGAATGCGATGAGCAGAATCTGAGGAATGATAATGCCCGTAAGAAGCACCGACACCCCGAATGTGGCGAAGGCGCTCTCTACCCAATACGTAGACGTGGCACACTGTATCATCCTGTTGTTGCTGATGTTTTCTATTATTTGAAACGCAAAATTACTAATTTTAATATGAAAAGCAATAAAATATCGGGGTTATTCGCAGACGTTACTGATTTTAATGTTAACTTTGCGGAGGAATAGGGATTCATGTATTCCCTTCCGAAGCTCCTAACAATGTAGTTATTAATCACGAATGAGACCTCTTTTTCTTTCTGCCCTAAGGGCTCTTCTTCTCTCAGCAATAATTTCAGTTCCAGTCGCTGCGAAAGCGTCCTGGAATGATTCCATACGTTGGAATGCGGAAGTGGACGCCACTTTCTCCGCCGGAAAAAACACTCCTTTCTGGCTCGTCAGCAATCTTCAGGGTCTGGGTTCTCCCGAGCGCAACAGTGGCTACGTAAGGCTCTCCGCCTTCCATGACATGGACACAACGCGGCGTTTCACGTGGGGTGCCGGTGTGGATCTGGCTGTGCCCTGGCGCTATTCATCCCGTTTCATCATCCATCAGCTCTATGGAGAGGTGAAATACCGCTGCCTGCAGGCCATGCTTGGCAGCAAGGAGATGTGGGGCTGCTATAATGACCCACGCCTCTCTTCGGGAAATCTCCTCTATTCCGGCAATTCGCGCCCCATCCCTCAGCTGCGTCTCGGTATTTTTGATTATGCCGACATATGGGGAACACGCGGTTGGCTCGGAATCAAAGGCTATCTGGCCTTCGGAGCATTCACCGACCAGCGTTGGCAGAGCTCCTGGGTGGCGCCGGGTGAGAAGCATACCGCCCGTGTGCTCTATCATTCAAAAGGTCTCTGGCTCCGCAATGGCAACACATCGAAATTCCCGCTCGTGTTTGAGGCCGGCATAGAGATGGCAACACAATTCGGCGGTATTTCATATGAGGATGGAAAGGTGATACATATGCCGCATTCGCTGCGCGACTGGTTCAAGGCCGTGGTCCCTCTCAAGGGCGACAAGACCACTCCCGACGGTGAGCAGGTTAACATCCAGGGCAATATGGTGGGTTGCTGGAATTTCGCCCTCTCTTGGCTCCCTAAGGCCGACTGGTCGGTGAAGGCTTATTTCGAGCACTATTTCGAAGACCATTCGATGCTTTACATCGACTATCGCTGGCGTGACGGCCTCTGGGGTGTGGAAGCCACTTTCCCCAAGAATCCCGTAATCTCCGCTTTCGTCTATGAGTTCCTGCACATGAAGGATCAGTCGGGCCCCCTGCTCAACGATTCCAATGACAAAGTGCCGGAGCAGGTGAGCGGCAACGACAATTATTATAACCATTACATCTATTCCGGCTGGCAGCACTGGGGAATGGGTATCGGCAACCCCATGACTCTCTCCCCGATCTTCAATACAGACGGACGCCTGTATTTCCGCTCCAACCGTGTCATCGGCCATCACTTCGGAATCTCCGGCAACCCCACTTCCGAACTGGCCTACCGTGTGCTCTTCTCATATTCGCGCAACTGGGGCACCTACCGCTACCCGCTCGACCATGAGATGGACAATATCAACGCGCTTGCTGAAGTGACCTGGACTCCCACGCGCGGATGGCTCCGCGGATGGTCGGGCACTCTGGCTGTGGCCGGCGATGCCGGTCCGCTGATGGGACGGAGCCTCGGTGTAGGAATACGCATCAGCAAGACAGGATGGTTTGATTTCAAACGTAAACGTAAATAATGCTTCCCCAACCTTATGAAATCATTGAAACTCAATAATATATCCTCCTCCGAAAAGGAGGGAATCCACACCCTCTCTCCTGTCAAGAAGTTGGCTGCCTGTCTGCTTCTGGCCCTCATGCTCCCGATTTTCTTCTCGGGTTGTAAGAAAGAATACATCAATGGCGACCTCGACGGCTTCTGGCAGCTTGAGGAGATAACCGTCGATGGCCAGACTCTCCCTTATCCCGACCATCGCTACTGGGCTTTCTCTTTCCATGTGGCTCAGCTATGCGAGTACGGTGGTCCATTCGCCATCGGCAATCTTGCCTTCGACGGCTCTTCGGTGAAGGTCGATTTCCCTTATGCCGTCTCGGAGGAGGACACCGCCCTGCTCCGTGAATGGGGCGTATATGAAAATCCTGCCGACTATAAAGTGGAGCAGCTCAACGACAAACGGCTCGTCATGACATGCGGCGACGTCAGGCTTAGGCTCCGCAAGATGTAGGGCAGCGGGCATGAAATTGAAACTACCTTGAAACTCTGATACCATGAATCCAAAAACCAACAAGTACTCCGCGAGGCAGATTGAGTCCGACCGCCGAATGCTCGAGCTGCTGTCGCAGTCGTTCGGCGACATTTCATCGGCTGCCACGGAGATCATCAACCTTGAGGCTATCCTGAATCTTCCCAAAGGCACGGAGCATTTCGTGGCCGACATACATGGGGAATACGAGGCTTTCCAGCATATCCTGAAGAATGCCTCGGGCAATATCAAGAGGGAGGTTACGGAGATCTTCTCTTCCTCAATGCGGGAGGAGGAGATCCGCCAACTCTGCTCCCTCATCTACTATCCGGGACGCAAGCTCGAATACATCAAGCAGAGTGAGACAAACCTTGACAATTTCTATAAGGTGAGTCTCCACCGCCTTGTGCGGGTGCTCCAGCGTGTCTCCTCGAGCTATACGCGCTCCAAGGTGCGCAAGGCTCTCCCCAAGGAGTTCGCCTACATTATCGAGGAGCTGCTCCATGAGGCTCCCTCCGGAGAGAGCAAACAGGCCTATTACAACCGAATTATCGAGACCATCATCTCCACCGGTCAGGCCGATGCCTTCATCAAGGCCATCTGCCGCGTGATACAGCGTCTCAGCATCGACCAACTCCATATCCTCGGCGACATCTACGACCGTGGTCCGGGTGCACACATCATCCTCGACACACTCTCCACATATCGCGACTTCGATATCCAGTGGGGCAACCATGACGCCCTCTGGATGGGAGCCGCTGCCGGCAATGACTGCTGCATCGCCAATGTGCTCCGCATTTCCCTGCGCTATGACAACATGACGACCCTCGAGGATGGCTACGGAATCAATCTCGTGCCCCTCGCAACATTCGCCATGGAGGTTTACGGCGACGACCCCTGCAAGATTTTCGAGCCTAAGGTACCTTCTGACAATACCACCCTCTCACTCAAGAACCGCCGCATCATCGCCAAGATGCACAAGGCAATCACCGTTATACAGTTCAAGATAGAGGCTGCCCTCATCGACAAGCATCCGGAGTGGAACATGGCCGACCGAAAGCTGCTCCACCGCATCGACCGCGAGAAGGGCACTGTCAATATTGACGGGGTGGACTATGTGATGAACGATACCAACTTCCCCACCATCGACCCGGAGGATCCCTATAAGCTGACCGACGAAGAGCAGGAACTCATCGGAAAACTCGTGCATTCCTTCAAGGTCAGCGAGAAACTGAAGAACCATATCAACATCTTCTTCTCCCACGGGTGCATGTACAATATCTGTAACTCCAACCTGATGTTCCATGCCTCTGTGCCTCTCAATGAAGACGGCACTCTGAAGGAGGTGGAGATTCTCGGAAAGAAATATAAGGGTCCCGACCTTCATCATGAAGTGGGGATGCTGATGCGTTCGGCCTTCAACAGCGACACTCCAGCCGCTCGCCGCGACTATGCCATCGACTATTATTTCTATATATGGTGCGGCCCCGATTCGCCCCTCTTCGACAAGAAGAAGATGGCTACGTTCGAACGCTATTTTTTGACCGACAAAGTGCCGCGTCATGAGGAGAAAGGCTTCTATTATCATCGCCGCGACGATGCAGCCACAGTCAACATGATTCTGGATGCTTTCGGTGTGAAGGGTAAGCATCGCCACATCATCAACGGTCACGTGCCAGTGAAGGCCGGTTCGGGTGAGAATCCCGTCAAGGCTGGAGGCGCGCTCATGGTGATCGACGGTGGTTTCTCAAAAGCCTACCACGACACCACCGGCATCGCCGGTTACACGCTCGTCTACCATAGCGGCGGCATTGAGCTCGTGCAGCATGAACCCTTCACTTCGGCCGAAGAGGCTGTGAAGAGCGGTGCCGACATCTACAGCACCACCCGCATCGTCGAGCCCATGCAGCGCACCTGCGTACGCGAGACCGACAAGGGTGAGGAACTTCAGGGCCAGATCAACGAGCTCCTCGAACTTCTCTACGCCTATCGCCACGGCTTCGTCAAAGAACGCAAGTAACCTCCTCTCCTCCAGCCGCATAGTCATCCCGATTCCAATTGTATAAGGAAGGATACCCTGCCAGCATAGTCAGCCCGGAGGGCTGAGACTTCGGTTAACCCTGGGCGAAGCCCAGGGCCGGGAACAGAGAATAAAAATCCACCGTGTCAGAAGCGCTCGCGCTTCTGACACGGTGGATAGCTTTTTTCAGCAGCAGGAGTGTATTATTCCTGTTCGGAACCGGCGAACTCCATAAGGTAGGCCTTGATGAAGTCATCGATCTCGCCATCCATGACGCGGTTCACGTCAGAGGTCTGATGGTTGGTACGGTGATCCTTCACGCGGCGGTCGTCGAAGACGTAGCTGCGTATCTGGCTGCCCCATTCGATTTTCTTCTTGCCGGCCTCCACCTTGGCCTGCTCCTCCAGACGATGGTTCATCTCTTTCTCAT
>CAZPQD010000009.1:0-37899 GCA_964588625.1 uncultured Sangeribacter sp. | reverse complement strand
AACTCGAATTCTTTTCATAAGGGTTGTTCTTTATGGCCTCGAAGTCTCCTTCATTTAACTCCTAATTCCTAACTCCAAATTCCCCCGGGGAAAAAGATTTTATTTTCGTAAATCGAACAATCCACCCTCAATCTTTGTATATAAGTAAGATTACAAAATCAACTATATCGGTAACTAATTTTTTCCACTGCTTGAAATTAAATTAGACAATATGAAAAAACAGATTCTTACTTCCGTATTAGCGTTAGGCGCTATTACAAGTGCTTCGGCACAGCAGGCAATTGAAACCCCTAAGTTTGGCGACAACTGGTCGCTGGGCATTAATGGTGGTGTTACTACACCGATGTCGCATGACGCCTTCTTCGGCAGCATGCGCCCCACAATCGGCTTGAAACTTGACAAAAAGATCAATCCCACCTTCTCGGTAGGTGCTGAAGGTGATTTCGCAATCAACACCTCCACAGTGAGAGGTCCCCGCAGCAAGACAGCTTTCGATGACTCTTACCTCGGAGTCTATGGCGCAGTGAACCTCTTCAACCTCTTCGGAGGCTACCCCGGCTCCACACGTCCTTTCGACATTGATGTGCAGGCCGGCGCAGGTTGGGGCCACCGTTACGAGACAGCAGTGCACGATATCAACTACTTCGGCACCAAGTTCGGACTGAATTTCAACTTCAACGTCAGCGATAACGTAACAATCGCAGTAAGTCCCGCTCTTCTCTGGAACATGACAGGCAGCCCTGTAACCCAGAGCACAGCGTCTTACGACAAGAACCGAGCAAACTTCAACCTCACCGCAGGTGTCAACTATCATTTCGGAGGTACCCGCTTCAATGTGGTTAAGCCCTACAACCAGTCTGAGATCGACGCCCTCAATGGCGAAATCAACGGTCTCCGCAACGCTCTCGGCGACAAGGATGCTCAGAATGAAGCCCTCAAGGCTCGCGCAGCAGCTCTCGAAGCACAGCTCGAACAGCTCCGCAACCAGCCACCCACAGTGGTTAAGGAAGTGAAGAATAACCTCGAATCCGTACGCTACATTTTCTTCAAGCTCGGATCTTCAACTATCGGCGCCGACCAGCAGCCCAACGTTGAGATGATCGCCGCTTACCTCAACAATCACCCCAACAGCAAGGTAGTCATCAAGGGTTACGCTTCAAAGGATGGTCCTGAGGATGTCAACATCCGTCTTGCCAACCAGCGTGCACAGTCCGTTAAGGATGCTCTGATGAAGCGTTACAAAATCCCTGCATCGAGAATCGTAGCCGAAGGTAACGGTATCGGTGAGATGTTTGAGGAAGAATCTTGGAACCGCGTTGCAATCTGTATCCTCGAAGCCAAATAAATAAAGCTTCTCACAGAACTGAAACATAAAAACCAATATATTAGGCCGCATCGGAATTTCCGGTGCGGCCTATTATTTACCTAAAAATAACCACGGCTTGACAGACGTCAAACCGTGGTCTATTCCTAATCGCTGCTATGCAGCTCGGTTATTTATTACTCTGCTTTGCCTTCGCTGCCGAGAACGGCTACGATCTTGTGCTTGTAGAGCTTCTCCATCTCGTCGCGAGCCGGACCGAGATACTTGCGGGGGTCGAACTCACCCGGTTTCTCGTTGAAGACCTTGCGAACGGCTGCTGTCATGGCCAGACGGCTGTCAGAGTCGATGTTGATCTTGCAAACGTCCATCTTGGCTGCCTTGCGGAGCTCCTCCTCGGGGATACCGATTGCATCGGGAAGCTTGCCACCGTTGGCGTTGATGATGTCAACATACTCCTGAGGAACTGAAGAAGAACCGTGGAGCACGATCGGGAAGTCGGGAAGCTTGGCCTCTACTGCCTCAAGCACGTCGAATGCCAACGGCGGGGGAACGAGACGGCCGGTCTTCGGGTCGCGTGTGCACTGCTCGGGAGTGAACTTGTAGGCGCCGTGGCTGGTGCCGATGGAGATGGCCAGACTGTCGCAACCGGTACGCTCAACGAACTCGATAACCTCCTCAGGGTCAGTGTAGGTGTGATGGTCGGCGCTGACTTCATCCTCAACACCGGCAAGCACACCGAGCTCACCCTCGACAGTGACATCATACTTGTGGGCATAGTCAACGACCTTCTTAGTCAGCTCCACATTCTCCTCGAAAGGAAGGTGGCTGCCGTCGATCATCACTGAAGAGAAGCCGTTGTCGATGCAGTCCTTGCAAAGCTCGAAAGTGTCGCCATGGTCAAGATGGAGCACGATCTGCGGATGTTCCCAGCCGAGAGACTTGGCATATTCTACGGCACCTTGCGCCATGTAGCGGAGCAGGATGGGGTTGGCATAGTTGCGGGCACCCTTCGACACCTGAAGGATGACAGGCGACTTAGTGTCGGCAGCGGCCTTGATGATGGCCTGAAGCTGCTCCATGTTGTTGAAGTTGAAAGCGGGGATGGCATAGCCACCGTGAACTGCCTTGGCGAACATTTCCTTGGTGTTCACCAGGCCGAGCTTCTTATAGTCTACCATATCTTTTCTATCTGTTTTGATATATGTGATTTAATTTTTACAATGTCATCAGTCATGACACCCTACACGCAGCATAAGCTCCCTGCAACGGCAGCCGGCACACGCATAAAGCATCTTTACTATATAATGTGAAGAGGCACTGGTTTGTTCAGAGAATCATCAAAAAAGCTACCCCCGTTTGCAAATTCGGAGAAAAGGCCGTAAATTTGTAGTCTGAATCGTTATCATCATATGAAGATATTTACCTCCGCCTTGATACACACCATCGACACTGCCACTTGCGACGCGCAAGGCATAGAGTCGATCGAACTCATGGAGCGCGCGGCCAACGCCGTGGCTGATGAGATCATAAGCCGTTTTGAACTCAACAAACGCATAATCGTGATAGCCGGCCCGGGCAACAACGGGGGCGATGCCCTCGCCGTGGCCCGGATCCTCATAGAGCAAGGCTATAAGAAAGTGGAGGTGTTCCTCTTCAATGTCAAAGGTCATCTGTCGCCCGACTGCGAGCTTGAACGCAAGCGTCTGATCACAATCGACGGGATAGACTTCACGGAAGTGAAGCGAGAGTTCTCTCCTCCGTATCTGAGTTCCAATGATGTTGTGGTCGACGGTCTTTTCGGTTCGGGATTGAGCAAGACGCTCCAGGGAGGATTCGTGCATGTGGCCAGGCTCATCAATGAGTCGGGAGCCTTTGTCATCTCCATCGATATCCCCTCGGGTCTATATGGCGAATGGAATGCCAACGTCAACAACCGCGACGTAGTGCATGCCGATCTCACCCTTGCCTTCGAGATTCCCCGCCTCGCCTTCTTCTTCTCAGAGAACGCCGAAGTGCTCGGCGAATGGAAACTGCTTCCCATCGACCTTGATAAGAAAGCCATCAAGGAGAAGGAGAGCGACTTCGTGCTTGTTGAAGCCAAGAATGTTCGCGCCAACCTTCTACCCCGCCGGCCATTCACCGGAAAACGCGACTACGGTTCGGCACTGCTCTTCGCCGGTTCCACCGGAATGATGGGGGCGGCCGTCATGTGCGCACGCGCAGCGATGCGCTCTGGAGCGGGTCTCGTCACTGTCCACAGCGCCCATTCGGGCATTAACATCCTCCAGACGGCTGTGCCGGAAGCGATGTTCGAACCCGACCGTAATGAGCATTTCATTTCCGACATGCGCATGCACCATCCTCACCAGGCAGTGGCTGCCGGCCCGGGCATAGGCACCGCCGAACATACGATAAACGCGCTCGAATCGCTGCTGAAGAATTCAAAGCAACCGCTCATCCTTGATGCCGATGCCCTGAACTGCATCGCAAAGCGTCCAGCCTTGCTCGACCTGTTGCCGCAGAAATCAGTGTTGACCCCTCATATCGGTGAGTTCGACCGTCTGTTCGGCGAGCAGCGGTCATCTGAAGAGCGCCTCCGCAAAGCCATCGAAATGGCAAGATATTACAATATCGTCATCGTGCTCAAGGGACATTACACGGCGACGGTGCGTCCTTCAGGCCGGGTGTATTTCAACTCCACAGGAAATCCCGGGATGGCCACTGCCGGCTCTGGAGATGTGCTTACCGGCATAATAGCCTCCTTCATGGCCCAGGGCTATATCCCGGAGCATGCAGCCTATATGGGAGTCTATATCCACGGGCTGGCGGGCGACATAGCCGCTGCCGAAGTGGGAGAGTTCAGTGTTGTGGCCTCCGACATTTCCGCCAATGTGGGCCGCGCAATACGCATGGTGATGAATGGCGACAAGCTGCCGTCACGCCTGCAGCTCTGACCTTAACTCTTCCTGCGTCTCCCCCATTTAACCCGGATATTATTCCTTCCCGCATCATAATCATTATCCCTCCTCAAACATATCTCCCTCCTCCTTTAAACATATTATCAATCTCCTGCCGACATGAAATCCATCACCGGACGTCTACGTCTACCACTGCTCTGCGCGGCGTTGCTCAGCGCTGCATTCTCAGCACCGGCACAACAGACCCGCATCCTCACCGCCGACAAACACAATGAATATGGACTGGTGTATTGCCTTCCCGTGACTGCTCTCAGAGTGGAGGTCACAGCCCAGCGCACAGTCCGCCAGTCGGGTCCTTACTTCCAGTATGCGAAGAAGTTCATCGGCACTGACAAGGTGGTGAAGGAGGATTCGGAGCAATGGACCATCACCGACGTGAAAGTGACACCTTACGGAGTGCCCGACCGTGAGAACCAATATCTCATGCAGCTTAAACCAGGCTCCACATCCTTCATTGCCGTGGATGCCGACGGGATGCTCCTTTCGATAAATACCGAAGCCACAGGACTATCGCCTGCCCCTACCGAAAAGACGGAGACAAAGTCAAAGGAAGAGGATTCCTTCAGCGGCAATGATTATCTGCAATATGTGGGCGAAGACTTTCTCGCCTCGCAGTCGTCGGCCAAACGGGCACAGATGCTCGCAGAAAGTCTCATGGAGATTCGCGACGCCAAGATTGCCCTCACACGCGGCACAGCCGAAACCATGCCTACCGATGGACGCCAGCTTGAGCTGATGCTTCAATCGCTGGAGCATCAGGAGAAAACAATCACCCAGGCCTTCACGGGAGTGGTGCGCACGGAGTGTGTGAAACGCGTGTTCACCTATACGCCCGATGATGAAGGAAGCGTCGTGCTCTTCCGGATGAGCGACTTTGCAGGATTCGTTGATCCCGACGATTTCTCAGGATCTCCGGTGCAGCTTTCAGTAGAGCTGGTCAGTGAAGGATCGTTGCCTGTCGATGCCAAGGGAGAGGAGAAGAAATATCCCAAGGATGGTGTGGCCTACTGTATTCCGGGCACTGCGAAAGTCTCCCTGAAGCATGATGGCAAATCGCTGTGGCAACAGGAGATGGAGTTCTCACAGTTTGGCGTTGTCTTCGCCCTGAACCCCTCCCTTTTCAGTGCGAAAAAGGAGCAGAGTTACGCGGTGTTCAACCCCGTCACAGGTGCTTTAAAGGAGATTGGAAATGTGGAATGAGGCTCCGCGCAGTGGGGGGATGGCAGCCTCCTCCCCTCGACCGCAGGCATATACACTCAAGCAATTTGCCGATGCACTGACGGCCGTAGTGCAGACGGCCCCAGCCGTGCAGAATGTATGGGTGGTGGCCGAACTGAGCGATCTCAGGGTAGTGGGCGGACACTGCTATGTGGAATTGGTGGAGAAAGACGCCAACGGTCAGGATATGGCCAAGATAAGGGCCACATGCTGGGCTTCCACCTTCTACCCCGTCAGAGGAAAATTCCTGCAGGCTACGGGTCGTGAACTCGCCTCCGGACTCAAGGTTATGCTCCGGGGCTCGGCCGTACATCATCCGAAGTTCGGACTCACTTTCAATATTTTCGATATCGACCCCTCCTATACGTTAGGCGACATCGAACGGGTCAGACGCGAGATTCTGGGCAGATTGTATGCAGAAGGGGTAGCCGGCTTCAACCGCTCTCTGCCGGTTCCGGCTCTCGTGCAGCGCATAGCAATAATCTCTGCGGCCGGTGCGGCGGGATACGGTGATTTCATCAACCAGCTTGACACCAACAGATATGGGTTCGTCTTCTACCCACACCTCTTCCCTGCCGTAATGCAAGGTGTAAACACCGCGCCATCTGTGCTGGCAGCCCTGGAAATGGTGGAACAGACCATCGACCTCTGGGACTGTGTGGTGATTGTACGCGGCGGAGGGAGCACTACTGACCTGACAGGGTTTGACAATTATGAACTTGCACGCCGTGTGGCCACTTTTCCGATTCCTGTAGTGGTTGGCATCGGCCATGAGCGCGACAGGAATGTGCTCGACGAATTGGCTTGCGTGCGCTGCAAGACGCCAACAGCTGTGGGCGCGTGGCTCGTGGAACATATGGCTGAAGCATTTGCAAGGACCCAACAACTCATGAAGGAAATCATGGATTTCTCTTCGGCTCGCATAAATGGGGAGAACACACGTCTTGCACATATCGCGGCATCCCTGCCCGTAAGCGCGCGCAACACTCTCTCCATTGCCGCCGAACGACTGCGCTCAGCCTCTTCCGCACTACCGCTCCTTGCAGGAGGAGCCACAGCTTCAGCACGCGCCGACCTGCTTCGGAAAGCAGACGCGGTGGCCAATGCAGCCGGAGCACTCACCTCAACTTCCCGCAACCGCCTTGAGACGTTGGCCGAACGCCTCAAGCTTCATACCTCCTCACTTCTTGCCACTCAGGCCGACCGCCTTAAGAGTGCCACCTCACTGCTCGAGGTGCTTGATCCTGCCTTCACCCTGAAGCGTGGCTACAGCATCACACGAATCGGAGGGAAAGCCATCACAGACGCAGCCGACGTCACACCCGGAGCCATCATCGAAACGCGTCTCTATAACGGATCAATCATCTCCGAAGTAAAAGAACATGATGTGAGAAAAGAGGGAAAACAAGATTGAATCCACATAAAATATCAGGTTTGAAAGAGCCTTTGATGTTCAAACATAAAAGACCGACTGAACAATGGAAATAAAAGAAATGACATATGCAGCGGCTATGAGCCAGCTGGAATCCATCCTCGCTGAAATGCGCGACGGCAACTGCGACATCGACTCACTCTCCGAGAAGACAGCCACCGCACTCGCGCTGCTCAAACACTGCAAGGAGAAACTCTTCAAGACTGATGAGGAAGTGAAGAAATGTCTCGCCGAACTCACAGCAGAATGACGCAATCCGCGCATCTATATTCCATAGCGAGTTTACGTAATGTCAACAGCGACTTTACGCAATGTTAACAACTTTTGGAGAAAGAAACAAAAAGTAACAGTCCAAATAGCTTACAGGTAGAAAAAATTTACTAATTTTGCACGCAAATTCCCTTTGGGGAATCGAATTTCAATATTACCTGAAACAAATTTCTAACTCAATAATAACTCAACTAAGAAACGCAACATGAAATCATCAAGACTGATGTGGGGCGTGCTGGCACTCGGTGTGCTTGCAAGTTGCTCCGACAAGAATGACGATGGGCCCATCGACCAGCCGAAAGGCGACATGGAGGTGATGACTCCCGAAGAGAGCAAGACCTATCTTCAGAACACTGCCACAGAGTTCCTCGACCTTTTCAAACCCGCCGACCAGAAAGAGGTGATCGAACTGGCTGCCTATTTCAGCGATGAATATGGCGATTATGAGCTTCCCAGCAACTTCGACATCGAGGAAGAAGAAGATGATGATATCCTCTACTACTCCCCCGCCAAGTATATCAAGAATCTCGCGGATGCTGCCCGTGGCGACCTCGATGGTCTTACACGTGCTGCCTACGTTTATACCTACAACATCAACTTCGACCGCTTCACCGGTATCTACGAGCCTAACAAGCGCAACGAAGAGTGGGTTAAGACTGGCGACTCCAAAGACATCATCTTCCGTTTCACAGACAAGAACGGTCAGACTGTTGAGCTGAAGGCTACTCAGGCTGGCGGCACTTCCGACTTCGATTTCTCCTATAGTGAGACTTACGAGTACTATGATGAGAAGGAGACCTACAACTACTACATCTCCATCCCCAAGACTGTCACTGCCACACTCACTCAGGGCGGAAAGGAACTCGCTAACAGCACCGTCACCTCAAGCATCGATGTCAATGGCCATAAGGTGAATGCCGAAGTATCAGCCAA
This sequence comes from uncultured Sangeribacter sp., assembly GCA_964588625.1. Lineage (GTDB taxonomy): Bacteria > Bacteroidota > Bacteroidia > Bacteroidales > Muribaculaceae > Lepagella. The sequence goes on along the minus strand of CAZPQD010000009.1, from coordinate 29,744 downwards.
TATGTGCAACCTTGCCGTATCGGCCAAGGTTGATGGCAACGACACCAAGGTGACTGCCAACACCATCTATTATATGAACGGCAACAAAGTGGCAAGCGCCCAGGCCTCTGTCAACGGTCATGACCTCTGCAACAAGGATAAATGGCAGAAGGTGGCGGAAGCTGAAGACGACGATGAGGTAAACAATCTCCTCGCCACCATGCTCGACAAGGGTGACTGCGCTGCCGACGTTCTCGGCAAAGTTCAGGTGTATGGCGAACTGACTTACTACAAGGAAGCCAGCGATGACCTCGACTTCTGCATCGGTTTCCCCAACGACAAGACTCTTGCCAAGACCGCTTGTCAGGCAGCTTGCGATCGTCTTAACAAGAACGTCAAGGCTCAGCTCCGCTATGACGGCACCAAGACCGATCAGGCTACTCTCCTCTTCCAGCCTTATCTCGATGAGTGGGGTTCCTATGACTCCAACTGGGAGTATTATCCCGAGTGTGTGCTCCTCTTCCCCGACAAGACCACTTATTCTTTCGAAAGCTATTTCGAGAAGTTTACCAATGTTTCCAATAAGTTCGATACCCTCATCGATGCTTATGAGAAACTTTGGGACAGCGTGCGCAAATAATCAGCATGTCTGAAAGGTGACAGCTACGACACCTGGAAAATCATATCTTGCCGTCCGCGAGGAGATGCCGAAAGGCACCTCCCTGCGGGCGGCATATTATTTTACCGCATACCGGCTGTCTCGATGGGGCAGCAAGGTTATCTGCAAGCAATTATTCCTTCTCTCCTGCCTCATTATTTTATCCTCCTTCCTAAACGAAACCCAAGCTTCCCGACTCAATGCTCTCTCGACTGCCGAAATGGCGTTGGCGGAGTCTGCAATACCTTCTGCACCCGGAAACGAGGAACTTGACGATTCCACCATCATGCTGCTCCCCGACCTTGAAGTGACGGGAGGAGCAAAAGCCAACCGTTCGCGCAATGCAGAAGGAGCCGTGAAGGTGACCACCAACGAAACCCTCCGGCTTACCCGCGCTTTCGGGGAAGCCGACCTCATAGCGAGCCTCAAGGGATTGCCGGGAGTCTCAGCGGGAAGCGACTATGGATCGGGAATCAGTATCAACGGAGCCTCTCCCTATCAGACACAATATCTTCTGGATGGTGTGCCGGTGGTGTTCCCCTTCCGTTTCGGAGGCATATTCTCAACTTTCAATTCTTCCCATTTCTCCGGATTGACATTCCAGCCACATGCTCCGGCAGCCTTCTCTCCCCGTTTAGGAGGATCCGTGGAACTCCAGTCCGCCACTCGCTTCAAGGATGGTGCCGATGGAATAGTGAACATCGGCCTTATCTCCTCATCAGCCACTGTAAAGGGTGGGATCGGTGGAAAAGTGGCGTTGTCAATTTCGGGAAGAATCTCCTACATTGACCAGATTTATGGCCGACTGCTGAAAAGCGAACGAAACACCCTCAGTTTTTCCTTCTATGACCTCAACGCCTCCCTGGCATGGAAAATAACTGAAAACGACCGATTGGGTTTAACCTTTTTCCACAGTACAGACCGCGTTGGATATGACGATGACAACTACGCGATGGAAACCCGTCTGCGGTGGAAAAACAGTTGCGGGGGAATCAGCTACTCCCACTTTGGGGCTCTTAAGGTTGATGCCAATGCATGGATCTCAGCATTCACCGACCGACTCTCACTCTCCATGCCCCAGTTCTTGCTTTCAGCTCCCTCATCGCTGCTCACCGGCGGCCTTAATTGCAGACTCTCCGGCGAGATTGCATCAGCACATCGGCAGCTTTGGGAAGCCGGAGTGAGGACAGAACTTTACAGGACCGTGCCACAATGGGCGATCCTGCAAATGGCTCAGGATATCGGAGGCATCTCCGACAGACAATCCGAAAAGCAACCGCAACGTATGGTGACAGCCTCTGCCTACGGAGGTTACACCCTTTGGTTATTACGTGAAGAACTGAAAGCCGATCTCTCGATGGCGGCGGGATTCTTCCGTTCGCAAAGGGAAGGAATGGAATGGTGGACTGTACCCTTGCTATCGCCCCGACTCCGAATCACATGGACCAAGGAAAGAATCGGCGAAACCAGCATATCGCTCGGGTATTACGAACAGTTCCTCCATCAGGTTGGTTTCTCGGAATTGGGCTTGGCCTCCGACTTTACCGTGGGAGCATCCCCGCAGGCGCCCCTTCAGAAATCTTTCGCCATCGACATTTCCTGGCGCCGCAGACTCCCGTGGTGGGGACTGACACTCTCCGCTTCGGCTTATTGGAGCAGGGTAAGGAATCAGACGGAATACCAGGGTCAGGTGCTGGAGGTGGTCGATGAGCAGTATGATCCTTTCCTGCATATTGTGGTCTCTGACGGTCATAATGAAGGATTAAACTTGGCATTAAGCCGGGAATTCGGCTCTATCAATGGAGAAATAAGCTGGGGATATGGTGGCGGACGCCGACATCTGCCGGAAGCAAACGACGAATCATGGAACGCGTTGCACGCTCCGGGACACAGCCTGAAAGGCTCCCTCTCCTGGAATCCCGGGAAACACTGGATTCTATCCGCTGTCTATAATTACTCTTCAGGAAGGGTCTACACACCCGTTGAATCCCTCTATCTCGTCGGCGGCAACATCGCTATGGAATATGGCAAACGCAATTCCGCCAGGCTTCCATACTACAGCCGTCTCGATCTGGGAGCCACCTACACCTTCCAGACCTCGATAAAGGGAACCAAACTGAGCCATCTTGTGAATATCTCCATCCTCAATGCTCTGGGACGCCGAAATGTGGAGATGCAATATTTTGTGCTTAATGTAGACAAAGGCACCTATGGCCTGAAGCGTCTATATTCCCTCTACCGGTTTATTCCATCCATCAGTTATACCCTCGAGTTCAGATGAAAAGAACGGCAGAAAGATTTGTTATTCAAGGAATCATTGGATCAGTTGTTTTGGGCACCACGCTTCTCTGCGGCTGTGAGAAAGAATATATCCCCATTGAGGAGAGCCGTGGAGTCATCGACGGAAGATTCAGAAGCGACGGGTATCCCGACATAGTGTTCTCCCGCTCAATAGTACCGCAAGAGGAGGGAAAGCTGTCGGAAGTGGTCATCAACTGGGGTAAGGTCACTCTCAGTGATGGCGAAAGGGAAGTTGTGCTCACCGGGCGCATGGATTCATCGCGTATTCCCCCTTTCCGTTACTACACCTTCGACATGAAGGGAGAACCGGGAAAGACCTACACACTGCGTGCTTCTTTCGGCGATATTTCCGTGGAATCAACAGTCAGGATGCCCGCGCCGGTGGCCATCGACAGCATCGTCTTTACACCCGCGGATTCTGATTCCCTGCGTAGCGCCACGCTATATTTCACGGCTCCGCAGGAAACTCCGGCATATTTCTATCTCTCGATGAGGGAGACCGGGGGCACTGATTCCCCATGCATGTTGGGATGCATCCGCACTGATCGCAGCAGAGGCAAATATTCGCTCGCCGTGCTCAGGCCGAAGCAAAGGATCGACAGTGTGAAATATCTGCCGCATCTGAAGCTCGGCGATGTCGTGACAGTAAGCCTCAACCGCGTGGAAAAAGAAGTCTATGACTTCTGGGCGGCATATGACAATATGGTGATGTTTGCCACCTCACCCTTTATCTCCACCAACGAATCACTGCCGACGAATATCCGGGGAGGCTATGGCATATGGTCGCCGCAAGGCACTTCGAGTCGTACCGTCACCGTGAAATGACATCCGGTCCGACCTCTTGAGCTTGTAAGGCTCCGGGAAGATAATTTCTTTCACACTCGATAGTAAATAATTTTTACTCTCGATAGTAGTTTTACTCCCGATAGTAAATGCGTTTCACACGTGGAGAAACGGAGGTGAGGATTTCATAAGGGATAGTATCGAGCACATCGGCAAGACGCTGCACAGGAGCTCCTTCTCCGAAAATCTCCACTGCATCGCCCACACGGCAGTCTATGTCTGTGACGTCGATCATGCACGCATCCATACATATATTGCCCACCGTTGGACACATCTTCCCATTTATCATCACAGAGACCGCACCTCTTCCGAAATGTCGGTTCATACCGTCGGCATATCCTATGGGAATGGTGGCTATGCGTGATCTGCGGCTGAGAATACTGCGGCGTCCGTAGCCTATGCTTTCTCCCGCCTCCCACTCCCTGATGGCTATTATCATGGTGCGCAGAGTGGAGACCACGGCCAACGGCTGCTCCATCTCAGGCGGCAGCGTGTTGGCTCCATATAATCCGATCCCGAGTCTGACCATATCGTAATGATACTCCGGATAACGCAGTATGCCGGCCGTATTCAGGACATGACGCAATATTGGACGACTGCTGCGTGAGAGCATGTAATCGGTCCAGTGGCCGAAACGACTGAGCTGCAGTTCAGTGTAATCGTTCATGTCCGGGCAGTCGGCCGTAGCCAAGTGGCTGAATACGGAACGTGCCTCCACAGCATCCTGCCTTTCCAGCACATCCATCAGTTCCGGGAGTTCGGACTCAATGAATCCCATACGGTGCATGCCGGTGTCAAGTTTTATATGGATGGGATAATGCCTGACATTATTCTTCTGAGCCTCGCGTATGACATCATGGAGCATCTCCATACTGTAGATCTCAGGTTCGAGACGGTAGGCAAACATCGAACGGTAGTTGACCACCTTCGGATTCATCACCATTATGGGCATCGTGATGCCGTTGTCACGTAGGTCGATACCCTCGTCGAGCACTGCCACGGCAAGATAGGCGGCTCCGCAATCCTGAAGTGTCTTGGCTATCTCGCGGCTGCCTGCACCATAACCTGACGCCTTGACCATAGCCACTATCCCTGTGCCTGCCGGCACCTGCGCACGGAAATAATTGTAATTGCGCATCATGGCATCGAGATTCACCTCCAGCACCGTCTCATGTTTACGTGCCTCAAGCATGTCGAGGATTCGGCGGAACTGAAACTCCGGCGCTCCTTTCAGAAGCACTATCTCATTGCTGAAATCTGACGTTGAGAGTGTGGCTAACAACTGATCGGTGCCTTCAAAGAACCTCGCCTCCGGACCGAAAGCCGACGCGGCCTCCTTTATGCGCCTTCCAACGCCTATGAATCGTCTTATTCCAGCCCTCTCCACAGCCCTGGCTATCTCTGCATATACCTCATCTCCCGCTCCCCCCTCATGACTTAGGTCGGAGAGTATCAGCACCGGTGTCTGACCGGGCATCGCACGCCGTCGCACCACGTCGAGCGCAGGACGCAATGATGAGAAATCGGCGGTGAAGGGGTCGAATATTACGCTGCACCCGTTGACACCTTCCGTCACCTTATACCTTATGTCAAGTTTGGGAAGGGAGGAGAAACGCGCAGCTATCTGTTCGCGTTCTATTCCCCACCACAGCATGAATGCAAGTGCATTCGAGGCATTCTCCAGATCCTCGGGAGTAGAAAGCGGGGCGGTGAAAGATGATGTCTCGCCACGGAATGTATACGTCACCCGATGATGGGCAGCATCCACCTTCTCATAACTGAGAAAGAGATCGGCGGAGGGATCCTTAACCGACCATGCCAATTTGCAGGCTTCAGCAGCCTTTGCCTCCACAGCCTCCTGAAGCAGGGGAGAATCATGATTATAGATCACGGCCTTCGCTGACTCTCCGGCGGCCAAGGAGGCTTTCTCCATGGCCTTCGCCTCCTCGGAGGTGAACCCTGCGGAATGATCGTCGGCTATATTCGTGAGTATGACAACGTCCGGACGGATGATGCGGCGCAGACGCCCCATCTCCCCCTCATGAGATACTCCGGCTTCTATTATGGCAAGACGTGCCTCTGGTTCGAGCTGCCAGAGGGAGAGAGGAACTCCGATATGCGAATTATAGCTCCGCGGACTACGTCCTATCTCTGTCAGTTCCCCCATCAGATGAAAGAGCCATTCCTTGAGGGTGGTCTTCCCTCGCGATCCCGTGATGGCGAGCACAGTACCGGGAAAACGTTCGCGGCAGGCTGCTCCAACCTTCATCAACGCCTCCTCAGAATCCTCCACAATAATGAAATTTACATCCTTGGCATCCTTAAGTTCGTCAGGAATACGGTTGACCACAAAATTCCTGACTCCTCGCTGATAGAGGGAAGCGATATAGCGGTGGCCATCGTTGCCTGAAGTGGGAATAGCAAAAAACAAGGTGCTTTCCGGGACAGTCAGCGATCTTGAATCCGTCAGAAGTATGTCGATGCGGCAATCCGAAACCACACCATCGCTGCCGAGCAGACCGGCTATTTGCCTAATGGATGCATTCATAATTATAGTTTTATGAAACGGAGTCATGGGATTCATCTCCCTGTCACCGGCTGTAAGCCCTTGACAGACGTTGGAGAGCATTCCGAACGCAAAATTACAAAAACTCCACGAGCTCAAGGGCATATCGGGCATATGAAAAAACAGGCACGTATCACTACGCACCTGTTTTTTCCAATTCCCACGAAATCCTTCGTAGGAGATTGGAGGTCCTAATCCTAATTTTAACTATTAATCCATAACTTTACTAATGCAACAATAATTTTGTCAATGAAACGATTAATTGGTCTTATGAGAAGAATTATACTATCTTTTGTTCTTGCTTTGAATTTTTCATGCTGCCTTCCTGCGCCTCCATGACCCGCTGCTATGGTGCAGCTGACACATGGAGATGGCGAAGCGACGACATTTTCAATTTTGCTCTCAGGGAGCCCTCCCAATTGATTCCCATCCTATTTTCGGCGCAAAATTACAAAATAATTTTATTGCCATATAGCTCCCAAAAAAATTTTTTATTCCTTAAGTCAATGAAAAATTGTTAAAGTTTCTTAAATTAATCCTTTAGGAGCTATTTTGATCTATTTGGCGCATTAACTTAAAATTGTTAATGAATCCTAAGACACCCCTTGGAGCGAAACAGGGTGTCATTCTCAACGCTCATTACTCAGATTTTTCTAAGCCATTCGGGCAGTCCAGTCATGGGAGCAGTGCGGTCGAGCATGGTTGGAACCACCGACACGATACCGTGGGAGAGGCACCATTCGTCGGTGTCGTCGGCATCGGGTTCATCGTTACGGAAAGTGCCCTTTAGCCAATAGAATTTATGGCCGTGCGGATCTGTATACTCTTCATATTCATCGCTCCAGTTACCCTTGCAGGCCCTGACAAGACGCATCTCTGTGGGCGGAAACACAGTGTTGGGAATATTGACATTGAGGCATACTCCATCCGGCAGACCACCGCTCAGTACACCCTCACACAGGCGTGTCACGAATGGAAGGCAACTGGAGAAGTCGGCGTTAGGATCATGATCCGTAAGGGAGAATCCTACTGAAGGGATACCGAACGCACAACCTTCGAAGGTTGCTCCCATTGTGCCGGAATAGACCACATTGATGGAGGCGTTGCTGCCATGATTTATCCCGCTTACCATCAGGTCTGGCCGCCGGCCTCGGAGCACCACATGCATCGCCATCTTGACACAATCCACAGGTGTGCCGTTGACGCTATACATCTTCATCCCGTCAACATCTTCCTCCTCACGAACGCGGAGCGGGGAGTTGACGGTGATAGCCATCGACTGGCCCGAACGTGGAGCATCGGGGCACACTCCCACCACTTCTCCCATGGTGCTGAGGCATTTCATCAGTTCGCGTACGCCGCGTGCAAGGTAACCATCATCGTTACTTACGAGTATGAGGGGTCTTTTCATTTTTCTTTTTATTATTTCTGTAAGGGTTTGAATCTTCGGATGTCTCTCTTGATTTTCATTTGGTCTTACGCAGCAGATAGCGGTCGATGACGGCCCATCGACGGGCACCGGGAAGAGTGGAGAGATAATCGGTCTCGGGAAACTCTGTATATCCACCGCGCATCTGCCTGAAAGCCTTATGGGCCTTCAGGATCGCATTCGCGTTTTTGAAATCGAATTTTACCATGAACATCAACCAGGCAAGCGAATCGGCAAGGCGTCTGAAGAAGAGGATGCGTTTTCCCTTCTTCCGTGGCAGGTTCTTATGAAGGAGCAAGAGATTATTGCGGAAGTTTAGGAAAGTCTTCTGTGGATTTCCCTGATTGAGGGAGGCGCCACCCACATGAAAAACCACACTTCGGGGGTCGGTGACCACCCTAAATCCTGCGGCATGCAGTCGGCAACAGAGGTCTATTTCCTCCATATGCGCGAAAAAGCCGGCATCCAGTCCCCCGGCGTCCATATATGCGCCGGTCCTGACGGCAAGCGCCGCCCCCGAAGCCCAGCATATGTCGGCCAGGCCTCCATCATATTGCCCCCTATCCTCTTCAATTGCATCGAAAAGGCGTCCGCGGCAATAAGGATAGCCGAGCCTGTCGAGATACCCTCCGGCAGCCCCGGCGTATTCAAATCTTTCCCTCTCCCTGTAAGAACGAATCTTGGGCTGGCAAGCTCCTATCGATGCATTGTTCTCAAGGGTTTGGAGAAGAGGCTTCCACCATCCTTCCGTGACTTCCACATCAGAATTGAGCAGGATAGTGTAAGGATATCCTGTGGCGGCTATGGCTCTGTTGTAGCCCTCGGCGAATCCATAATTGCGGGCGAGACGCAGGAGTTTCACCTCCGGAAAATGCTTTTCCACCCAATCCGGCGACCCATCGGTGCTGCCATTGTCGGCAACGATCAGGTCGGCCTCGTCACTGATGGTGAATCTCACGGCAATAGGCAGGAATTCCTCGAGCAATTTCTGTCCGTTCCAATTGAGGATGATGACGGCAAGTTTCTTTTTCTTCATAGCGTTGTTCGTCAGAGGATGATACCCATGAGTGTGTCCGGTTCGTCAGGATCCGGATCGCCGAGCCTGACAGGAGTGACCGTGTTTATCAATTCCTCATCAAGAGGGGCTGAGACACGGATATAATTGTCGGTAAGCCCCGTCATGCGTCCGTCAGAAGCAGGATGCTCCCATAGAACAGGTCGCACCTCCCCTTTCATCTTCTCCATAAACTCGCGGAGCCTACGGTCGGAAAGCTCTGTCAGTTGAGCCACTCTCAGATGCTTGTCGCGTTGGCTGACAGCATCTCCCAATGCAAGGGCGGCCGTGCCGGGGCGCTCGCTGTAAGGAAAGACATGAAAACGGGTCACGGGGAGCGAGTCGGCAAATTCAAGCGACTTCTCCCACTCCTCCGGAGTCTCCCCACGGGCGCCGGCTATTATGTCGACCCCGATAAAGGCATCCGGAATAAGACGCTTCACGTAGTTGACGCGCTCTGCAAATAAAGCTGAGTCATAACGCCGGTTCATCAGGCGGAGCACCTTGTCGCTGCCCGACTGCAGGGGTATGTGGAAATGCGGCATGAAGCTCCTTGACTCTTCGGCTATCCATCTGACAATCTCTTCTGTCAGCAGATTGGGCTCTATGGAGGATATTCTGTAGCGTTCAATCCCTTCCACTGCATCAAGCTGCTTGAGCAATTCGAGAAAAGACTCACCTGTATCCCTACCGAACTCACCGATGTTGACACCCGTTATCACCACTTCCCTGGCGCCCTGGGCGGCCGCTTCCCTCACCATCTCCACAAGCTGGCTTATCTTTCCGCTGCGTGATCGGCCACGTGCGAAAGGGATGGTACAGTAGGTGCAGAAATAATCACATCCGTCCTGCACCTTAAGCCACCAGCGTGTTCTCTCTCCACGCTGACATGAGGGAGTGAACTCGCGGATCTCCATCGATTTGCCTACATGCACACTCTTTTCCCTTTCACGGCAGGTTTCCGCTTCCGGGCAGCCGGCTCCATCGATGTTATCATTTTGCTTGCGGCGCTCATGGAACCACTTTTCGAGATACTGCGCCATATGCAGTTTTTCTCCTGAGCCAAGCACGATGTCTACGCCCTCCAATGCAGCTACTTCCTCAGGCTTGAGCTGAGCGTAGCATCCGGTCACGACAATCGTGGCCTCCGGCCACCGCGAGTGCAGCCGGCGGATAAGATGGCGTGCCTTCTTGTCGGCCGTCTCCGTGACAGAACATGTGTTGACTATGATGATGTCCGGATCTTCTCCAAGGGCAGCCCGTTCGATTCCAAGCTCACGAAGCTTCTGGCCGATGGCGGAAGTCTCGGCAAAATTGAGTTTGCAGCCTAATGTGTGGTAGGCGGCCTTCAGTGTCTCTGAATTATCGGTCATGTCTGCAAAATTAATAATTTTTTTGCTTCGGCAAAAGAGGGACGACTGACTGGGGCGACGGATGCGGCAAAAACGAAATATTCGGCCAACTGGGAAAGATAAGTGCGGAATGGCAAAAAATATGTGGAAAACTTGACAAGGGGGGTGTAAAAGTGTTAACTTTGCAGTGCATGCGCGAGACGCATGAAATCCGGATTAGAAATGAAACAGGAAAAAGAGGCTAAAATCTCATATTGGGCAGCTCATTTCACCACCATCGTCAGTGTGACTCTTGTGCTGATGATCATCGGGCTTATCTCAATGATTTCCATAGGGGCCGCCAAGGAGACACGTCGGCTCAAGGAGCAACTGGAGGTGAATGTCATCATGTGTGACTCGGCAAGCAATTCAGCCGCCGATTCTCTGGCCAATGCTATTCGGAAGGCTCCGTTTGCCGCCGGAGTGAAGGTGATCTCCAAGGAGCAGGCGTTGGTCAACTGGAAGGAAGACACCGGCGAAGACCTTGAGGCTCTTTTCGGAGTCAACCCACTGTCTCCGGAGATCAGCATAAACGTTAAATCGGATTACGCATCGCCGGCCGAACTCCAGAAACTACGCTCGTCGCTGGCTGCGAAACCTGGCGTGGAGGCCGTGGCTCTTCCTGAAGCCCGGTTCGTTGACTCCATGAATGAGAATATCATGAAACTTTATTGGATCCTGGGTGGCATCGCCGTGGTGATGGTGCTCATCTCTTTCGTGCTTATCAACAACACCGTGCATCTCACCATCTATTCGCGCCGCTTCACAATCCATACTATGCAGCTTGTGGGTGCCACAGATGGCTTTATCCGCCGTCCGTTCGTGCTCAACAATATGCTTTCCGGACTTATAGCCGGATTGGCTGCCGCGGGTCTGATTGCCGCTGCCCTCGCCCTTGCCCCGGAAGCAGGGTTCAATGACATCGCTTCCATCTTCTCATGGGCGGATTTCGCTATTGTAGCGGGAGGACTCGTGATTATAGGAGCTCTGCTGTGTGGACTCGCAGCCGTAATCGCCACTTCCCGCTATCTGCATAAGGATTATGACGAGCTCTTCAAGTGATGGTGATTACGCCTTGACAGCAAACACCAATTTTCCCATTCTATCTTAAATATCACGATTACGAAACGAAACCGAATCTGAATATATGATTCCCGAAAACACTAAGGACAAAGAAAGAAGCAATCTCTCCGCCTCTACCGCTCAAAAACGTTATTTCTCTTCCCCCACGGAGGAGCGCACAGAGGGACTGAAGAAGATGCCTGCCTCCCAACGCCCTTTCTCCAAGACCAACATATGGATGATGCTGGGCTGCGTGGCTATGATTGTCATAGGATTCGCGCTCATGAGCGGCGGCGGAAGCAGCGTGGAGGGTGGATTCAATCCCGACATTTTCTCCACAAGAAGGATCGTTGTCGGTCCGGCAATCGCCTTCCTCGGCTTCCTGCTTATGGCTTTCGCCATCATCTACACCCCTCGTTCGCGACGCGCCTCAAAGCAGGAGTGAAGTGTCGCTGCCTGCTATCTCAGGCAAACGGAAGTAAATAAATCGACTTTTCAACCAACGACAAATACCCTCTACCCATGGAATGGTTAGACGCCCTGATTCTGGGCATTGTGCAGGGCCTGGCGGAGTATCTCCCCATCAGCTCAAGCGGTCATCTCGAAATCTTCAGGAAGATTCTCGGCATTGACCTCCCTGCCGACAATATCCTTCAGTTTGACATCATTGTGCATGCCGCCACCGTATGTTCCACCATCGTGGTGCTCTGGCCCATGTTCTCAAAACTCTGCGCAAGTTTCTTCACCTTCCGCAGGGATTATGATTTCTATTACGTCTGCAAAATCCTTCTCTCCTGCATCCCCATCGGAATAGTGGGAGTATTCTTCAAGGATTATGTGGAGCAGTTTTTCGGTGGGGGTCTCACCGTAGTGGGTGTATGCCTTCTCGTGACCGCCTGCCTTCTGGCGTTCGCCCATTTCTCCGGACGCACGAAATCCGGAAAGGAAGTGAGTGCTGAAAAGGGTCGCGACATCTCGTGGCTTGATGCGTTCATCATAGGCTGCGCACAGTCGCTCGCTGTGCTCCCCGGTCTCAGCCGATCCGGTACAACCATCGCTACAGGCATACTTATCGGCGACAAACGCTCGCAAGTGGCCTCCTTCTCCTTCCTTATGGTCATCATCCCCATTCTCGGAGAAGCTCTGCTCGATGTCAAAGATATGATCACAGCTCCTGCCGGGGAAGTGGGGTCAATCTCCGCCGGAGTGCTCATCATCGGTTTCCTCGCTTCCTTCCTGACGGGTTGCGCCGCCTGCAAGTGGATGCTTGCCCTCGTGAAGAAAGGGAAACTGATTTGGTTTGCCGCCTATTGCGTGCTCATGGCCATAATCTGTCTTCTTTGGCAATAAGATTCATCAATTCCTGACTCTACTGAAAGTTACATGGATTTTATTAGCGGAGAAATCATTGGAATCGACAAGCCTCTCGGCTGGACCTCTTTCGATGCCGTGAAGCGTGTGCGCGGAGCGATACAGCGGCGGTTGCATGTGAAGAAATTCAAGGTGGGCCATGCGGGAACCCTCGATCCGCTCGCCACCGGTGTGCTGATCGTCTGCACCGGCCGCGCCACCCGCCGTATTGAAGAACTCCAGAACGGCACCAAGGAGTACGTGGCCACCATACGCCTCGGAGCCACTACCCCCAGCTTCGACCTTGAGACGGAAATCGACAAGGAGTATCCCTTCGATCATATCACGCGTGAGAAAATAGAGGCTGTGCTGCCGGAATTCACCGGTTCGATCATGCAGGTGCCTCCGGTTTTCTCGGCGGTGAAAGTCGATGGCAAACGTGCCTATAAGATGGCTCGCAGCGGAAAGGAGGTGGAACTGAAGGCCAAACCCCTGCAGATCGACGAGATAGAACTTCTCGATTTCACCCCTCCGCTAATGACGGTGAGGATCGTATGCAGCAAGGGCACTTACATACGCGCACTGGCACGCGATCTGGGAGAAAAGCTTGGCAGCGGTGCTCATCTGACGGCGCTTCGCCGCACTAGAGTGGGAGAGATCGCAATCGACGGGTGCCTCTCGATCGATGACGCTGTGGAAAGAATCGCTTCCTGCGATCTCTCTTTTCCTGAAGATTATCAGTTTCCCAACAATAACCACAAAGATTGAGACTGGAGTCGGAGAAAACCTCCTGAGGGAACGAATGGAGAAAGGTTTCCATGACTGCGGTCTGAAAAAGAAAATCAAGACTAATCCCTCTGTCTCCCCGTGAGGGAGATGAGGAACTTAATCACGAATTATGAAACTCTCACAATTCAAGTTCAAACTTCCCGAGGAACTCATCGCACAGTATCCCTCGGAGGAACGCGACGGATGCCGCCTTATGGTGGTGGACTCGCGCGACAATTCCATCACCCACTGCACATTCAAGGATGTGCTCGGTTATTTCGACGAGGGCGACGTGATGGTATTCAACAACACACGTGTCTTTCCTGCACGCCTCTATGGCAACAAGGAAAAAACCGGAGCGAAAATCGAGGTCTTCCTGCTTCGTGAGCTTAACGTGGAAAACAAATTCTGGGATGTGCTCGTGGAGCCGGCCAGAAAGATCCGTATCGGCAACAAGCTTTATTTCGGCGATGATGAATCGCTCGTGGCCGAGGTGATCGACAATACAACATCGCGCGGACGCACACTGCGTTTCCTTTATGACGGCCCGCATGATGAGTTCAAGGAAATCCTTTATTCCATGGGCCACACTCCACTGCCGGATTATATCAAGCGCCCTGCTGAAAAGGATGATGCCGACCGCTATCAGTGCATTTTCGCCATGCATGAGGGGGCTGTGACTGCTCCGGCTGCCGGCCTTCATTTCAGCCGAGAACTCCTCAAACGACTGGAAATCAAGGGCGTTGACTGCGGATTCATAACCCTGCATTCAGGACGTGGCAATTTCAAGGAGATAGATGTGGAGGATCTCACCAAACACCGCATGGACAGCGAGGAGATGATCGTGGATGAGCAGCTCGTCAATCTGGTGAATAATGCCAAGGACCTCAACGCCAAAGTCTGCGCCGTCGGCACATCCGTGCTCCGCGCTTTGGCAACTGCCGTCTGCATGAACGGACATCTGATGACGTATGAGGGTTGGACCAATAAATTTATCTTCCCTCCCTATGATTTCTCCGTATGTACATCTCTCATCTCCAATTTCCATATGCCTCTGAGCACAATGCTCATGATGGTGGCTGCCTTCGGAGGCTATGACCTTGTCATGGAGGCTTATGATGTAGCGGTAAAAGAGAAATACAAGTTCGGAGCCTACGGCGACGCGATGCTCGTGCTTCGCTGACCACCCTCTGTTTTGCCCCTATAAATTTGTGTAAATATCTAAACGTCTCTTAAATCAGGCGGAATCCGTTTTGACGACATTATGTCAGTCTTCACACGGTCTCCGCCTCTTTTTATCTCAATTCAATACCTCATTTTGTCAGGATTTCCTTTCCTAATCGGCCATAAAGAAAGAACAATATGGCAATTTGCCATAGAATATCCGATTTGACAATCGTTAAACAATGATAAAACAGGAAAGAAAAGAGCCGTAAAATTTGGAAAAAGGTCACTTCCGGTTGTAACTTTGCACCGTGTTTTTCATGGTATTAGATTTAAGGTTAAGAGGATTAGTTGTCGAGAGACAATTAATCTTTTTTTATTTTGCCCGTTTCCAAGATTTATTTTACTTTTGCAAAGGAGATAACCACCGGCATCTCTAAGCCTGATTGAAAAGGTGCTCCCAAGTAATTAGTCAGACTCCATCACTTAAATCCCTACCAGTATGGCTGCAAATATAAAATATCCTATAGGAATCCAGAACTTTGACGAAATCGTCAGGGATGGATATTTGTATGTGGACAAAACAGCCATTATCTACCGGCTGGTGAAAGAACGGAAGTATATCTTCCTTAGCCGTCCCCGGCGTTTCGGCAAATCTCTACTTCTTTCCACGATTGGAGCCTATTTCCAGGGTAAGAGACATCTTTTCAAGGGTCTGGCCATTGAGAACCTTGAGACTGAATGGATGGAGCATCCCGTATTACGCATCGACCTTACCGGACGCACTTATGAAAGCGCGGAGGACCTGCATAACGGACTTTCCGCCACTCTTGAACGCTGGGAAGCAATATACGGTCTTGAAGCCGGCCACCTCGACATAGGCGACCGCTTCTACAATATCCTCTCTAAAGCCTATGAGAGCAGTGGGAGCCGTGTGGTGGTGCTCGTTGACGAATATGACAAACCCATCATTGATGTGCTCGAGGATTCCGCGACACAGGAAAAGATTCGTAAAATTCTTCAGGGATTCTATTCAGTCATAAAGAAAGCCGATGAATATATCCGTTTCGCCATGGTGACAGGCGTAGGCAAGTTCGCCCAGCTTTCTATTTTCTCAGGATTCAATAACCTGAAGGATATCTCGCTCGACCAACGTTACTGCACTATCTGTGGAATCACAGAAGAAGAGATGCACCAATATTTCACCACCTCTGTCAAGATTTTTGCAGAGACGCGCTCAATTTCGGAAGAGGATGTGTGGGGCAAACTGAAAGAGCATTATGATGGCTATCATTTTTGCGACGAATGCCCTGATATCTACAACCCGTTCAGCGTACTCAATGCCTTCGACGAGTGCAAGATAAGCAATTATTGGTTTCGCACTGCCACTCCGAGTTTCCTCGTAAAGCTAATCAGGAGAAACCATTACCCACTTGTCTATCTTGACCACCCCTGCCGTTCGGAAGACCAGCTTGCCGACATTACCGACAACTCGCGTGATGTAGTCCCAATCCTTTTCCAATCGGGTTATCTCACCATCAAGCTGTGGGACGAGACTCGGGAAATGTATGTGCTTGATTTCCCCAATAAAGAGGTCTACTCTGGTTTCTGGTCATCCCTCGTGGAAGAAATCTTCCCAACAACCACAACCTCCGGTGGCCATGACTTTTTCGCCTTCCATCAGGAATTATCCTCGGGAGAGGCCGACAAATTCATGCATCGTCTCAAAAGCCTCATCTCCACAACCACTTCCGAGCATATCCGCTTGAAAGAGGAACATTTTCAAAATACCCTGACTGTTATCTTCAGGATGCTTGGCGTGACAGTGCATACTGAAGTGCACTCTGCCAGAGGACGCTGTGACATGATTGTGGAGTGCGGCAGATTCATCTATATCTTTGAGTTCAAACTCGACGGCAATCCATCCCAGGCGCTCCACCAGATAAAGGAGAAAGGATATGCCTCCCCCTATGCTTCCGACCCGAGAACAAAGATTCTTATCGGAGCTGTATTCTCCTCCAATTCACGCACCCTCTCCGCCTGGGAAATAGAGACATACTGACCCGTCATTACATGACGGTGACCTATTGCATTAGAGAAAGCGCTCCTCGCTTAGTGGAAGAGTTCCTGGAGGACGGGGAGGGAGTTGAGGTTGTCGGCGCCGGGATATTGCACGGAGTAGAAGCGGAGCAGTCCGCCCAGGATGGTGCGGCGTTCTTCGGCGCTGAAGCGGAAGCGGTGCATGTTGCGGTAGTGCATCCTGCCGAGCAAGGGGAGGATGGCGGCTTCCTGCGGATTGAGCCACAGACCTTTTTTTGATGGAAGGTCAACGAACTCTGCCGCCTCGAGCGAGAACCATCTGCCGGGACGCCACCTCGATGTGTCGGGGCGGATGCCGGCGAATGTGAGCAGGCCTATGAGGAAGGCTATGTGGAAGTTGGCGGAAGCACTCTTGCTCTCATCGAGGATGCGGATGCTGCCAGCTATGAAATCCCACATATTAGGATCGGGTGCTGAATCACGAAGCACCTTATTGAGAAATTCCATGATGAATATTGAGAGCGACCGCTTCACGGGGTGGAAATAGAGGTCCTGCCAGGGATGAGGGGAAGAGATGGTCCCGAGCCTTTGTAATTCTTTATTCTGCGAAAAACGTATTTCTGTGTCTACAAGCGCAAGCGGCAGCAGTCTCGCCGCCCTGATTCGGGCTTTGGGACCGCTGCCTGCCGGTGATATGAACGTTATGCGACCACGCGTACGCGTGTAAAGTGTCACGATATTCAGTGTGTCGCTGTGTTTGCGGTTGTCGAGCAGTATGCCATTGATTTTTTCCATCACTTGGCAGGATTGGCTGCCTCAATTTCAGCTGCCGTGGGGGCTGCGGATTCGGCATTTACCGCGAATACATAGCTCTTGCGCATCAAGAGAGCCCAGATGAGGAGCACTACCACTACGCCACCGCTGAAAAGGAATTCAAACGTAGGTGAGCTTGCGTGGAATATCTTGCGGGCGAGTCCATCGACGAAGGGCACCATCATGATGGCCACATAGTTTGACGAAAGGACATAGCCGAAATACTGGGTGCCGAGCTGACGTGTCGGCGCTACGTAAGTGGTCTTGTTGTAGATTACGGGCTGGATGATGCCGTAACCGAAACCGGTGACGAGCGATGCGAATACGTAGATCCAGAAGTTGTGTGTCAGACCGATGACAATCAGGCCGGCTGCACAAAGTCCTAAGGAGAGGAATACCGTGCTCTTCTTAAAGAATCGCTTGAGCCTTCCCACAAATGCACCGCATACTGCACACATCAGGTAATACATTGCTGTCACGATACCTACCTCCGTGGTGTTCATGCCGAATTTCTCCATAGCAAACGGAGCATAGTATGATATGGATGTTGTGGCATAAGTCAGGAACATATAGAGGCAGATAAGGCCTGCCAGAAGCTTCCAGGATTCTTTCCCCTGGAAATGATAGGGAGCTTTCGGGGATGCAGTGGATGTCACCTTCTCAGTTGCTTCGGGAGCAGTGTTGACGATCCTGTGCTTCTGGATATACCGCGTGGTCATGAATGGGAGAAGCACCAAAGGCACCAATGGAGTCAGGTAGACGGCGAATGCTGCGTGCCAGTGCTCTGTAGCCACCCAACCAACATAGATGTTGGCGATGATCACCATGGCGTTGGAAGTTGTGGACTTCAGGCCGAGGTCTCTCTGCCTTGACGTACCCATGAACCATTCCGAAATGAAACCCGCCGCCACGGGCACAACCAGTCCGCAACCCACTCCGACAAGGCAACCGAGCACTATTAGCGTACCCATGCTCTCGGCGAAGAAGCACCCAAGACCGGCAAGCAGGAATATCACCAGACCGATGGCCAATACCATAGTCTGGCGCGAGGCCGTGGATAGTTTGCCGGCGATGAGCACCACCGGAATCATACAGAGATTCGGCAGACTCGTCACAAGCTGCGACTCCAGTTCCGAAGAGTGGAAAAGGTCGCGCAGTTTACCCAACATCGGCGAGACGGCGAGTCCCGGCATATTGATGGTCAGAGAGATAGAGAGGATGGCAAGCAGGGATATGAGAGGCATCTTGCCGTTGCCCGAGCTTACATATTTCATAGTGGCAGATTTTTAACAGTTCAGTATCCGTATATAACTTTAACCGCCCTGCCCCCCCTTTTGTTCTCCAAACCCAAAACCCTCTGCGAACCGACCAGACCGGGAGGAGCGGTCTCCCGACCGCTTCAAAACCCTCGGAGGGTGCAGTCGGAGAAGCCCCGGGAGGGGGCTCAACCTCGGTAAACCGTGGTACGAAGTGCCCGGAGCCCAGATAAAAGATATAAAATCCCGAGGGCAGCCGCGCGGAGCGTGGCTGCCCTCGGGAGATATTTTTGTGAATGATCCCAGTTCCGGGCACTTCGTACCACGGTTAACTGAAGTTCAGCCCCGCCGGGGCTCCTACCTACCTTTCTGAAGCGCTCAGGAGAGCGCTCCTCCCAGCCCGGGACGTCACCCGAGGGCTGCACCCAAACATCGCGCCAGCGATGTTGTCTTGTCACTCGTCACTAGTACCTTGTCACTAAGAAAACATCGCCCCAGCGATGTTTTCTTGTACCTTGTCACTGGCAAAACTCCCTCATTCCTGCAAATTTTTGGAAAAATTTGCAGGAATGAGGGGGTTTTGCTATCTTTGCCGCGCAGACCGCTTGCGGAAGCCCGGTTAGGGTCATGCGGGAGGGATGCGTTTTAAATTTTGACAAGCGTTTACTTGACGCTCTTTCTTGACTCATTGAAACCTGGAAAATTTCAAATCATCGTCAAGGATGCAGCAGACAGTGGATGCTTTATGTGGATATGGATTTATACCGGCGGTTTGCGCGTGAGGCGCAGACTATCGGCGTATCTGTCATATTCTGCGTGAGGCTTCTGCGTGTTTGCTCGTTCAACGATGATGGGCAATTCCAGGGCCTCAATGAGTGGGACGAGCAAACGGTTGTGGTTCTCACGCTTTTATTATATCCATATCTCTAACATCACGCAACAGAAGAGAACCGCTGTAGCCCCCATAAAAAATCTCTTCAATCCATGAACCCACTATTCATGAAACGAAGTCATACCCAGTATTCAGCTACGCCTGAAAATATACTTCGAGGGTATGACGACAACCATTTCGGAGATCCATCCGCAAAAAGCACCAACCGTCTTTCCAATCGGCTCCTTCGAGTTGTGGCTCTTCTCGCTTTGTTCTTATGCGCATCTACAAACTCTGTTTTCGCAGAATTTAGAATGATGGTCACATATCTATACGAAAGCGTTGGAAGTAACACGAAACAATATACTTCCCCTTCCAATGTATTGGTAGATAATGTGAACGGAATTGAAGTAGGTTACTTAGCTGGTGTATTTAGTATGCCTTCAGGGTTCGCTTCAGATATTGCGGACTATGTAGAGATAGTCAACGAAAAAGGAGTCGTTGCCACGCCATCAGCTGTGTCAGGAGCAGGAATGAACTTATTTATCAAATTCGATCCTGCATTTACAACTCCCGGCGCCTACTCCATAAAGATTAAAGAGGGAGCCGCATATTTTGAAGAAAATGGCACTACCTCTTACTCCCCAGAATTTGTAATGAGCAAGCTTTTTACAATTGAGGAGAATAGATCTCCAAGAACAAGCAAGATATCTCCTTCGGGAACTGTCAAGGAACTTTCAGAAATAGAAGTTACTTTCGATAAACCCATCGAATTATGTAGTGGCATCTCATCCACTCCTTTCGAGGTATTTTCTCAGTCTGGAGTGGTGACTCATGCTAATGTCTCGAAAAAGGTTGATGACGAACGCACTCTCGTCTTTACTTTGCTTCATCCCGTCAATACAGATGGCACATATTCCATCAATGTCAAGGAAGGGACGGTCTATACTAAAGAATTCTCTGATGAAAACCTTACAAACAAAGAGTTTACAGTAAACGCCACCGTGTCTGGAATAGACTGGTCCTATACCGTCTCTCCAACCTCAGGGAAAGTGGAGGCCATCCATGATATTCAGATTAATTTCCCTAACATCGACAATATTGACATTAATAATACTTCTGGCTTCGTCCTCTACCGCAATGGTGTGAGATTGGAGACTTTAGATGTGACTCCGATTGATGATAACACCTTGTCTCTCTCCACATCTGAACCTATTACAGAGCCAAACACCTATATACTTTCAATCCTTGCAGGTGCGCTCAGAGGTCACGATTTGACATATAACCTTTATCGTGATAATCCCTCAGTAATTAGTATCCCATACACCATTCCCACAGAAGCCATTCCTGACGGAACCACATTTGAAGTCGATGGACTTGCCTACAAAGTCATTTCCTTCAATAATAGAACCGTAGGAATCGTATACACTCCCTCAATTAATGAAAAGCTTGATGGTGAAGTAATCATTACCCCCACAATCAAATACAACGGGGTGACATACACTGTAACATACATAGGAGCGGATGCGTTCTACAATGCAACCTCCATGACCTCTGTAGAGATTCCCTCGACTATTACAGCGATTGGCAACTACGCATTCGAGAAATGCACCTCACTGAAAAGAATTACATACAACAGTAAAAATCCTATTGAATGTGAAAACATCTTCAATACAGATATTTACTCAGAGGCTACCCTCGTAATTCCTTATGGAACACGTTCAGTCTATAGTAACGTTAAGCCATGGTGCAATTTTAAAGAAATTATTGAAAACGAACCTTCGCCTGATGATACATTGAAGCAAGAAGAATGGGACAATATATGCTCTATTAGCCCTGATCCTTCATTGACCCCAGTAACTGAGATTGGTCCTATATTCAAGATGGCCGCAAAAAGCACGTCCTACTATCTTGAAAAAGGGAACCCCAGTAATGTGGTAATAATGCTCCTTCCGAATGGAGTAACCATAGAAGGTATTGTAACTACCTATGATATTGATATATTCACAGGTCGTGTATCTATTAATTTCTTTGAGAAATTCAATCAGCCGGGAGAGTATCGTATCATAATTCCAGCTGGGACATTCAAATTAAAAGACAGCTATGATGCAACCATAAGTGTAAATCCTCAGCTTACTTATGAATATTCAATTGCAGAGGAGATACTTACCGAAGGCTCAGTTTTTGAGTCCGACGGCATTTATTACAGAGTGCTTTCCAGCACAGACAAGACAGTGGAAGTTGCTCCTGTGCCGAGTGGAGTTGAAAAATACTCAGGAGTAATTGACATTCCTGCAACTGTCGTCTACAAGAATGATAATTATGATGTTATCGCCATCGAAGGATGGGCATTCTTTTCTTCTCCAATTACAAGTATAAATATCCCATCTTCCGTAACATCAATCGGAGACGAGGCATTTGAGTATTGTAAATCTCTTACCTCTATAGAGATTCCATCCTCCATCACCTCAATCGGCCAAGCCGCGTACTCTGGGTGCACATCACTAAAATCTATTATTTACAACACCTTCACTCCATTAGTAGAGTGGTCAAGTCCTTTTGACCAGAATACATACAATAAAGTTACATTGTATATCCCAGCAGGTGCTCGGGCGACTTTTAGGGACACTTACCCTTGGAACAACTTCAGTAATATCGAAGAAGTGGGTGAAGCTCCCGAACTTGAGAGGGGCTCGGTCTTCAAGTTTGATGGCATTTACTACAAAATACTTTCCTCAACTGACAAGACGGTGGAGGTAATTTCAGTTCCTGAATACTCATATCAAATTTCCATACCACCAATTGCCTCTTATTATAATTTCAACTATACTGTGGTTGCAATAGGAGACGATGCTTTCTCAGGGTGTTCCTCACTCCGTTCCATAGTTATCCCTTCTTCTGTGAACTCAATTGGAGAGGGCGTATTTTATGGATGTAATTCGTTGAACTCAATCTGCTATGATAACGATTCTCCAGTATTATGCAATCCAAATTTCAGCGAAGAGAATTACACTTCCACTACCCTCTACATCCCTGAAGGTACGCGTAATGTTTTTGAAACGATAGAGCCGTGGTGTAATTTTCAGAACATAGTCGAGACACATCTGCCTCAAATTGATTTACTATCGGTTGAGTCTGCCGTCTACTCGATAGAATTGGAATCTCTGGTCTTCAATGCTGTGATAAAAAATCACGGTTCCACCTATGGTACTTACGTACTTTCCATGTCAATTAATGGGCAAAAGGCGATAACAAGTGACGAAGTCGGCTGTGTTAGTATCCCAGAACACTCAGAGAAAACCATACCTTTCACCCTTGATCTTCCATGCAATAGTGAATTATTTCCACAGCTAATGACGGAAGGTATACACAATGTAGAGTTTAGCCTTGATAAGTACAATGATGAATTTGGAACACATTATTGCAATCAATCCATCGAATCGTCTCTTAATGTTATTCCGAAAACCAATGGCAGGACTGTCTTGATTGAACTCTTTACTACCGAAAAGGAAATCAACTCTCCATCAAGTATCAATAGGCTCTATAGCTCTCTGAGTGAATCAAATTTAATTAACAATGTTGCCATTGTTTCTCACCATTCTGGTTATTATGAAGATAAATTCACCACAACGTTTGATAAAGACTATGAATGGTTCTACAATTCGAACACCACATATGCTCCGGCAATGATGTTAAACAGATACTCTTCTTCAATGAGCCCAGTAAGGCGAATTTCCTCTTATGAAGAAGCAATAATTCGAAGTTTAATTTCTTCTATTCCTCCAATTAATTTAAATCTACAGGCCACATTTAATGAGGAAGCAGATAAAATATATGTTGTATTAAAAGGAATAAAAAACGAAATGCCACTTTGTGAGAATCCAGCACTTACTCTGTATCTTGTTGAAAATGATATACATTCCGACACACAAAGCAATGGTGGTTCAGATTTTGTGCATCAGAAAGTTGGACGTGCTGTTAATTCCACTTGGGGCGAAGCGATTGAATTTGATGGTAATAATGAGTTCAACTATCATTATTCTTTTGCAATAGATCCTTCATGGAATAAAAAGAATCTTGAGGTAATCGCAGTAGTCCATAATAAGAATATGGATGATCCTAATGATTGGGAGGTGCAGAATGCAGCAAGCTTGAAAGCTGATATGTTTAAAGATATCCCTGACGAGGAATTCGAAGGAGATAACATTTTGAATGTCACTGTAGATGGAAAATCAATCAGTAACGGTGAGACGGTTGTTTCTTCCAATGTGGAAACACAGGAATTCGATGACATGATATTCGCGTGGGAACTGCAACCGAAGACCATTATTACAGTTTCAGAAAACTCCACCCTAAATGTGACCGTGACTAATCCGGAGGGTATGAGCAGGGTTACTTATGTTGGTGAAGAAGAAACCCCTGCAACAGTAGGTTTCTCTGGAGTACGTATTCTTGGAGGTCTACCCGGAATCTGCATGCCTGTTAAACCTGGAGAATCCTGCATCCAGACCCAAGTTATGAAAAAGGACGCTAAGGGTGAATTGGGATGCTATTTCATGTCCGCAAACTATAATTTCGTGGTGCCTCAGAATCTTGATGCTACGGCGGAAGTAAGGATTGAGGCTGAGAGCGAGAGTGGAAAGACTGAAGTCTTTGAGTTTACTCTCAAAATGGTTTATAAAGACTCCCAAACTCCCGAACCGCCAGTAAGTGAGACGCTGAAGGGTGACTCGAATGGCAGCGGGGAGGTGAATGTGGCTGATGCGGTCAATATCGCCAATTATGCTGTCGGCAATGAGGTGGAGAGCTTCGATCATGAGGCTTCGGATGTGAATGAGGATGGCCGGATTACGGTGGCGGACGCTGTCGCTACCATCGCCATCATTCTTGAACAGGGTGTCGGGAATGAGAACCAGAAGCAGGATTTCAAGAATGAGAATGAAAGCGAGGAACAGGGTGCGCAGCAGGTTGTACGGAAGGTTCGTCCTGCTGACGCTGAGGATGGCTTGGCTATCGTCTCTGTTGCTGACGCTCAGACTGTGAATGTGGGTCTTGACGGGTTCCGTGAGTTCTCTGCTTTGCAGGGGGAGATCGTGATGCCGGTTGGGGCTACGCTTGAGAATATCGAGGCTGGCGCTGGGGCGGCTGAGCATACGCTGGCTTTCCGCCGTGTGAATGCCGACACTTACCGGTTTGTGCTCTTTGATCCGAATGGGGCTGTTCTCGGTGTCAATGGTGAGGGTGTACTGAATCTGACGCTTGCGGGTGGCGATGCTTCCGCTGTTAAGCTCCGTAATCTTGTGGCTTCCGATGCTGAGGCTCATGAGTATCATCCTGCCGTTGTAAGGGAGGATATCCTGAGTGGTGTCGGAGTGGCCGGCGCTGAGGCTTTCGGTGTGGTTGTGGCTGACGGCAGACTGTCAGTCAATGCCGCTGCCGGGGTGACCGTCAGCGTCTTCACTCCGGAGGGCCGATTGATTGTCCGTTATGTAGCAGACGGAGCTGCCCGTCAGGTCGATGTGGTGGCCGGTGTATATGTCGTGGTCTGCGGCAACGAATCGGCCAAGGTTATGGTGAAGTAAGGGAGTTCCGTTCCTCATTCACTATACTAACTGTGCTTTAAAACTCTCATGATTTTAAATCTCATGAAAGCGAAAGATAAATTGTTGAACGTCCTGTCTGTCATGGTGCTCCTGTTGGGAATCTCTCTCCTCTCTCCTTCGGGGGTGGCCATGGCGCAGGAGATGGAGCCTTCCCCCTCTCCCTCCTCTTCGCCTCTCTCCTTGGATGCCACGGCCTTCGAGGCGGGGGAGGAGTGCCGCCTGAGCCTCGCGCTTGAGGAGGGGACTCCGTATTATGGACTGCAAGCGGATGTGCAGCTGCCGGAGGGAGTGTCGTTTGGCGCCAGTGCCAACGGCAAACCGGCT
Source organism: uncultured Sangeribacter sp. (assembly GCA_964588625.1). Classification (GTDB taxonomy): domain Bacteria; phylum Bacteroidota; class Bacteroidia; order Bacteroidales; family Muribaculaceae; genus Lepagella. Next base: position 4,272 of record CAZPQD010000009.1, on the reverse strand, counting down.
GTGGCTCTCTCCGCCGCGCTGACCGAGGCTGGTTTCACGCTGGTCAGCAATCTGCTTGACGATGGCGTGCTGCGCCTCGCTCTTTTCTCGATATCACACGCCGCCATCCCGGCCGGAGCCGAACCGATTCTCACAATAACAATAAATACCTCCGGTAGCTTCAAAACCGGTGTGGTGAGGTTCTCCGACATCATGCTGACGGACGACGGGCATCATGACATAATGCCCGGCGACCTGTCGCTGAACATCACCGCGGCTCCGGCCCGGGGCGACGGCCTGCTGAGCGTTGCCCCTGCCGCCATCGAACCGGGCAATGCGGCAACCCTCCCCCTGCTGCTGACCTCCGACAGGGAGTATTATGGGCTCCAGACGGAGATCACCCTGCCGGCTGGTATTTCGTTTGCAGCCAACGATGGGACTTCTCCCGTCACTCTCTCCGAGGAGATGAGGGCCCGTGGATTTACGACTGTCTCCAACCTTACGGACGAGGGCACACTGCGTCTGGCGGTGTTCTCACTCTCCCATGGGGTGATTCCGGCTGGCGAGGAACCGTTGCTGACTGTGGCTGTGAAGGCTGATGCGGCTTTTGCGGGTGGTGACGTGACGCTGAGCGGTACGCTGGTCACCAATGCCGATGGCCTTGATGAGTCGCTTGACGACAGTTCCACTCCCTTGGAGGTGTATCTCCCTTCCAACTCTTTCTATCCGGAGGCGTTGGAGATTGCGCGGGGTGAGTCGGCCACTCTCCTCTTTGTGCTCGACAATGAGACGCCATTCACTGCCCTGCAGACTGACATCACATTCCCTGAATATCTTTCTGCCGATGCCGGCTCGGTGCGACTCTCGGAGCGTGCGGGCGCGAACCATACCGTCAGCTGTTCCTCTCCGGCGGCGAATGTGCTGCGGGTGGTGTGCTTCTCGGCTGACAGCGAACCGTTCTCTGGTGACTCCGGAGTGCTCTTCTCCGTTGAGGTGACGGCTGAGGAAGAATTGGCTGACGTCAGTGAGATCCGCACTTCCAGCACTGTCTGCTCGACTGCTCGGGCGCGGGAGTATCACCTCGCGGATGCTTCGGCGGAGGTGACGGCCTTCACGCGTGAGGTGCCGTTGGAGGGGATTGCCTTCTACGAACGGGAGATTGAGCTTGAGGTCGGTGATTCGTTCGCGCTGGAGTATGAGCTGACGCCTGCCGACGCACCGGTGCTGTCGCTCGCGTGGAGCAGCGACAAACCGGAGGTGGCCACGGTGGATGCCGACGGCACGGTGAAGGCCGTGACACCGGGTCATGCGCGGATCACGCTGACGGCTGAAGGTGAGGCGGGAAGCCTCGTGAGCGACTACTGCGATGTGACAGTGAAGGATTTTGAGGTCGGGATAGGCGCGCTCGTCGACTCGAAGAGTGATGATGCCATCTATGATGTGCTCGGACGGCGGGTGAGCTCGGCTGAGTTGCCTGCCGGAGTCTATGTGATCGGAGGCCGGAAGGTTTTGGTGAGATAGGGCTCTTAGGACTCTGAGGACTCTGAGAACTCTGAGAACTCTGAGAACTCTGAATAAAAATCGGCATAAAGCGCGCCACGCGCTTTATGCCGATTTTTATTTTTTGGGGGAGGGTCTTGGCCCCGGGTTTAACCCGGGGTTAACTGAAGTCCAGCTCCTCCGGAGCTGCGCCGAGGATACTATCAGCCGGCAAATGAAAGCTGCCCTGAGTGCACCATCTGCCGGCAACTGAAGCGCTCAGGAGAGCGCTCCTCCCAGTCCGGGTCGGCACGTCAGCCGGTAAAGTCCTTAAACTCTTTAAAGCCCTTAGAGTCCTTAAATTCCTAAAACCTGAAGCCTAATCCCTAATTCCTATCCCTCCTCCCAGTCCGGGCGGTTTCCATATGGCTTGTGTGCGGTGGTTATGGGAACTTTTTTGCGCGATTTTGTTGATATAGTAGTAAGGAAATTATAATTTTCATTATATGAAGCTCAACTATAAGATACTTCTGGCGGGGGCGGCTATCGTCGCTCTTGCCTTCGCATGGCCTCAAATGGCGGGTGCGAAAAAGAAAAAACCGGTAGCCATCGAATATGGTGACTCTGTTGCCGCCTCTCCGGCTCCCGACTGGATGCGCAATGCCGTGATCTATGAAGCCAATCTGCGTCAAGGCACCCCGACCCGCGACCTCAAGGGTCTGCAGAGGCAGTTGCCGCGTCTCAAGGACCTCGGTGTCGATGTAATCTGGCTGATGCCGATCCATCCTATCAGCGAGGTCAACCGCAAGGGAACGCTCGGCTCGTATTATGCCGTGAAGGATTATAAGGCTGTGAATCCTGAGTTCGGCACTATGGAGGATTTCAAGGAGTTCGTGCGCACGGCCCATCACCATGGCATGAAGGTGATTCTCGATGAAGTGTGCAACCATACAGGATGTGACAATGCCTGGGTGACTGAGCATCCGGAGTATTACGCACGCAATGAGAAGGGTGAAATGTTCGGTCCCTTTGACTGGACCGACACCTACAAACTCGACTATTCCAACCCGGCTACACGCGAGGCTATGGCCGACGCTCTGAAGTTCTGGATCGAGGAGGCTGACATCGATGGCTACCGTTGCGACGTTGCCATGGAGGTGCCCACCGATTTCTGGGAGTGGGTTCGTCCGCAGCTGCAGGCGGTAAAACCGGTGTTCATGCTTGCCGAGGCTTCCAAACCGGAGCTCCTTCTCCGTGCTTTTGACGCCGACTATGCCTGGCCGATGAAGGATGTCTTCAACGCCATCGCCGCTACTGAAGGGGTAAACAGCTATGCTGTGGCCCACAATCAGACCCTCCCCAAAAGCTCGGCGGCCGACATCAAGAAATTGCTCGACCGTCAGGCACGCGAATACCCGAAGGGGGCTGTCCACATGAACATGGTGACCAACCATGACCTCAACTCCTGGGAAGGAACGGAGTTCGACCGCTATGGCGCAGCCACCGGTGCTTTCGCCGTGCTTTCCTACACTTTGCCCGGTATGCCGATGATGTACACCGGTCAGGAAACTGGCTTCAACCATCCCTTTGAGTTCTTCGAGATTGACGAAGTGATTCCCGGCACTGAGGAGAATGACTTCACCCGTTTCTATGAGATCCTCAACGCCCTGCGTCATTCCAACTCTGCGCTCAACGTGCGCGATGCACAGGCTTCTACCCGATTCCTGCCTACCGACAATGAGAAGGTGATAGCCTTCGAGCGCGTTAATGGCGACGACCGCGTCATTGTGGCCGTCAATCTTTCAGCCGACGCCACCGACCTCACATTCACCGGTGAGGCTCCCTCCACTGCCGACATGATCGACATATTCAGCGGGGCACCCGCCTCGCTGCCCTCCACCCTCTCTCCCTGGCAGTATGTGGTCTTCTCCGGCGTCACCCCCGACGCCCCCGCCAAAGAGACACTCTGACACACTTTGCATCAAGGTAATCTTTACGACCGATGTCTGTGCCTATGGCAATTAAGACATCGGTCTTTTTTTGTATTTTCTGAAATAACAGGAGGTTTAATTCAGTATCATGAAAGTATCATGATAGGGTAATATCACAACATCCATCAGGCGCATTTCCCGTCAATCCAAAAATTTTTACTAAATTTGCGGTCAGTCATAAAATCATTCAAGATAAGGCTCACCCCGCTGTGGGCCGATCATAACCATCCATGGATTACAATCATAAGGAAATAGAAAAGCGCTGGCAGGAATTCTGGCGCGAAAATGAGATCTACAAAACCCGGGAGATCCCTGAAAAGAAGAAATTCTATGTGCTCGATATGTTCCCTTATCCTTCGGGGGCGGGCCTGCATGTGGGACATCCTCTCGGTTACATTGCCAGCGACATTTATGCGCGCTATAAACGCCAACGTGGCTTCAATGTGCTTCACCCGATGGGCTATGATGCCTACGGTCTCCCGGCCGAGCAGTATGCCATCCAGACAGGGCAGCATCCGGAAAAGACCACCAATGAAAACATAGCCCGCTATCGCGAGCAGCTCGACAAGATAGGCTTCTCGTTCGACTGGAGCCGTGAGGTGCGCACATGCGACCCTGAATATTACCGCTGGACCCAGTGGGCGTTCATGCAGATGTTCAACCATTATTACGACCGTGCGCTTGGCAAGGCCATGCCCATCGCCGACCTTGTAAAGCATTTCTCGGAGAAAGGCACTGAGGGGGTTGACGCTGCCTGCGGCAAGGAGCTGCGCTTCACTGCCGCCGAATGGAACGCCATGTCGGAAAAGGAGCAGCGCGACGT
>CAZPQD010000008.1:0-40241 GCA_964588625.1 uncultured Sangeribacter sp. | reverse complement strand
CATCGACGGCGTGCGTCTCTGCAAGGCAAAGCGCTTCCGCTATGCCAACGCCGACATGGCTGATCTGGAACGTTGCCTCCAGGAGGCCAAGGATTGCCGCTATAAGATCATCGCAACTGACGGCGTATTCTCCATGGACGGAAATGTGGCTCCGATGGATAAGATATGTGAGCTCGCTGAGAAGTATGACGCTCTCGTGATGGTTGATGAAAGCCACTCCGCAGGCGTAGTTGGCCCCACTGGCCATGGTGTTGCCGAGCAGTTCAACTGCTACGGCAAAATCGATATCTTCACCGGCACTCTCGGCAAGGCCTTCGGCGGCGCTATGGGAGGCTTCACCACAGGCCCGAAGGAAGTGATCGATATGCTCCGTCAGCGTTCGCGTCCCTACCTCTTCTCCAACTCCGTGGCTCCCTCAATCGTAGGTGCCAGCCTCGAGATGTTTAAGATGCTCAAGGAGAGCGACGACCTCCACACCAAACTGATGGAGAACGTAAACTATTTCCGCGACAAGATGCTCGAGGCCGGCTTCGACATCAAGCCCACCCAGAGCGCCATCTGCGCAGTGATGCTCTATGACGCCAAGCTCTCTCAGGATTTCGCTGCCGAAATGCAGAAGGAGGGTATCTACGTCACCGGTTTCTACTATCCCGTAGTGCCGAAGGGTCAGGCCCGAATCCGCGTGCAGCTCTCCGCCGGCCACAACCGCGAGCAGCTTGACCGCGCCATCGCCGCCTTCATCAAGGTTGGCAAGAAACTCGGCGTGCTCAAATAAGCACACGCAAAAAAAGCCATAATCCCTGATTACAGGGGAAATCAGAGAAGGCCGCAGGCATCATGCCCCGCGGTCTTCTGTTTTCTCCCTTGCACGGGGATTATGAAAAAAATCAAGGTCCCTCTTTCCAAAAAAAATTGCAGTCTTGTGTCACAATTCTCTCGCTTACGCGTAATCTAATAAAACAGCAAAGACTCCTTGGCTGAAAAAGGCTGAAGAAATCGAGGAACGCAGGTTGCTTTCCTCCCACCACAGAGATGAAGGAAGAGACTTTTCTATCCCTTATCATGCCTCTCCAGAGACAGATGTATGCGTTATGCCTCACCATCCTTAAGGATGAGGCAGATGCCGCCGACTGCCTGCAGGAAGTGAGCACGCGTCTGTGGGAAAACCGGCGGCGACTCGCCGAGTGCGAGAATCAAGCCGGATATTGCATCACTGCCGTGAGGCGCGTGGCCATAGACATGATGCGCCAGCGCTTGCGGGAAAGCCACGAGGATCCGCCTCTAAATTATCAGGATCCCGAGAGCTCCCCTACTCCGGCAAAACTTGCTGAATGCCGCGATGATGTGGACCATCTCTCCCGACTCATGGACCAACTCCCGCCAAGGCAACGCGAAGTAGTGGAGATGAGCGGAATGGCCGGGATGAGCAACCGGGAGATTGAGGAAGCCACAGGCCTCAGTGGCGAAAACGTGAGGGTGATGCTCTCGCGAGGAAGAAAAAGACTCAAGGAATTGTTTTTTAATTTAAAATAGGAAGGAAAAATGGGAAAGACTGATATGAACACCAAAACGACGCGACCGCTTGAAGGCGACCGACTCCGCAGCTTGGCAGCAGCCTGGCTTGACGGCTCCATCTCGAAGACAGAGGAAAGGGAACTCACAGAGTTCGCGCTTTCCGCCTCCAAACGTACGGACGTCGACAATACCCTTGACCGCGACACACATGAAGTGCTTCGCCTTATAGCTGCCACAAGCGACTATTCCGCCGCCATGCTTTCAGAGGCTGCCGCTTCCATGCCCGAAGATCTTGAGCGGAGAATAAAGAATCATATCCATTCGCTTGCCAGGGCTGAAAAGCGCGTTAATCCATGGCGTCGACGCGTGCTTAACACTGCGGCGGCCGCTGCTTCGCTCGCCATATTGGCCGGAGCTGCCTGGCATTTCATCCCGACGGGTTCGCAAACGACTGATGGTGATTACATGGCTCATATGGAAAAAGAGCAAACCGGCAACCTCGCTTCGGATTCCATAAAGAATACTCCGCCTTTAGCTTCCGAGTCCAACCTCACTGCAAACAAGGAGGAAAGAGGAAAGGAGAGCGAAGGAGGGAATAGAGCTGCTCTCTCTGCCTCGACTTCCAATACTCTTCTGGCTGCTTCCACGCATAAAGAGAAGAGGTCTAAAGGGAAAAAAACAAAGGGAGGGAGTCGGAATATCGTGCCGGAGGTTTTGGCCGAGGTGCAGAATGTAGAGACTGACGAATCCATTGAGAACATTTCTCAGGAGGAGATTAACTATTACGCACAGCTTCTTGACGAGAATCTTTCGCAGGCCCTGGCCGAGACAGCTGACATCAACCGCCGTATCCTTTATGACTTCCGTACTGTAGGACGCATGCTGGAGAATATCGAGGATTGCATGGAGTTGACCCAAAAGAGAGTCAGCACTGCCCTCGTCTCTTCTGTGAGCCATACGCCCGACGCCGGCACCGAGCCGCTATCGATGCCCACCGATCCGTTAGCTTTCTGAAAGAGCTCTGGCCAGCTAAAGCAACTTTCTAAATCGGAAACAGACTTTTGCTTAAACCCTCACTCCATATTTCCAATCAAAAAGACAACATAAGATTATGAAGACGCTACTCCCCCTCATCACAGCTTTAATCCTTAGCATTCTTCCACTGGCGGCTAAGGCCGACCCCGTTTTCGGAGAAATAGGCAATAACACGAATTTCAACTATTCCTACATCTCGCCTGTAATGGCCAAGGCTATCCGTGCTCAAAATAGATATTATATTGACAATACACAAGATCTGCGTATTAATTATGATGACATTCAGGAGGTGGAGATAGTAGAGACTCTTTCGTCGGGTACTGATCCAGAGTTCTGGAAATTGATACGAGACACCATAAAGAAATATGACTTGAAGACCCTGAGCATCAACAAGAATGGATATTTCCGATTTGACATCATGGGAAAGTTTGACTCACACGACCGTCTGAGCCATCTTCTCCTGCTGCGCCAGCACGGAGGCAACAATGTGAATCTGACTTTCATCACCGGCTCCATCCCGGTAGAGTCACTCTACAATGGCATGGTGCAGTAGCCGGACTTGGGGGGGAGCGGCATGATCTGTGAGACCTGCGAGGAGCCGAGATTCTAACACGCAATGAAATCAGGAGAGACATAAGTTTTGGCAGTAGATGATTTTTTTATTACCTTTGCGGTGATTCTCTCCTAATGAGGAAGAATCACCGCCTTAGTAAAATTATGGAGGTCTCCTACTCTCCCCCTCCGATCTCACTCTTCCCCTATCTTAAATCTGCCAATAACAATGAAGAAATACATAGCCGCTATTGCCGGCACCTTGCTCCTGCTTGCCACAGGATGCCGCAAAGAGGCATCGCTGGAGATGAACTTCCCCGAAAAATTCGAGGGGAAGGAAGTGGAACTCATCACTTTTGAAGATTCCATATCCGTAGCACGCGCCACAATCGAAAATGGAAAGGCTCAGATAGTGCTCCCCGACTCGGTGGAACTCCCCGTGCTTACTTTGCTTACAATCGACGGACGCACACGTGCCTACTACGTGGCAGAAGAGGGCCACGCCCTGCTCGCTGACTCTTCGCGTGTAGCCTCCGGCACACCTCTCAACGAAAAATTCGCCCACTTGATGACACGAATGGATTCTGTGGAGAATCTTGAGGACATGCAGGCTTATATCGACTTCTCCGAGCGTCTTTACAATGAGAACCGAGATACTCCTTTCGGCAACTATTTCGGTCTGGAATGGGTAATGTATGCCGACCCGGAGAAGGTGGATTCGCTGCTTGCGGGCAATCGGCGTCTGCGTGAGGCAAAACGCACCCAGCGCTACATACAGTTTGCCAAACTGCGTAAAGCCACTGCCGCAGGTCAGAAATATTCCGACTTTGCCGGAGAGGATGCCAACGGACGGCCCATAAAACTCAGCAGCTATGTCACTCCCGGCAAATATACACTCGTGGATTTCTGGGCAAGCTGGTGTCCTTACTGCATCAAGGAGCTTCCTGCCCTCAAGGAGCTTTATGCCGACATGAAGGACAGCGGGCTCCAGATTGTCGGAGTTGCCGTGCGTGACACACCGGAAGACACCCGCGGAGCAATCGAGAAACATGGCATCAATTGGCCAGTGGTCTTCAACACCGGCAGAGTCCCCTACGACATATACGGCTTCAGCGGTATCCCGCACCAGATCCTCATCGGCCCTGACGGCACCATCATTGCGCGCGGTGAAAGCGTGCAGCAGACCCGCCAGCGTCTTGAGCAGCTGCTCCGCAAATGTCCCTCAGAAGACCCCCGTTGAAAAACAAAGCTCTTCCACAAGCTTATTTTCTCACTGAAAATAGCAATATGTCAGCGATAATGGTTAACTTCGCGGCGTAAATACGAACACCAACCGAAAAGATTCCATCATATCACATCATGAAGACACGAATCATCGAATGCGTCCCCAACTTCAGCGAGGGTCGCGATCCTGAAAAAATCAAGAAAATCACCGATGCCATCACTGCCGTGAAGGGCATCAAGCTTCTCGACGTAGATCCCGGAGAAGCCACCAACCGCACCGTAGTAACTTTCGTAGGCGAACCGGAAGCTGTGGTGGAGGCTGCTTTCCAGGGCATCCGCCGTGCGGCAGAGCTCATTGATATGCGCGGACATCACGGTGCACATCCCCGTATGGGCGCCACCGACGTCTGCCCCCTTATCCCTGTGGCCGGAGTTACTCTCGAAGAGTGTGCCGAGATGGCCCGCAAGCTCGCAGAACGCGTGGCTACTGAACTCGGTATCCCCACTTACTGCTACGAGGCAGCCGCGCTGCGTCCCGAGCGCAAGAACCTGGCCGTCTGCCGCGCCGGAGAATATGAGGCTCTCGCCGACAAGATGGGCAATGAGGAGAAAGGTCCGGATTTCGGCAACCGTCCGTTTGACGAGGCTGCCGCCCGCACCGGTGCCACTACCATCGGAGCACGCGACTTCCTGATCGCCGTCAACTATAACCTGAATACTACTTCCACACGCCGTGCCAATGCCATAGCCTTCGATGTTCGCGAGAAAGGACGTCCCATGCGCGAGGGAGGAAAGGTGACCGGCAAACCCATCAAGGATGAGAACGGAAATCCTGTGATGCAGCCCGGCACACTCAAGGGCACAAAAGCTATCGGATGGTATATCGACGAATACGGGATCGCTCAGGTGTCGATGAATATCACCGACATCGCCACCACTCCCCTTCACGAGGCATTCGACGAAGTATGCCGTGCGGCAGCTGAACGCGGTGTGCGCGTTACGGGTACTGAAATTGTGGGTCTCGTGCCGAAACGCACTCTCATCGATGCCGGCAAGCATTTCCTCAAGAAGCAGCACCGTTCAGTAGGTATTCCCGATGAGGAGATCATCCGTATCGCCGTGAAATCGATGGGTCTTGACGAGCTCAAGCCTTTTGATCCGCGCGAGAAAGTGATCGAATACCTCGTTGAGGACACTGACTCCAAGAAGCTCGTTGACCTGACAGCCCGCGGTCTTGCAGAGGAGACAGCCAGCGAGTCGCCCGCACCCGGCGGCGGTTCGATCTCCGCCTACATGGGAGCGCTGGGTGCAGCTCTCGGTACCATGGTGGCAAACCTGACAGCACATAAGGCAGCCTACGATGACCGTTGGGAAGAGTTCTCCGACATCGCCGAGAGAGGACAGGAACTTATGGAACGTCTCCTCCACCTTGTGGATGAGGACACAGCCGCCTTCAATCGCATCATGGATGTCTTCGCCATGCCTAAGAAGACGGATGCCGAGAAGGCAGCGCGTGCCGAGGCTATGGAATCGGCCACGCTCTATGCCACACAGGTTCCTCTTCGCACTATGGAAGCGTGCTATGAAGTGTTCGACATCGTACGCGCCATGGCCGAGAAGGGCAATCCCGCTTCCGTCACAGATGCCGGCGTAGGTACGCTGGCCGCCCGCGCAGGTGTTCGCGGAGCTTTCCTCAATGTGAAGATCAACGCCTCCGGCCTCAAGGACCGCGCGAAGGCCGAAGAGCTCATCGCCCGCGGCGCCGAGATTGAAGCCAAAGCCGCCGAGCAGGAGAAAGAGATCCTCGCCATCGTAGAGAGCAAAATCTGATATTTCCCCTTAAGAAAACTAATAACAATGAAGCCGGGGTATGCAGTAGCACATCCCGGCTTTATTATTGATAAATGAATCTTAGTGGTCGGTAAATAATCAGTCTATAGTCATCTCTCCTACTATTGAGGTGGTGAGGTAGTTCTTGATCTCGTCAGCTTTCAGTCCGCTGCCAAGGAGATACATCAGCTTGGTGACGGCAGCCTCCACTGTGATGTCATACCCTGAGATAACGCCGGCTTTGGCAAGCATATCGCCGGTATAGTAGCGTTTCTGCTCGTCGCCACCATTGAGGCATTGGGTGACATTATAGATGATAAGGCCGCTGTTGACGGCGTCAGTGAGGGCATCAAGGAACCACTGTTCTGTGGGAGCGTTCCCGGCGCCGAATGTGCGGAGCACGACTGCCTTGATGCCGGGAGTGGAGAGCTGTGCCTTCACCACATCCTTGGTGATGCCCGGATAGAGCCACATTACAAGGATATTCGGATCCATCGAATAGAACGGATCAAGAGGAAGAGCAGTGTCGTGGCGCATCAGATAAGGCTTTGCATAATCGATGTGCAGATCGATGGTTCCAAGATTGGGATAATTGAAGCTCTTGAAGGCATGGAAGCCTGTGGAGGTGAACTTAGTGGAGCGGCATCCGCGCACGATGTAATCCTGGAAGGAAATTACGACTTCCTGAATCATGGGATCGCCATTCTCATCCTTGGCGGCAGCTACCTGAAGGGCCGAGATAAGGTTCTCGGTGCCATCCTCACGGGTATCACCGATAGGAAGCTGAGAACCGGTGATCACTACAGGCTTGCGCAGGTTACGCAACATGAATGCCAATGCAGAAGCGGTATAGGCCATGGTGTCGGTGCCGTGCAGGATTACGAAGCCATCGAAATCATCATAGTTGTCGGCAATGTCCTTTACTATCTGATTCCAGTAGGAAGGATTCATGTTGGAAGAGTCAATTGGCTGCGGAAACTGTACGCTCTTGATGTCATAGCCTAACTGGCCAACCTTGGGAACATTGTCCATGAGGTGGGAGAAGTCGAAAGGCTGTAGGCCGTTGGCTGTTTCTACCATACCGATGGTTCCACCGGTGTAGATGATGAGGATTCTCGGTTTCTGTGTCTGTGTCATAGTATTTTAAGTGTTTATAATAACCTTATTTGTTTTACTCGTAATATTTCTTGCTCATGCCGAATACGAAGTGACGTGAGCGGATGATAACGAAAATGAATACGATGGCTGTTGCGATCCCTACGAAGACGAAGGGGAACAGAGTGCTTGTGGGCTGATGGAAGATGGCGCGTGCTGCGCTGATGATTACAGGCACAAGCGAGATAGCCACGTAGTTGGCAACCTGGAGGTAAGCGAGGGAGAGGGTCGACTTGCTTTCGCTGGTGACGACTTCAGTAGCCTTCGTATAGAAGATAGGCTGGGCGATACCATTTCCAAGACCGGCAAGTGCACATGCTATGATATATAGCACGGCATTGTGAGTGAAGATGAAGATTGCGAAAGAAGCTACCAGCATCGCCGTAGCAGCAATAAAGGTGGTCTTGCGGAAGAGCTTCATACAGGGGGTAAGAGCCAGACCGATCACGAACATTGCGAAATAGAATACTGATGTCATCGTGGATGCAGACTCAGCGTCGATCCAGCTGAAGTTCGGCAGATAATAGGAAGGAATGCAGGTTGCGAACACGAAGAAGAAGTAAGCAAGGAGCAACCAGATTGTTCTTCCGATATAGAAGCCGCCCTTCACTTTCTGACCTACGGTAGAGAATCCGTCGGCATCCACTGTGGGAAAGGCCGGAGTGGCATAAGTGCTCGCAGCGGCAGCCGGCTTGGCAGCAGAAGCATCGCTTGAAGAAGAGGAGGCTGCTTTGGCTGTGCTTTCAGCAGCATCCGACTTGTCGGACGAAGCTTCGTCGCTGGCAGGAGCAGTGGCATAGTCGCTTTTCGGAATCTTGCTGAGGAATGGAATCAACAAGAGCGATACCAACGGCAGTAGGTAAACCAAGAAGGGAAGGTGCCAGCTCTTGGCGGCGAGGAATCCTACAACGAAGGTAGCGACCACGAGGGCCACGTTGCCGATGGCAGAGATGATACCCATCTGCTTCATGCGGTATTTGCCGGTGAAGACATCAGCGATAAGGCCAGTAGAGAAAGGAAGGATAAGACCGCAACCTGCTCCAAGCAGACAGCTGAGAAGGATCAGCATATTGAGCGAACTGGAGAAGATCGAGAGTGCACCGGCCGCAATGTATAACACCGTACCGGCTACGATCACAGCAATCTTATGCTTTGTCTCCGAGAGCTTACCGGCAAGGAGCACAAAGGGGATGATGACGAGGTTGGGAAGGACGGTCAGCAACTGAATCTTGAAGTCGGTGGCATCAGAGAATATGCTGCGGAGCTGACCTTCTATAGGGGTCACGGCCAGACCGGGAAGGTCGACGGCCAGTGACAATGACCAAATTGCGAGGACCACCATCATTGAGATGGTGCCTTTTCCTGTTTTGACTTGCATAATATGGAGTTTTTATAATTTCAAATGTGGAATCTTATTCTACTACAGATACACGGTCGCCATTGAAGACACCGAGATCGAGCTTCTTCATCACGGCCTTTACGGCAGCCTGAGCTTTGACAGAGTTGCCGGCTTCATCCAAAGGAGGAGCAAACGCGGCGATACCCATCACTCCGGGCATCACTCCGAGCACGCCGCCGCCCACGCCGCTCTTGGCAGGGATGCCGGAAGTATAAAGCCAGTCGCCGGTGTTCTGATAGAAGCCGACAGAAGATATCAGCGTCGTGATCTTCGGGGCAAGGTCGGCGGCGAACACCTGCTTTTTGGTGACAGGGTTGAGGCCACCATTGGCAATTGTGCCGGCACAGATGGCAAGCTGCGAAGCAGTGATGCCCACTGAGCACTGACGGGTGTAGAGGTCGAGGCTCATCGGAACATCATCATAAATACGGTTATAGTTCTTCAGCAGCCATGCAATGGAACGGTTGTTGAAGTTGGTGTCTGACTCAGAGCGGTAGAGCTCGTCGAGTACTTCAGAGCGTGAGCCGCAAAGGTCGGCGAAATTATTGATGATCGCCTCCCATTTCCCCCAGGAGTCACCTTTGGGCTCCACCATCGAACAGGCAGTGATCGCGCCTGCATTGACAAGAGGTGTGGAGGGGTGATCGTTCTCAAGAAGGATGGCGAAGATAGAATTGAAGGGAAGACCCGTGGCATCAGCACCAATCTGCTTGAGCACAGCCTCAGCACCTTTCTGCTTCAACACAAGGATGGCAGTCAACACCTTGGAGACAGATTCGATGCCGAACTTATACTCCGTATCGCCAACGTTGAATGTTGTTCCGTCGAGAAGCGTGACGCTGATGCCGAAGAGGTTCGGATCGATGTTTGCAAGAAAGGGTATGTAGTCAGCATTCTTGCCACCCTTTATATCCTTACATTCAGCGTAAGCTTCCTCAACCGCCGCTTTGATTTGGGCGTGAGTAAGTGTTTTGTCCATAATATTAAAATTAAGAAGTTTAAGTGTTTTTGATTCGATGGTGTCTTTCTGACAAATTAAATGCAAGCTCTTAAAAAATAACCTACATTTTTCTAACATCTCAGATGAAAGGAGGTTCAATGACATGGCGTTTTTATTAGAAAATTGCAAGCCCAGTGAGCAATTTAGCAAGAAGGATTGTTTTAAATATGGTAGACAAATAGTTTTCAATCTTAAAATGGTTGCTTTTTGCCAAACCTTTAATAACGTTTCGGAAACAAATACAAGTATAATCTTTTATATATTCCAATTAAACTATCTCAATTTGATATTATGAAAAAGACCATTACGATGATCGCGCTCTTCGCCGGACTGGCGGGGATAATGAATGCGAATGCCCAGCGCGACAACCGGAGTCAGGAAGAGAACGTGGTCAGTGTCATCGCCAATGATGAAGCCGATCCATCCGATGTTGAGAAAGCTTTCAAGAGTGTGGCTCCCGCCGCTCCGAAAGACAACGGACTTCCGCGTTTCGCACTCGTAGGCAAGGACAACAAATTCTATGTGGGCCTCGGAGCCCAGTTCCTCGGGGAGGGCGTGTTTGACTGGGGCGACCAGATGCACTCACAGGTGCTGATGGTGCCCTCTGCCATTGAGCCTCGCACTCCCGGCAATGGAGGCAATCTCCGCTTTGGTTGGCAGACATCATCCATCTATATGAACTTTGTGGCCATGCCCGGAAGTAAGAATCAGATCGGCCTTTTCTTCAAGGCCAATTTCATGGGCGACAACAACAGTTTCAATGTCTATCACCTATACGCTAAATACCGTGGTCTGACCGCCGGTTACACCACCAGCCTCTTTACCGATGGAGCCGCCGAACCTATGACGATCGACTTTGAAGGACCTAACGGTTATCCTTACCTCACACTCTTCACCGCCTACTGGGAGCAGAATTTCACCAAGAATTTCTCAGGAGCCATCGGTATAGATGCTCCCACTGCATCTCTTTCCACTGGCAATAAGACCACGACCGTCAACCAGCGAGTGCCGGCAATTCCTCTCTATCTCCAATATGCATGGGACAGCGGTGCTTCGCACGTACGTCTGTCAGGACTTGTACGTCCGATGCAGTATCGCGACATACTGAGAGGCAAGAACACCACGATGGTGGGTGGAGGCATCCAGCTTTCCGGCATGACCAACATCACCGATGCTCTCTCTTTCCAATTCAACGGCGCCATCGGCAAGGGAATCGGAACCTATCTTCAGGATGACAACGGCCTGGGACTCGATGCAGTGTCAACCACCCAGGAGGGAGATCTGAAGGCAGTAAGCACTATGGGGCTGACTGGAGGACTTTCCTACAAATTCTCACCGAAACTGACCACCAATCTTGTATACAGTCACCTCACCAACTGGTTTGACAAAGACGCCACAGGAATTGACAGCGACTACCGCTATGGTGACTATGTTGCAGCCAATGTGATCTACGCCTTCAATAAATTCGTTTCGGCAGGCATAGAGTATGACTATGGACATCGCAAGAGCAACGACGGCATCGGCCTACACACCAACCGTCTGCAATGCCAGCTTGCCGTCACTTTCTAATCCACTGAGAAAATATTGAAAACACTCAATCCTCAATCCGGGACGTGTCTCCGCACGTCCCGGATTTTTGTGTCTACTTTTCGTGGGGCAGAACAATTGCATAATCAATTTTCAGATCGAATCATAGGATTTGAGTTGATATTCGCAATTTGAATCATAGGATTTGCGTATGTTTTTCTTGATTGAATCATAGGATTTGCGTAGTTTTGCGATGGAAAACATTGATATTCAAAGATGTAATATAGGTAGGCCTCAAGAAATGTGAGGAGAAAGTCGATTGCCCAGTATATCAAGGACAATCCGGGCTTGACAGGCTTCAGATTCTCCCTTCTCGACTATAAGGAACAAGAGTGGCTTACCAACATCCCCCTCTATGAGATCCCTTACCGATTCTAAGGTTACTTATAAAAAAGGAAATTACTTTGCTAATACAAAAATACTTTGCAACTTTGCTGAAAAATTATTTACACAATGTGTTAATCAATTAAACCAATAGAGTGAACATCTCGTTTAAGAATAAAAAGCTCGAAAAATTGCTAGCCAATCCTTCCAAGCTAACACGAGAATTTGATCCATTAAGAACCAAGCTCTTACTTAGAAGATTGGGAACTTTAGTTGATGCTCAGACACTTGAAGATGTTAGGTACGAACCTGGCAATTTTCATGAATTGAGAGCGGATAGAAAAGGTCAGTGGGATTGCGATCTTGACCAACCATACAGATTAATATTCTAACCACACGAAAACCCGATCCCGACAGATGAGGCAGGGAAATATGTCTGGTTGGAAATCAAGGGGATAGAAGTTATTGAGATTTCAAATTATCATGGAAAATAAAGAATATGGAGAATAAAGAAGTGTTTTTTGATCCTGCTAATTTGCCGATGGTGTATCATCCTGGGGAAACTCTTGAAGAAAAACTACAAGAGATGGGTATGAGCGTTAAGGAATTTGCCACCAGGGTATCCAAACCAGAAAAGACAATTATTGCTGTCTTAAAAGGGAAAAGCTCAATTACTCCTGATATGGCAGTAGCATTTGAAATGGTGACAAGGATTCCTGCACATATGTGGCTACGGCATCAAAAAAGTTATGATGAGTTCATAGCTCGCAAAAAGAGAGAGAAAACCCTTCAAGACGGACTTCTATGGGCAAAAAAATTTCCATACGAAGAAATATCAAGTCTTGGATGGTTCTCAGGAATTAATGGCTCCCGTATCACTGAGCCTCACATTGTTGATACCCTCTGCACTTTCTTTGCAGTAAGTTCGCCCAAGGGATGGGAGGATTTTTACCTTAATCAGAGACTAAGAGTGGCCTTTAGCATAACGCTGGCAGAAGCCTGCGATCCCTATGCCCTTTCCGCGTGGCTACGCCAAGGCGAAATTCAAGCTGGGAGAATGGCAATCAATGGTAAATACTCATCAAAACGCCTACGGAAGATATTGAATGAAATTTCTGATATCAGAAAAAACGGAGAGAAAGACGTAATTGAACTACTAACCTCGATACTTGGAGAGGCTGGAATAAAATTCATCCTTACCGACTCACTTTCTTCCGCCCCGGTCAAAGGCTGTGCCCGCTATATTTCCGGCATCCCGACAATTCAACTTTCAAAAGAGTTTGAAGATGAGTATGATTTCTGGAAAACCTTATTTCATGAAATTGGCCATATTTTATTACATGGGAAGAAGGACATTTTTATGGAAAATGTAGACTACGGTAACAAAGATCCTCTGAAAGAACAAGAAGCTGACGAATTTGCATCCCAGTGGCTGAGTAAAAATTAAACAAAGGCATGAGGAGTACATACACCGCAGTGCTGAAATGGTTGCTGAGTCAACCATTTCAACACTGCGGTTGTTTATAAGGTGCTATGACGAATGAAAGAAACCTATACGGGATGCCCAATGTGGGGTGTATGCTGGGAACGGCTTATCAGACACTCATAAGTCAGCTGGCCGAGGAATTGGAAAAGGCAAAGCTTGATATAACGGTGCCGGAATATCTGATCCTCCGCTCACTATATACTCAGGATGGGATGCAGCAATGCGAGATTGGCACCATGGTCGGCAAAGACAAAGGAGCTGTGAGCAGATGCGTCGCTTCCTTAATCAAAAAAGGGCTTGTGACTACTGAATGCGTCAGCTACAAATGCCTGAAGGTGTATCTTTCGCCTCTTGGGGAGGAGATCAAACCGAAGGTGCTGGAGATAGCCCGATTGCGTCACGAAGCATTGAGCAACCTTCTCACTCCTGAAGAGAGGACCATCTTCGCCACAGTATTGAAAAAGATAATCAACCTTAAAGAATAACATAAACCAAAAAGAAAGGAAAAAACTATGATGACACTCACAATTTGGAACGACTTTGCATGTCCTTACTGCTATATCGGCGAAACACGACTTCAGCGAGCCATTGAAGAACTCGGTCTTCAGGACGATGTGCAGATTGATTTCCGTGCGTTTGAGCTTGACCCGTCCGCCCCGAAAGAGGTGACTACCACCACCCCCGAGCGTTTTGCAATGAAGTATCATCTTTCGCTTGAAGGGGCGAAAGAGCAGATCCAGCAGATTTCTGACCTTGGTAAGGAGCTTGGCATCGACTTCCGTTATGCCACAACTCAGTATTCCAACACGCGTGATGCCCACCGCCTAATGAAATTGGCCGAGGCCAAATATGACCGTGCCACGGTAGGCAGGCTCAATGAGGCATTGTTTGCCGCCTATTTCACCGAAAACCTCGTTCTTTCCGACCATAAGGTGCTTCTTGAGAAAGCTGTGTCGGTAGGGATGGACGAGAAGGAAGTGAAGAAAGTACTTGAGTCTGACAAGTATGACGATGAGGTTCGCTTCGATGAACGCGAAGCCATGATGCGTGGAGTGCATGGAGTGCCTTACATCGTATTCAACGGGGGATTCGCTGTGCCGGGCGCCATGACCGTCGATGGTTTCAAGTCGGCATTGAGAAGAGAGCTCAAGAAGCAGGAAAAGGCGAATGAGGAAGCAGCCAGTGAGCGTCCGCATGCTTGTGGTCCTGACGGATGCCAGCTTCTTTAACCGTCTCATCTTTTTAGCGCATAAGCATCTGTTTTGCAGCAGAAGAGAAGAATGTATGACAGTATAATTATGTAAGGAGGAAAGATCATGATAAGCGAATTGACAGTGCAAGGCGTCTACGCTGAGAATTGCTATTTCTTCATCGACGATGTGTCGAAATCCGGATTTCTCATTGACCCGGGGGCGCAGGCAGGACTGATCTACGATACGATACAGCGCAATGGATGGCATATTGAGAAGATACTTCTCACTCATGGCCATTTCGACCATCTCGGAGCGGCAGAACAGCTGCGTGAGAAGCTTGTGGCTCCCATCTACATCTACCCTTCGGATGCGCGTTATCTCACTGATCCTTACCTGAATCTGAGCGGTAATTCCGGAGAACCCATCACGGTGCCCCACTATGAGGAGTTACACGACGGTGAGATCATCCGGCTGAAGGCCAATTCCGGTTTTTACCTTAAGGTGATCCACACTCCGGGGCATACCCCGGGATCAGTGACCTACTATGCACCCGAGGCTGGAGCGGCATTTGTAGGCGACACCCTTTATCAGCACGGACCCGGCCTCACCAACTTCCCCGGCGGCAACCGCCGTGAGTTGGAGGAATCAATCGTAAACAAGATACTGACCTTGCCCGACAATACCCTACTCCTCTCGGGCCACTCCTCGCCAATAACCGTAGCCGAAGAACGACGCCTCCTGTTAGGCTGAGCAACCCACTCCCCTCGCGTCGCAGCAGGGCAATCATACACCAAAAAATGGATGGAGAACCTCCATCCATTTTTTCACATAGAAAGTAGTGACATTTCCAACTCATCAATTTCTTCCTATCCTTTCTTTCAATCTGTCAGATTTTGTAACATTTTTACAGATTACTTATATTCTTTCATTTTTCTTTCTTATCTTTGCCACAAATACCCTTTGGGAATGATAAGCGTCAATAGCAAAAGATCCGCCAGTCCTGAATCAACATATGATCTAATCTACTTTCCGTTTATTGAGACTGACTTCCAAACGGCTTCCGAACGGCGAAATCAACAGTCCTCGAAACTTACTGAGGTGTCAGACGGAATGGATATGAGATTCAATGGTGAGGAAATTGTGATCACTAATTGTGCAAAGCCTTCTACACTCAGTGTCTATGACATAAATGGAAGACTTTATTCTGTCATCTCATTGGATAATTCTGAGGCTGAGACACACTTTACACTGTCAGATCTTGGCATTACTGTAAAAGGAATTTACATCATACGTATAGAAAATCAGATAGGATCCAAGGTAATTAAAATAAATGTGTAATCCATATTAAGACTTGAGTGATGAAAAAGATAAAGAACAACCCCATGTTAGGACTGGTTGCCATTCTGGTCTGCTGCCTCCTTAGTGCTCTCGCGGCCAATGCTGCCAAGGAAGTAAATCAGGAATCCGGCAAGAGCGATTTACGACTGGAATATGAGCTTCAACAACGCAGGATGCTTGAAAAAGATCCGGCTCCCACAAGAATTAAGGGAGTGGAGCCGGAAAGGGTGGAGTTCTATACAGAAAAGAATCCGGAGGGTGCAATCAAGAGAGAGTATGACCTTTATCTGGACAAATTCGTGGTATGGTGTTCTGACAGCTCAGCAGTGGTCTCTGCAATTGGGAATCCACACTTCATACAGTCCATCAAGCACATTCCCAATTATGGGTGGGAAATCAGGGTACACACCTCCGATATCATGAAAGGGAAAATACTCAGTGACAAACTGAGAGAAATGGACTGTGTCCAAGGAGTGGAAAATTATGCTTATCCTAAGGAGGGATATGTACATATACCAAATTACAGTCTAAGTTTTGGCTTGTATAAATCCTCTGACACAACTCGTCTGAAACATATTGCAGATTCTCTTGGAATGAAACTATATACCTTTGATAAAAGAAAGAAGACATGGCATGTGAGGCCCAAATCGGGCATTCGATTCTCTCGCCTGAAATTGTTGAATGCTCTATTGGATTCAGACATTATTAAATATTGTGATATGGAGTGGGCATCCGGAGGATTCGTCATACAGGATTTCACTTTGGATCCATATGTGGAGGATCAGTGGGGCCTTTACAACATTGACAACATAAGCAAACCTGACAGTCTTAAGTATACCGACCTTGACGTCAGCCGGGCCTGGGATCTTGCAACTGGCCACGGGGTGAAAATCTGTGTGATTGATCTTGGGTTTGACATGACAAACCGTGATCTCCAGAACAAGATAGTGGCTTGCCACGACTGCACCACGGGGAAGGATCAAATTCTTCCAGTCCTTAATCCAGAATTGGAAATTAAGATAAATGATCATGGCACTGCATGCGCCGGAATAGCGTCAGCCATACGAAACAATAATTATGGCATTAGTGGCTATGCTCCTGATTCAGAACTAATCTTGGTTCGATTTTCAAATGAGGATGTTGTTGTAAACGAGGAAACACTATCCAATGCGGAACAATGGGCTGCCGCAATTAAATGGGCAGTAGATGCAGGGGCAGATGTAATTTCATGTTCATTGTCTTATTCAAAAGAAAATCCCAACATAAAGGAAGCTGTGGAATATGCCCTCACAGAGGGAAGGAATAAAAAGGGTTGTATTTTTGTCAATTCCGCAGGAAATAATGGAACGATTGGAGGCGAGATAACATTTCCTGCCACTTTAGATGGAGTGATGGCCGTAGGAGGGCTTTCTAAAGACATCAGGAGATACTATACAAGTAGTTACGGAGCTGCCTTATTTGCAATGGCAGCTGGCCATGAGGTATGTTCCTTGACAGTGGAAAAAGATAAAGATGACCATAGGAAAGTCATCAAAAAAGATTATAAAGGCACTTCCTACGCATGTCCCGCAGTTGCGGCGGTAGCCGCCCTTGTATTGGAAGTTTTTCCGAATGCCACCGCCTCTCAAGTCAGGGAAATAATCGGAAGCACCTGCAGGCTTCCGAAAGGTATTTCTCCGTCAGAAATCAAACCATACGGTGCATGGAATCCAGACTACGGCTACGGAATGGTCAATGCTTTTGAGGCAGTGAAGAAAGCGATCGCAAAAAAGACTACTGGTCATTCCGTACCAAACATTCCCTATCCCGTTATTAAGAAATGACTTCAAAAAATAGCGGAAAGGTGTCGGCGGATTGGAAAGATTTGTGTAATTTTGCATTTTAATAGGAAAATTTCTTACCTTTGTATGCTACGGGATAAGAAATCCTGACGAAACGAGTTATTTTAATTTCATAGACTATGAAGCGAATCTTACACTATCTTATGGGGGCTTTTGTGGGCCTCACTCTGTTGGCTTCGTGCTCCACTGATGAGTATGAACCTTCCGCAGATGATTCCGGACTCTGGAAAGGCGAACTGGCGGCCGCTCCTTATGCGAATGATGCAGTATGCCTGCTTCCGGAGGGAGCTACCCTTGGCGGAGAGACTATCAAGAGCATTGAACTCACGGGCAGTGGCCTCTATTTCATCACCTACACCGGCGGCACGCAGCGCTATAAGCCTGCAAGCCTGAAGAAAGCAAACCGCAAGCAGACCCGCGACTGGCTTCCGGAGGATGTAAAGTCGGGAAATTTCACTAAGCTCGGTGCAAACCGCTATATGCTCGACGGTTTCGGAGAGGTGACGATCAACTCTGACGGCACTGTCAACATCGAACTCAAGGAGGGAGGCAATTATGTATGGCCTGTCACCAAACTTGATAAGATTGACGACAACAAACTGAATTCGCGTCTCTGCCGGACCTGGAATCTCGTGGATGGTCATGTGGATTTCCTGAATGCCGATCTGAAAGTGATCTACACGATGAATATCTCCAAAAAGGAGATGGAAGAGGAATACATCTACGCCATCGCGTTCACCCTTTCCGGACGTGTATATCGCAAAGATGCGCCCGATGAGCCCTGGTATGGAGGCACATGGCGATGGTCGAGCACACAGTCACAGCTTGTGGAGGTACATTCCGACAATCCTGAGGATGGAGAAGGAATTTTCCAGGTGCTTTTCGACGGCGACAAGATGCAGGTGATGAATCCCACGGAATTCTACGACTCGGATGAAGCCCGCTGGGAGTTCTCCGAGATTTCCGGAGCGCAGAATATCCCTGACGGCGTACGCTTTGCAAGAGAATACATTAACCTTAAAGCAATGAACTGACACCATGAAACGCATAATTATCAGTACCCTCGTGGGCTTTGCAGGTCTCCTTACTTCTTCAGCGTGGGCCCATGACGACATGATGGCAGTCTCCACTCAGGATATAGAGACTACACAAGAAGTGGCAGTCGAAGAAGCCGGAGCAGAGAACGGTTACGAAGGACTCGACGCGGCTTTCACTGTGGAGAGCAAAGACGTGATAGCCGACAACGCGAGATTCTGGAAAGGTGGCAACAAGCTCTTCTCAGTAGGATTTGCCACAGGCTCCTTCGATAAGGGTCGATACAACGGCGGCAAGCTCACATCACGCTGGGGCGCAGCCATCAAGACAGGACGCAACATTTATGTTCATCCGCGACCCATCGCCAACCTCGTTAAATTCGGTATCTTCATCGGCCCGGAGATAACCTACCTGAATTTCAAGAAAGGCCACGGAAGCATATCCAGCGGCATAAGCGGCGACTATGACTATGAGGACGACGATGACTACGTATCCTTAGGGTCGCATTATCTCG
The DNA here is from genome assembly GCA_964588625.1 of uncultured Sangeribacter sp. Taxonomy (GTDB): domain Bacteria; phylum Bacteroidota; class Bacteroidia; order Bacteroidales; family Muribaculaceae; genus Lepagella. Next base: position 21,213 of record CAZPQD010000008.1, on the reverse strand, counting down.
CGGCCGGACTGGCAATCGGTCCGACGGCCACCTTCATGCCCTTCTACTGGTGTGCCAATCCCAATGTGGCGCGCATAAAGGTAAGACCCTTCTTCCATGTAGTCCCCTCCTACTCCGCCCTTATCGTTTCGGATGATGATGACGCCGAAGTGCATGGTGCCTTTGCGTGTCTCTTCTCCGGAGGCCTTGAGCTGATATGGAGGAAGCTCTCCATCGGTTTTGAATGGAAAGGCGGACGCGCACGCTACAAAGACTTCGTGAGCGACCTCATGGACTATGACGAGACCGACCTTTGGGTAGGTGCCGGCGAGCGCAAGCAACCCCGCATGGGATGCAAGATGTTTACGATATCCATCGGTGTGGAGTTCTAATTAAGTCCCTAAACCCATGGAAGACAGGCCATATCGCAACCCTTTTGGTTCTTTATGGTCTGTCTTTTTTGGAAAAGTCTCCAATGATTCCATATAGATTAGTTATGACAAAGATAGAGAACGAACGACAGTATGAGTGGGCAGTGGCACGCGTTGAGCAGCTGCTACCTCTTGTGAATGACGACACACCCGAAACGGATGCCAATTATATCGAACTGGTACTCCTGTCAAATCTCGTTGCCGATTACTCAGAGGAGCATTACAGTGTTGGCGAACCATCACTCATGGAGACCATATAACTCCGAATGTATGAAATGGGGTTAACTCAAGCGTCGTTAGCCAAATTGATCGGCGGGAGTCCTTCCAGAGTTTGTGATTATCTTTCCGGGAAATCAGAACCTACACTCAAAATAGGAAGACGTATCAGCAAAGAACTTAACATATCCCCTTCAATTGTGTTGGATGTCTGATGACTACGGATATGATGAGTAATTTTCGAAAAAAAATAACAGAGATGGCAGAATGGTGTCATCAATAGTCATTGGGAAAGAGATGAATAGAATTGACCTTGTAAAGCTACGTAAGAGAGCAGGCCTAAGTCAGCGAGAGTTGGCCGATCTTCTTCAGGTGCAACCGAGTTTCCTGTCGGCCATCGAGAATGGCCGCAGCCGTCTGCCGGAGGAGAAGATGCTAAAGATCAAGGAGATCTTTGAGATAGATAATTTTGATGATTATAAGCTTGAAGACTCCTTTTCCGAGGGAGTCACAGTGCCTCCACACACACATCCGGAGGCAGGCGACTCCATCACCCAGCTTCTAAATCATCTTCACGACCTTGCCCACAAAAACAGCCACACTGCTTCCGATGCGGACACCATGGCGAGGATCGACTATCTTTCAAAAAGAAATGACAGGCTCTCCGACAGAGTTGACGAACTGCGTGATGAGGTTGACACCCTGCGTGAGGAGAATCTTCGCTTGAAAGAATTGCTTATCCGCAACGGGATTACTTACTAAAACTCAGTGAACACTCCAGCCCTGCGTTGACATGTTTTGGGGAACGGAGTCTAAGGGTCCGCCCCTGCATTGCCCATTTTTGAGGGAAACCGAGTCTATTCTGAAGTGCTGAAAGCCTTTTCCTTCACTACGACAATATATTCTTCAGTGGATGAGGCCAATACTTTTGCATCAAAGCCCCAAGAACGTATGGTCTGCGCCAAGAGGGCAGCCGGCGGGAGATGATCACTTTCAGATTTTCTTTCATGATGAATGTCATTGATGAACTTTTCATCTGAAGGGAAGGCCACCACGATACAACCTCCTGGATTGACGTTCATCTTGAAAAGCCACTCCATCGTAAGGCGTGGGGCATGTAGATGAGGATATACTGAATAGAGCATCACTACGTCATACATACCGGGGATAACTTCTTCCTCAAAGTCAAGACTCAGGAATGAAACATTCTTGAGATGACCATACTTTTTCTCAGCCAAATTCAACATACCTTTCGAGAGATCTATCCCCAATACTGCTCCATCCATCCCAACCATTTGGGAAAGGTAAGGGATAAGAACACCTGTTCCTGTGCCAAGATCGAGCACCGACATTCCTCTGCCGATGGGTAATTTTCCGAGAATATTGCGGATACGTTCGGGCGTAGACTTCACCTCATTCGCGTCCCAATCAGGAGCAAGGGCATCAAAAAAATCTATCTCACTTTGGTTCATTTTAGGAGTATTGTTTGTGGAGTAATATAAATAACTGAACAATTCACTTAATTCCTTGCAAAATTAACTGAATTATAGTTTACTTTCAAATTATTTCATTAATTTTGCTCCCAAATCAATGACTTTACTCCATTTGATCTCTTTTCCAAAGGGAAGAGAGCCTCACACTCCAATATTCACCTTGAAAAATTCCCTGAAGATATGGACAGACGAATACTCTTCACTCTGCCGGCAGCAATGATGGCCCTGAACATGACGGCTACAGAAGCACCCCGAGATACATTGAATCTCAACGAAGTTGTAGTGACAGCCCCGCTAAAGACAAATCCCGACCTCATTCCACTCAACGTCACGCAAGTAACGGCAGAGGAGATTGAGAAATCGGGAGAGAGTTCTCTGCTTCCTGTGCTTGTGAGCAAAGTGCCCGGATTGTTTGTAACGGAACGCGGTTTCGCAGGTTACGGAGTCTCAGGAGGGAGTGCCGGGGAAGTAAACATCCGCGGAGTTGGGCAGGCCAACAAGGTGCTTTTCATGATCGATGGACAGCCGCAATGGGCCGGAGTATTCGGTCATTCACTCGCTGACACATATGTCGCCAACGGGGTAGAGAAAGTTGAGGTCGTTAAGGGACCGTCGTCGTTGCTTTATGGTTCGAACGCCATGGGAGGATCTGTAAATATCGTGACTCGCACCCAAAGGACAGAGGGTATGACAGGCAGAGCGCGTGCCATGTTCGGTTCATTCTCGACACAGAAATTCGCACTCTCTTCTGGCTACAAAAAAAGGAGATTTTCGGCCACCCTCTCAGGTCAGCTCGACCGCAGCAACGGCAACCGAGCCGGGAGTGCCTTCTGGCTCGCCAATGAATTCGCACAACTCAAATATGCATTCTCCAACCGTTGGAGTGTTGCCGGTATGCTTGACATGACACAGAGCCACGCCAATAATCCCGGCACAATCCAGAATCCACTCGAGAATATGTGGACTGATCTCTTCCGCGGAACAGGCGGTCTTTATGTCAAAAACCAATATGCCAAGGCAGATGGAGGAGTGCAGACCTACATCAACTGGGGACGCAACCACGTGGATGATGGAAATGCGCCCGGGGAGACTCCACGTGATTACCTCTTCCATTCCACCGACTATAATATGGGGTTCACCGCCTACGAAAACCTGTATCTATGGGAAGCCAACACACTATCTGCCGGCATTGATTTCCAGCACTGGGGAGGCAGGATATGGAACACCAACAAAGAAGATGAATCTATCCGCTCCTCAGAATCGAAGCATCATGTCAATGAAATAGCCGGCTATGTGATGATGCAGCAGGGATTCTTCCATGATATGTTCAACATTAATGGCGGTGTGCGTCTGCAGCATGGCTCCACTTATGGGAATGTGTGGGTGCCGCAGGCCGGTTTCATCGTCCGTCCAGGAATGGGAGCAGAGATAAAAGGCTCCTTCAGCAAAGGATTCCGTTCGCCCAATATCCGCGAACTCTATCTTTATCAACCAGCGAATCCTGACCTGAAACCCGAATATATGCTCAATTACGAATTGAGCTTCCGCCAGCATCTGCTTAATTACCGGCTAATGTTCGGAGCCGCCATTTACTACATTGACGCCAAGAATATGATTCTGCCTGTGCGAATCGACGGCCGGATGCGCAACGTCAACACTGGAAAGTTCCATAACAAAGGTTTCGAACTGGAGGCGTCCTACAGCATACTGCATAATCTTGCGGCCTCCGCCTCATGGTCCTACCTCCACACTGACTCCGGCAATCCCTATTCTCCGAAGAACAAGCTCAACATCGAGCTTACGTATGCTCCCAGAGCCTTCTCCCTCACACTCGAAGAGATGAGCATTTGGGGAATGAAGTATGGCAACCCCGACGGTTCCTCGATGAGTTATTCACTACTCAACTTCAGGGGAGCGTATACGCTTGGCACGTCGGTGCCAGTCACTCTCTCGCTCCGCATAGACAACATCACCAACAAACACTATCAGATCATCTACGGTTGCCCAATGCCCGGCACCACCCTCATGGGAGGTGTGGAGTTTAGATTTTAAGAGGAAAAAGCAGATTTCATATTATATTTAAGATTTATTTTTAGCCATGAGGGCACGTCTTTCTGCACTTTACTTCCTTCAGTTTGCCGTGTGGGGATGTTATCTCACATGTTTCGGTCAGTTTCTGGGAGCGGGCGGTCTGGGAGCCGACATAGCATGGTTCTACGCAGCCATTGGGTTGGTGTCCATTCTTACCCCTCCAATCTTAGGACGATTGGCCGACCGGACAGGGCGACCGGAAACGTTGGCAGCCCTGTGTCATCTGACAGCCGCGCTGTTCATGTTTCTCATGTGGCGGTATGGGATGACTCATAAACATCTGGAATTTCGGATTCTCTATCCGCTCTATCTGGCTTTTCTGGCCTTCTACATGCCTACGATGGCCTTGGTAAACACCGCCACCTTCGGACTCCTTACCCACAAAGGCAAGAGCTTGGAATCCTCCTTTCCATCGATCCGGATTTGGGGCACAGTAGGATTTGTAGCAGCCATGTGGTTTGTAAACTCTGCTTACTGGCATGAAGGTTCGTTTGGATTCACATTCACCGATACTGCTGACTCAGGCCACCTCCGTTTCCAATATAACGCAATGCAGCTGCTATGCAGCGCCCTGACAGGGATAGTGGCAGCCGTATATATTCTTACCTTACCGCGCTGCCGGAAAGAGGTTGGGCCGTCAGAAGAAAAAGGAAACCGACCCAAGCTATATGGATCGCTGCGTGATATGTTCGGGAAAAGAGAGACTGCCCTATTCCTCCTGTTTGTCATCTTTGCGGGAGTCTGCCTGCAGATTTCAAATGGATTCGCAACCCCCTTCCTCACCCATTTTTCCGGGATAGCCTGTTATGCAGAGTCGTTTGCCTCCGGCAATGCCACTATGCTTTTCTCCCTTTCACAGATTTCAGAGGCAGCCTGCGTGTTGCTTGTGGGCATCTCCCTGAGAAAAGGTGGGATACGCATGGTCTATGCAATCGGTTTGCTGGCATGGTCAGTTCGCTTTCTGACGCTTTCCCTTGGGAATCCTGGTGGAGGATTATGGCTGCTGGTATGCTCAATGATGGTATACGGAGTGGCCTTCAACTTCATAACCATCTCCGGGCATATGTATATACAGAAAGTAGCTCCATCAGGGATGAAAGGACTTGCTCAAGGAGTGATGATGCTGATGAGCAACGGGATAGGCGCCACATTCGGCACACTTGCAGCAGGCGCCATCGTCAATCACTGGTGTGGTTGGCAGTCAGTGACAATCCCGGGCAACGGATCCACGGTCAGACTCTTTATGGGAGAATGGGAATGGCCCTGGCTCATATTCTCCCTCTACGCCCTTGCCATCATGCTGCTCTGGCTCCTCTGCTATCGCGGCAGACGACGAGTGTACTCATAGCAATATATCCTACTCCCTTTCATGGCAACTGTCTCTTTAGGATATACCCCGTCAAGGCTCACTTTTTTTCAAAAAATCATTGAAAAAAGAGAGCCAGTTGTTTTGCGAAATGGAACATTATTTCTAAATTTGGTGCTGATTTTGACAAAGGTAGAAACCGAAGAGAGTATGAGTAATTTTAAGAAATTTTTGATTGGGGTGCCCTTAATTACCCTTATTTCGTTTGGGGCGATGGCGGCTTCGCCGCTCCAACAGGCGGAGCGTGGCACAGTGGAGAGGCATGTGGTTTATTCGCCGCAGCTTGCTGACAGTATCGCGGTGGATGTATGGTTGCCCGATGCGTACGACATTGCAGGAGCTGACCGTTTTCCGGTGGTTTACATGCACGACGGGCAGAACCTCTATGACCGTAACACGACATGGAACGGCCAGTCGTGGGAGATGGACACCATAGCTGCACGTCTCATCGACGAAGGGGAAATTCCGCCTGTACTGATCGTCGGAATACACAGTGACCCCGCAAAGCGAGTGTCGCAACTGATGCCCCAGCAAGCCGTGACCGATGCCGGGCTTGACGAACTTATGGCCGAAGTAAAACTGAAAGGAAAGCCCGTGCTCGGCAACCAATACGCTGACTTCGTGACCGAGACCCTCAAACCCTACATAGACAGCAGCTACCGTACCCTCCCCGACCGGGAGCACACCACGGTGATGGGCTCAAGCATGGGAGGCCTTATGTCACTCTATCTCATCTGCCGCGCTCCCGAAGTGTTCGGAGGAGCCGGATGCCTCTCCACCCACTGGTACGGTTCGCTCGACGCCGGCAACGCCTTCGGAGATGCCCTGATGAGCTACATGCAGAATAACCTTCCCGACCCGGCCACCCACCGCCTCTACTTCGACCATGGCACCGAGACCATCGACGCCTACTACGGTCCCTGGGAAGAGAAAGCCCTGACCATCGCCCGCGCCAAAGGCTACCGCGACGGCCAGAACCTTGACAGCTACATCGACAACGGCGCCTCCCACAACGAAGACGCCTGGGCCGCCCGCGTAGACCGTCCCCTCCGCTTCCTGCTGAAACGGTAGTCGATAGGAGGGATGCGGCAGGGTGTGGACGCGAAGAATCGCGTCCCTACTGTGCGGGATATTGCGGCAGCGATGTGGATTTGTCGTTAGTCGCTTGTAACTCGTACTTGACGAAGCGGTCAGAGACTACTTCGTCAGGGGCGGATGTGGAATTGGAGGGGGTGGCGGCTTAGGGAGATGGAGGGGGAGGAGAAGAAGCGTTCGAGGGAACCGTCGGCGGCGAGGGCGGCAGGAGTGCCGGAGGCGTAGCCGATGTTTTTGTCGATGAGCAGGAGGGTGTCGGAGAGCTCAAGGGCTATGTTGAGGTCGTGGGTGGAGAGGAGGATGGTCTTTCCTTCGTCGTGGGCGAGGGTTCGGAGCATGAGCATGAGTTCCACTTTGCTGGGGTAGTCGAGGAAGGCTGAGGGTTCGTCGAGGTAGATGACGGGGGTGGACTGGGCGAGTGCTTTGGCTATCATAACTTTCTGTCGTTCGCCGTCGCTGAGGGTGTCGACCATGCGTGTGCGCATCTCCACTATTCCGGTCAAGGCCATTGATCTCTCTACGATCTCGCGGTCTTGATCCGTGAGATGTCCCCGGAAGCCGGTGTAAGGGCTGCGGCCTATGGACACCATTTCCTCCACGGTCATTGCGATGACGGAAGGCCGGTCGGTGAGCACGACTCCCACGAGACGTGCCAGTTCAGTCGCGCTGATCTCGGAAAGCGGAGTCTCCCCTACTTTGATTTCGCCTCCGAGCGGAGGCAGGAATCCGGAGAGGGTCTTGAGCAGGGTGGACTTACCGGCTCCGTTGGGGCCGAGAAGGGATGTGAGAGAGCCGGAGGGAAGGACGGCATTGACATCGCGAGAGACTACACGAACGTTTTTTCCGGAGCGATAACCGGTGATGAGGGAGGTCATCTCAACCATGGCACTTAATATTTACAGATGAAAATTGCCGCAAAATTAGGAAATTCAGAAATGAATACCTAACTTTGCGGCGCAAAATGCGAAAAGCCGCGGAACGGGGTGAGAATCCCCGACAGTCCCGCTACGGTTACAGTCCGACCCACGGCTTGCATCGCTATGCGCTACATATCAAGCTTTTTTCACGAGGATGAAAAGACCGACGTTATTCGCACTCATTGCAGGATACGCTTTTTTCGCCCCGTCGTCATTCAACGGGGCGTTCGTTGTATCCGGAGGTACTCGCTCCAATTCAGCGGAGCTGACCGATACCATTGCCGACACGGACACTCTGCCGGAGCTGGCGGTGGTGAAGAACCGTGCCGACAAATCCCTGACAGCCTCCAATCCCTTTCATATCATCGACAGGGAGACGATGCTGCATACGGGTGTCACCGACATATCCGATGCCGTAAGACGTCTGCCGGGAGTCAATCTGCGCGATTATGGGGGTGCGGGGGGTCTGAAGACGGTGAGTGTGCGAGGACTCGGAGCGCAGCACACGGGTGTGGCTTACGATGGAGTGCCCTTGAGTGATGCACGCAGCGGAGAGATCGACCTCTCACGCTATTCGCTCGACAACGTCAGTTCGCTTTCGCTCACGGCCGGCACTCCGGAAGATATCTTCATCACGGCGCGTGCAGCAGCCTCCGCAGCCACCCTTTCCTTCTCGACATTCCGTCCGGACGTATTCACGGATCGAGGTCCTTTCCTGACGGCGCAGATGCGCGCCGGCGGTTTCGGACTCTGGGCTCCTTACGTCAACGGAGGATGGAGCAACGGTGAGAACTTTGCCGCAGGGGCTATGTTCGATTTCCTGCATGCACGCAATGACTATCCATTTACCCTCCACAATGGCGACCTCATCACGCGAGAGCGTCGAAGCAACTCCATGATGAACTCCTTCCATGGAGAGCTCAATGCCGAATGGCGGCCGCAGACAGCCACGAGTGTAAGCGCCAAACTTTATTATTACGACAACGCGCGGCGACTGCCGGGTCCGGTGATTTACTACCTGCAACCCTCCGACGAAAGGCTCCATGACCGGAATTTCTTCGGACAGGCTCGCTGGCGACGGAAAATGTCGTCGAGACTGTCGCTGCAGGCCGTCGGCAAATTCAACTGGAGTTCGTCGCACTTCACCGACCATGGCGGCCAGTATCCCGGCGGTATGCTCAATCAGTATTACCTACAGCGCGAGAGCTATCTGGCGGCAGCCTTGCTCTGGCTCCCGATGAATGGTCTGGCCCTGGACTATTCCGCCGACTGGGTCTATCAGAACCTTACCTCGAATCTTCCCACCGATACGCGTCCTTACCGCAACACTATCCTTCAGAGCCTGACGGCAAGATATAACTTCCGTATGCTTACCGCCACAGCGCGCCTGCTGCATACGCTATATCTTGACCGGTCGCTCGATGACCGGACGCTTAAAGCCAATGCACACCGCTTCTCTCCTTCGGTGAGCCTTAGCCTCCGTCCGATTTCCGATCAGGAATTCTACGTTCGTGCCTCTTATCGCAACATATTCCGCAGCCCGACCTTCAACGAACTCTATTTCGACCATTACGGCACACTGAGCCTCAAGCCAGAATCCGCCGACCAATGGAATGTAGGCGCTTCATGGGCTCTTACTCAGGGAAACATACTCAAGAACCTTACGCTTACCGCCGACGGTTACATCAATATAGTGAGCAACAAGATTGTGGCTGTGCCCTTCAGTCTTTTCAAATGGACGATGACCAACCTTGGAAAAGTAAGGATTTTCGGTCTGGACGCCACCCTAAACGCAGAGTTTGCCATAGCACGCAGGCAGAGCATCCTCTTAACGGCCAATTACAGTTATCAGCGCGCACAGCCACGTACCGACCCGAAGATGCTCGACTGGATGAAGCAGGTGGCTTACACGCCGCTCAATTCCGGGAGTGCCTCCGTCTCGTGGCTTAATCCCTGGGTCTCGGTGGCTCTTCATGGAAACGCCACATCCGCCCGTTACACCACCTCCTCCAACCTGCCCGACACCCGAATCGCAGGGTATGCCGACATCGGCCTTACACTTTTCCACACTTTCCGGATAAAGAGACATTCTCTGGAACTTCGTGCCGACGTCACCAACCTCACCGACAAGCAGTATCAAGTCGTGGCCCGCTATCCTATGCCCGGAAGGAGCTGGAGCCTGACCGTAAAATTTGAACTTTAAGATAACTCATAACCACCATAGACCAAATAACTAAAAACCACTAAAGACAAATGAAAAAATTCAGATTTCTGACTCTTGCGGCCGCAGCTGCTCTGCTTCTGCCTGCATTCACCTCCTGCTCCGATGATCCTGAGGTTCCAAATCCCGACAAACCCACACTCTCATCGGGAGCCTTTATCCTCAACCAGGGTAACTACTACAAAGGAATAGACGGTTCGCTCAACCTCATCAACTATGCAGATTCCGAGATAAGCAAAGGGATTTTCAAGAGCACCAACGGACGCTCTCTCGGAGCCACTCCGCAGTGTGGACTCGTCTACGGCAGCAAGGTCTATATCGGTGTCTACGAAAGCAGCACGATTGAGATTGCCGACCGAAGCACACTGAAATCGCTCAAGCAGATCAAATGTGAGGGTGAGAACACCGGCACTCAGCCGCGTTCGATGGTAGCAGCTGAAGGATACGTGTATGTCTCCATGTATGACGGCTACGTAGCGCGCCTCGACACTGCGACACTCTCCATCGACAAGACACTGAAGGTAGGGCCGAATCCCGAAAACATCGCCCTCCACGACGGCAAACTCTGGGTGCCCAACTCCGACGGCATGAACTGGGCAGTCGGCTACGGCACTACGGCTTCTATCATTGACCTCGCCTCCTTCACTGTAGAGGCCACTGTGGAAGTGCCCCTCAACCCCGACCGGTTCCTGAGCGAGAGCGGTCATCTCTATCTACTTGCCAAAGGCAATTATGCCGATGTGCCCTCGCTCCTCTATGAGATCGACCCCAATATCGCCGAGATTCAGAAAGATGCCTCCAAGAAAGAGACAGCCTGGAAGAAGATCGATGCGGCAACAATGGTATGCGCAGGCAATGGCTCAATATATATGATGGACTCTCCCTTCAGCAACGACGGAGTCGTGATCGACTGCAAGCGCTACGACATCGCAAGCTCCACAATCAAGGAATGGATTCCCGAGGGTCTGCAGTATCCTTCCGGAATGGGAGTAGATCCGCTGACAGGCGACATCTTCGTTGCCTCCTACGTGATGGACGGTCAGTGGCCCAGCTATGAGGCCGCCGGTTTTGTGCTTCAGTTTGGACGCGACGGCCGATTCAAGAAGCGTTACGGCATAGGGGCCGGTCCTGCTGCCATCTTCTTTGATGTGAAGTGATGGATAAGTCATAAGGGAGAATGGTTGATAAGTCGTGTCCAACCGGAGAATTTCAGCTATCAACTGTTCACTATCAACTATCATATTTACTGGAAATATGCTGATGAAAAGAATCAGTTTTTTGACAGGGATACTACTCGCCATAGTTACGGTAGGCGGCGTCAGCAGCTGCGGACCGACGGGAAGCCGAAAGGACTCGCCGTCGGCCGCCACTGCCGACGGCGATACCCTCTGCTTCTCCCATGCCCGCAACATTACTATGGTGGAGCATGAGGGATTCACGGAGGTGGAGATGCGCAATCCCTGGGACACTACGCGCACCCTTCACCGCTATATCCTTCTGGAACGCGGAAAGAAGAAGGAAGGGCTGCCGAAGGGAGCCACCGTGATAGAAGTGCCGTTGCAGCGTGCTGTGGTGTATTCTGGCGTGCATGCCTCCCTGATCGATGAATTGGGGCATATCGGCCTTATAAGCGGAGTTTGCGACACAGACTATCTACCAGATCTCCAGGTGATGGACAAGGTGAAGAAAGGTGAGATTCTGGATTGCGGCAATTCCATGTCGCCCGATATGGAACGTATTTTCTCGTTGGCTCCCGACGTAGTGATGCTTTCGCCGTATGAGAACAACCGCGACTACACAAAACTTCAGCGCGCAGGCATACCCGTGCTCGAGTGTGCCGACTATATGGAATCAACACCCCTGGGGCGTGCGGAGTGGATGCGATTCTACGGCAGGCTTTTCGGGGAGGGACAGAAAGCCGACTCCCTCTTTGCAAAGACAGAGAAAGAATATGGCGAACTTCGCGCTAAGGCCAACGCCGCCGGGTCGAAACCTTCAGTAGTTTTCGAACGTATTTACGGAGGGGCCTGGTATGTGCCCGAACGACACAGCACCACCGGACGATTTGTTGAGGACGCCGGAGGGCGCAACCCCTTTGATTACATCGACAAAGCCGGGAGCGCGCCACTCACTGCTGAGGAAGTGCTCATGAGAGCCGGAGAGTCCGACTTCTGGTTAATCAGGCATGCGGGAGAGAATATCACTTACGGCTCACTTGGGAAAGAGAACCCCGTATATTCGCGTATGCTTCCCTACCGCAGCCACAAGGTATACTCCACCGACACCTCCCGGAGCCGTGTGTTTGAGGACGCCGCTTTCCATCCGCAGTGGTTGCTTGCCGACCTCATCACCATCCTCCATCCCGAACTCGGGTTAGAGAGCACACACCACTACTACACTCCCCTACCCTGAAACCTTACCTTAAACCACATATCCCGTTACCCTTAGAACCTTTTTTTATAAGTTCCTCTTCACCCTAAAAACCATTGACGATGAGATTCCTGCTGCTTGCCTTGCTCACGGCTCTGCTCTGTGTTGCCAACATCTTCTTCGGATCGGTAGATATACCGGCCGCTGACGTGTGGCAGATACTTACGGGAGACGGTGACGAGACTTCTCCACTGCGCTTCATAGTGCTGGAGAGCAGGTTGCCGCAAAGTCTGACGGCGCTTCTTGCGGGTGCCGGCCTTGCCGTGACGGGACTGTTGCTCCAGACCGCCTTCCGCAATCCGCTTGCCGGTCCGTCGATACTCGGCATCAGTTCCGGAGCCTCACTCGGAGTGGCGTTGGTGACATTGCTATTCGGAGGCACACTTACTTTGGGACAGTTCAGCTGGGGAGGTAACGCAGCACTCGTTGCCGGAGCGTTGGTTGGCAGTCTTCTGATAATGGGAATCCTAATGTTGCTGTCGCTTAGGCTTCGCAACGACCTCATGTTGCTGATAGCTGGCATACTAACGGGCTACCTCACCTCCTCCGTAGTGACATTGCTCTCCTCACTCTCCTCCGCCGAGGGTGTGCAGAGTTTCGTTATGTGGGGCATGGGCACTTTCGGAGGCGTCTCACTCGACACCCTTCCTTGGTTTGCGACGCTTACCCTCTGCTCCCTCTTTCTGGCCCTCATGATGGCCAAACCCCTCAATATCCTTCTGCTCGGCGACAATTACGCCCGCAATTTGGGTATCCGGATAGAGCGCACGCGCAACGTACTGCTCATCATCACAGGGCTTCTCACGGCAGTGATAACCGCCTACTGCGGCCCCATCTCCTTCATCGGCCTGGCGATGCCCCATATAGCGAGGATGCTCTTCCGCACCGACAACCACTGGACGCTGATACCAGCCACGATGCTCACGGGGGCCATCGTGGCTCTTGGCTGCAACCTTGCCAGCGTAGCCGGCGGGAGTGTCATCCCCGTAAATGCCCTGACGCCCATCATCGGCGTACCCGTCATCCTCTACGTCCTACTGCGCCGCCGGTGAAAGACTGAATAGATCAGATCAGACTAATCTCCTCCGGGGAGAGACCGGTGATGACGCAGATTTTTTCGTCGGAAAAACCTTGCTGCTTCAGCGTTCTGGCCACATCTGTCATGGCTTTTGCATGACCCTCAGCCATACCTTCCGCTCGGCCTTCCGCTCGACCTTCCGCACGACCTTCCGCACGGCCTTCCGCAAGTCCCTTTGCAAGTCCTTCCGCAAGACCCTCTTCACGTCCTTCTGCTCGACCCTCGTCGCGTGCTGTGTCGAGCACATCATTCTGCACCATTATGTTGTCTACATGCTCGTCGTAGGCACGGCGTTCCGCAGGTGTCATTGCCAGCACACGGAGTTTCTCGCGCACCTGCTGCAGACCGGGCGTGCGCGTGTCTTCCTTGATCTTGCCGGTCTTGAGATAAGTGATCCATTCATCAAGCGGATTCTCCGGAATCTTGTCGTAGGCGTTCACCCTCACGAGATAATATTCCGGAAAAACCTCTCGAGGAAGATGCGGCACTATCACACCCTCCTCCTTTATATTTACCAGAAGATCATTACCTGTGTGGATTCCCTTGAACACTGTCTGTCCGTGGTATACATAATCGTCACCCTGGCCGTAATCGCAATAGAGGATGCTGATGGAATACACCTTCTTCACCTGGTCATACTTGTCGCCGATGTTGATGTGCTCCGTGATGGCCTTGCAAGTGCCGTACAGGATACGCTCGAGATAGTAGAGCTGCCGTGTGAGCTGCACCTCGATTATTATGATGTGCCCCTTGCTGTTCTTGGCCTTGATATCGACACGGTTGAACTTGTCGTGGTCGTTCTTCTGATTGGATTCGCTCTCAAGGAGTTCGACGATCTTTACATCCTCGCCAAGGAGCACAGAGATCAGGCCCTCGAGGATATCGAAATTAGCCTTGTCGCGCAAGATATGCTTGATAGCCCAATCAAATCGTATGTAGAGGTTATCTTCATTCATAATATGAAGGTGTTAAGAAGGTTTTCGATATCGCAAAGTTAATCAAATTTCCTGAAACCTCCAACTGTATTTTGGCCGAGGCACATGGGAGGGTATTGAAGCGGTCGGGAGACCCCTCCTCCCGGTCTGGGTCGGCACTCGAGGGTATTGAAGCGGTCGGGAGACCCCTCCTCCCGGTAATAGTTGGTTCGTTAAAAAATTTGGAGAAATTTGCAAAATACGTTCAAAAGGTATAATTTTGTAACATCTGACCGCTCTGCAGAAGCCCCGGTAAGGGGTTAAGCGGGCGGGAGAAAGGGTAGGATATGGCGTTGCCATGTCTATAAATCGGGACAAGAGAGTCTCGAAATCATTTTCAAAAAGCGTTTATCAGCGCTGATTCTTAGCCACTTGAAATTTCTCGCAAAAATTCCAAATTGACAGCTGGGAGTTGAGCAACGATAGATGCCCGTGGATATGCATTAAGCATCCACCGCTGTGGCGTGTCTTTTTTCAAAGACACGTCCGGCGGCAGTGGTAGTTGCATATATAAGCGTGGGCTTCTGCGTTGCCGTCTTGACTGTCAATGGGCAATGCGAGAAGCCCCAAGTGGTAAAGATAGCAAAAGATACAGAATCCCAACGCTTATTTTTTTACCTCTAACTGATTTATCAATGACGGTCGCTAAGGGGAATCAAGCTGACTGGCTTAAATGAATATTGACGCATCTATCATTTTGTTTAATTCCCTCAAAGTGCAAAATAGACTAAATGTTTGCATGAGAAGATAAGATTTCGTATATTTGCGGCAAAAATGACATTAGAATTGAATTTTAGAGTTATTAATCTTAAGTTTTTCATCTAAAAAGAAACGGCATGCAATTTATCAAGAAGTTATTGTTGGGTGCGGTGGTTGGCGGATGCTGCTGGTCGGCTGCGCAGGCAGAGCTGGCCGGAAGCGTCGACATCACCTCGACCGACAACAAGTCGTATACTGTGCAGCTGACACAGGATACGCATTTCTCATTCAATGAGGAAGCAAATTTTATCGTGTATTCTTACCAGAGAGGTGAGGATGGTTATATTATCTATGATGAGTCCACTGGAAGTCCGGTGACAGAGACACTGGTGGAATTCCCGGGAGAGAATCTTGCAGAGATGGTATTCAAGGCTGCTGCGGGAGGTGTACACTCCCCCTCCACCGGTTTTCATTTCTGCTATGACCTTTGTACAGGTGTACTGACAGTGAGTGGCTCAGAGCACGTAAGTATCTACTCGGCTACCGGAGTGCTGGAAGGCGTCGTAGATTGCAACGGGGAGGACACCCAGGAGATCGACATGAGAACTTATGGAACCGGCACACATATCGTTAAGGTCGGTTCGGAATCCATTAAACTGCTTGTGAAATGAAAAAGAGATATACCCTACTTCTACTTTTAGGTGTTACCCTAACGAGCATCGTGGCCCAGACTGCCCAGGAGAAATGGGCAAAGCTATCGAACTGTCGCATCGACTATCTGGATGCCAACGACAACCGAGTAGCCTCCGCATATCCCTACAATGGTATGGATATTGTGTCAACCTATCCCGAATACGGCGATAAATACGAGGATGGACCGATTGGCTACAATGTACTGTCGGGACAAGGTTATCGCTGCTCCAAGGTAAGGATGATTCCACCGGGAGAATATTCATATCCACTGGAGCTGACTGCGGAAAAAGATATGAGCGTGACGATCAAAACGAATTCGTCGAAAGTTTCCCGCGTGGCAAAAGCTGATACCTCCACAGAGCAGGAGGTGTTGAGCGGCGAAGATATGACCTTCATAGTTGACATTCCGGAGGGAACATATCCCATGGTGGAATTCATCTATGAATACACCGACAGACACTATAACTATGCGCCCGCATGGATACAACTACCCACCGGCTTATTCACCGGAACATTCTTCACCAACAAAGATTACCAGGAGTCTATACGCAACACATATGAAAATGACGGTGGAGTTTTTGAGCCTGATCCCGAAGTGGCAAATCGGTGGATTCTGGAAACGGCTATGCCAAATGAGCCACTGACACTGAAATTCAGTTATGCCACTCCAGACGCTGAGCTTCTTGAAAACATTATGGGCAATGTCGCACAAACGCTTTATATGGGTATGAATTATGGCAGCAACAATTACTTTCCTACTTTCTTCTGTGGAGATCCATGGACATCAATTGCATTTGGAGAGACACTTTCGGCTGACGACATCTCCAACCGCAGTCAATATTTATTCAACCTGTTGACAACTCTTAAAGTGCTTGAGGATCCTACAAACATCTACTCAGCCAATGCATGGTATTACTATCTCAGTCTGGTAGAGATGAGCAACCTCTATCTTGAGAAGATTCCCTATTATTTCGGATATTCCGGCAATTCCAACGGAGTGAGCAGAGCCGACATATTGAAGGCACAGGCCATCTGCCGCACTATCCGTGCGCACGCCTACTTCCGACTTCTCCAGGTGTATGGTCCGCGCTGGTCATTCTCCAACAATGGCACCACACCTGTGGCTCCCTTGTATACCGAATGGAATATGGACACCGACAAAGAGCTTTCCACCTTCAATGAAATCTGCTATTTCATCCGTGAAGACCTTGCCTTTGCAATGGAGAATCTGCCTGAGAAGGAAACAGATAATAAGATTGTGCCGCATAAGTCAGTGGCCCACGGTCTGGCAGCACGTCTTGCAGTGCTTTGCGAAGATTGGATTACGGCAGAAGAAGAATCGAGAAAAGTTCTCGAGCTCTATCCCCTTACCTCAAACGAGGAGCTTCTTAATGGATTCTGTGAAGCTGCTCCCTCTTGGGTTTGGACAGCCACTTGTCCGGTAGAACTGATCGGATATTACTCTTTCCAGAGCAATGCGGCAGTCAACGGAGCATACAATTATTTCTGGAATGAAGGTACAGTAATAGGCAGCATTGACAAACAGCTTTATGACCAGATGAAGGAGGAAGACGTGCGTCGGCAGATGTTTATCATGCCCGGAAACGGGAACACAATGCTCAACCGCCTCAAGAATAAATTCTTTGCCTCAGATGGCGTTGATCCCTTCAATATGCAATTGACAGGTTCTGTGTTAAGGCGTACTGCACAAAAAGTAGTGTCTTTATATCAACCTGCGTTTATCAGTGACAGCGATTTCAGTGACAGCGATTATAATATAGATCAACTCAACCTCTATTTCGGAAGCCAGATGAAATTCTGGGGACATGAGACAGGACGTTATTCCGGCAAGGATGAAGTATGCTTCATGAGGGCTGACGAGTTCCTGCTGATACGTGCTGAAGCTTTGACTCAGATGGGCCGGAATGCTGAGGCTCTCCAGTGTCTGAATACTCTCAATACTCTTCGTTCGCCCGGCAACGAAATCACAGCATCGGACTCCAACCTTCTTATGGAGATTCTCCTCGCTCGCCGACTTGAACTTTGGGGCGAGGGCTTCAGTTTCTTTGATTTCAAGAGAACGGAACAGGAGATGACAAGAAAAATTTGGGTTGAGGGTGATGTCAACTCAGGCAACTGGCTACCGGAGATAGAAAGCTATGGAGGAACGTTCAACAGTGCTACAGCTGCCAATGGCTGGAGAGCGATGATACCTGCTTCGATGGTAAGGGCCAATAAGAACATCGACATCAATTCGCTCGGCTATTCGGATCTCTCCGCTTATGAGCAGGCTGAGAATGCTCCTCAGAAGGTAGCGCCGAAGGCTGCTGGCAAGAAAGCCTCTGTTTTGAAGCTGGTGGAGAAGAGAGACTAAGGCTTTTTCACCGAAAGCTGTTCTGAACGAACTCAACAAACAACAAGAAAATAGCCACGCCTCGCGTGGCTATTTTCTTGTTGTTTTTCTTTTCATTTCAACTTCCACGGGCTTCGCCCGCGGTTTACCGAAGTTTCGCCCCTCCGGGGCTTTGCGAGGTTCGTAAAGGGATGAATTGTCATGTTGCCAGTGCCAGGCCGACGGAATATTGAGAACATTGGGGCTGAATTTTGTTATATAGACAGAGATTTCCACTTTTTATCTTCTTTTAATCTCTGTTATTGGATTAGGGATCTCTTTTGATTAGAAATTTCTTCTCTCTGATTAGGGATCTCCCTGAATAATTCTCCACTTTTAATTTCTGACTAAAGATTTATTACTATGGATTATAAGATCGGTTCGCTCAACGCCATCATAGAGGAGGCGGTGAAGGATAATTGGGAACGTGCTGCCTTCTCGGATTTCGGGGGCGTAAGTTACCTTTATAAGGATGTGGCTGTCAATATCGAAAAACTTCATCTGATTTTTGAAGCTGCCGGAGTGAAAGCCGGCGACAAGGTGGCCATATGCGGCAAGAACTCCAGCAACTGGGCCGTGACGTTCATCGCATGCCTTACAGCCGGGGTTGTCGCTGTTCCTATCCTGCATGAGTTCAAGCCCGATACGATACATCATCTGGTGAACCATAGCGACGCGAAGCTATTCTTCGTGGATGAGGCTATCTGGAAGCAGCTTGATGAGAAGCAGCTGCCTCAGCTCACGGGTGCGCTCTTCATCGCTGAATACGGCATGCCGCTCTCGCGCAGCAAGGATCTTACCGAGGCGCGCAACAATATCAATGCACTCTTCGGCAAGAAATATCCTTACGACTTCACGAAGGCCGACATCACATACTACAAAGACCAGCCGGAGGAGCTCTGCCTTATCAACTATACGAGTGGATCTACGGGCATGTCGAAAGGCGTCATGCTTCCCTACCGCAGTATATGGAGCAATATCCGCTATTGCCTCGACAACCTCCCGTGGCTTGTGGCCGGCGACGGAATGGTCAACATGCTCCCGCTGGCCCACCTCTACGGCATGGTCATCGAGATGCTCCACCCCTTCTGCAAGGGTTGCCATTGCCATTTCCTTACGAAAGTGCCCTCTCCCAAGATTCTGTTGGGGGCTTTTGAGGAAGTAAAGCCGAAGCTCATCATAACAGTTCCTCTGGTGCTGGAGAAGATAATACGCACGAAAGTCTTCCCGATGCTTGAGAAGCCCTTGATGCGAGTGCTTTTGAAAGTGCCTTTTGTCGACGATCATCTTCTTGCGAAAGTTAAGGAGGGGTTGACCCAGGCCTTCGGAGGCAACGTACAGGAAATCATCGTAGGCGGAGCCTCCGTCAACCGCGAAGTTGCCGACTTCCTTTTCCGGATCGGCTTCCCCTTCACCGTGGGCTACGGCATGACCGAATGCGGCCCGCTCATCACCTACTCGGCACCGCGGGATGAAGTGCCCGGCACAGTGGGACGCGTCGTCACCCGCATGGAGGCGCGTGTGGCCTCCGATGATCCTGCGGAGACAGCCGGCGACATGTGGGTGCGCGGATGCAACGTGATGTTGGGCTATTATAAGAATGAGAAAGCCACACTCGAAGTTATGCCCGACGGCCCCGAAGGGTGGATGAACACCGGCGACCTCTGCAAGGAAGATGCCGGAGGCAACATCACCATCTGCGGACGCTCGAAGACCATGATACTCGGTCCGTCAGGCCAGAATATCTATCCCGAAGAGATTGAGCACAAGCTCAATATCATGCCCTACGTCAACGAGAGCCTCGTCATCGACGAAGGAGGAAAGCTTGCCGCCCTCGTGCATCCCGATTTCGATCTGGCCCGTCATGAGGGGCTCAGCCGCGAGGATATCGAGAAGCAGATGGCCGACAATCTGAAGCACCTCAACTCCGACCTCCCCTCCTACAGCAAGGTGAGCCGTGTGCAGATCATGGACGAAGAGTTTGAGAAGACACCGAAGAAGAGCATCAAGAGATTCCTCTATCAGCCGTAATGGGTATCCAATATCAGGCCGGCTTGCCGCAGCATGCGGTGAGCCGGCTTTCTACGTCAATTTGGGAGAGTCGCAAAGATTTAGTAACTTTGCAATTTGAAAAATCCTCAGTTTTACAGATAAAGCTGAAAGTTTATAGATAAAGCTGAAAAAGCTTTAAAAGAGCTGAAGGCGGCTTGAGTAAAAGCTCAGAATAGTATTGCTGAATTTAATGAAGAATATCAGGAATTTTTGCATAATCGCTCATATCGACCATGGGAAATCCACGCTGGCCGACCGTCTGCTGGAACGCACAGAGACAGTTGCAGCCAAAGATATGGAGGCCCAGGTGCTTGACGACATGGATCTGGAGCGCGAGCGCGGAATCACCATCAAGAGCCATGCCATCCAGATGGACTACGAGCATGAGGGGGAGAAATATGTGCTCAACCTTATCGACACTCCGGGACACGTAGACTTCTCCTACGAAGTGTCGCGTTCCATCGCCGCGTGCGAGGGAGCGCTGCTGATTGTAGATGCCTCTCAGGGCATACAGGCTCAGACCATCTCCAACCTCTACATGGCAATCGACAACGACCTGGAGATAATCCCGGTCATAAACAAGTGCGACCTTGACAGTGCGAAGCCCGATGAGGTGGAGGATCAGATTGTCGACCTGCTCGGTTGCGACCGCAGCGAGATAATCCGCGCCTCGGGTAAGACAGGCATGGGTATCGACGATGTGCTGAAGGCCATCGTGGAGCGGGTGCCCGCCCCGAAGGGGGATCCGGAGGCTCCGCTACAGGCCCTCATCTTCGACAGCGTCTTCAATCCCTTCCGTGGCATCATCGCCTATTTCAAGATAGTGAACGGCACGCTTCGCACCAACGACTTCGTGAAGTTTGTCAGCACAGGCAAGGAATATCACGCCGATGAGATAGGCGTGCTGAAACTCGACATGGTGCCGAAGAAAGAGCTTTCCGCCGGCAACGTCGGCTACATCATCTCCGGAATCAAATCGAGCAAGGAAGTGAAGGTGGGCGACACGATCACCCACGTGGCACGTCCCTGCGATGAGGCCATCGACGGATTCGAGGAAGTGAAACCGATGGTCTTCGCCGGCGTATA
>CAZPQD010000007.1:0-40381 GCA_964588625.1 uncultured Sangeribacter sp. | reverse complement strand
TGGTAACGGTTGCTAATGTATGGTAATTTAGGTCTAACAGCCTCTCTCTCCGCCATTAGAGGGAAGTCTACTGATTTTCAGTGGGCTTCTTTTTATTTTGGCTCTATTCTTATGGGAGTAAAGTGAAAAAATAACGTTGCTGTCTGCTGCCTCTGACTTGTAGGCCGAACTCCGAGTCCTCAAAAAAACTTCAAAGCGGTACGGCCATCATCCCCAGAAGAAATAGGAAGGAGGATCCATCGAGATAAGCTGACTTGTGAATTTTATCTTATTATTATCTGGGGATTGATTAGTTTTAATGACGATATAAATTCTTCCTGTTTATTCGGCGAGATATAAACCCAATTCTTTTTTCCATATTTTAAACCTATTCGTTTTGCGGATAGGGCAGGAGAAGATAGGATAGTGGAGTTGTGTGTAATCTCAGTGATTTTTGAAATGGGTAAATCCATCCGGAACAGTATGCCGCATCTAATTTTTAGGTTATAATCCTTTATGGTATAATCTGTATGTAATAACATGTCATAAACCATCAAGAGAGCAATACCCATTAAAATTAAATCAATCAAAAGTACCCATGTGGATTTATAACATAGGTATATCGACCCTATGAAGGCAATAGTCATAAATATGCAAAACCATATATACCACTTTGCTACTTTTGATTTGAAAGTCTTATGCATTTAAAAATATCTTTATTGAATTGCTGTCCTGAACAATATTTTTGATAGCTTAAAATATAGTATTATCGAACAGTATTAAATTCTATTCTTGATTTATTGATGTAATGGGTGAGAAATAGTTAAAGCCTGGTGAAAGAGTGATACTCATATTGTCATAGTCCCATATCATTCTAAATCTCTTTAGTAAATCATAACCTATTATTCCATCAAAAGTCTGACGCCATTCTGCGGAAGAAGAGTTAATATCTAAAAGAATAGGAAGAAGAGGCATAGATTCGTTTGCAAAAAGAAGGCGTGGTGCAGTTACGAAAAGATGATCTGCAGAAACACCACCCCCATCTGTGGAGGCTTCTGTACTAAACTTCTTTAGAACTGTTGGAAGCTGGTGTTCCTCACTATAATTTGAATTGACACATAATATTCCAGTAAAGCCTGAGTCAAGCATATACAGACCCTTGAGCTCGCAAGAATCGACCTTTATGCTAAGGTCAGTTCCATAAACACCCCCACTTTTGACTAACCTCTGAACCACGCCGTCAGCTAATTTGAAGGGTTCATCTTTTTTACAGAATATTATAACCTTGCTGTCAGGAAAAATTCCTACCTTGGAGAAACGCTCTAAAAGACGTTGCCCAATGATACCATCATAATCAGTCGCAGGATCATTGTATGCAAATATCTGAATGGAATCTACTGCCAATGACCCAAGCATCAAGGAATTATCAAAAGCAGTTTTCTTTATGACTTCAGTTGAATGGGTATATTCCACTGTATCACTGTCACACAAATTCAATAAATCCATTAGACGTGTATTATTGGCGTTAGCCATTACAACCGAACAACCAGTGTCAAAGATAAAGTTGAAAGGTGTGGGATAATTATTTACAAACACTTCGACCTTTGGCAACCCGGTTTTTGAGTCGACATCAAAAGGTACTATATCACGGGCGTTGAGAGAAATTGCACTTCCCAATAGTACTAAAAGGAATGAAACTATTAATCTTATCATAATAGTTATAATTTTGAACATGATCAATTTTTATGCGAAAATAAGAGATCTCAAGCCCTCTATGCCATTACTTAGCACTGCGCACAAGATCACACATCAGAGTGTAGGCATCGAAGATCTGTCCCTCAAAGGAGATTCCCTCTCGAGGAGGCATTGAAGTATTAATAATGAAATCTATCTTTTTCTTCGGTTTTTGCAATACGATACTCCAATCTCTCAAAGCGTTGGGTTACTGCATCCCCTTTCATAAGATAGTCTATTAATACCTTATTAGCCCATTGTCGAAATATAGTAGCATTCTTACTGGTTACCCTACCTCCCACAGATAAAATAGCATCCAAGTTATAGAACTTTGTCTTGTATGTCTTCCCATCTGCGGCAGTATGTTCCAAAATGGAATGAACTGAGGCTTCAATCAATTCTCCGCATTCAAAAATATTTTTAAGATGCTTTAAAATAGCAGGTTGTTTAGTACCTCGAGCTGGTCTTCCATTTTTTATTTTGCGGGGAGAATTTCCACCCAGTAGCCATCGGGGTCTTCGATGAAGTAGATGCCCATGTCGTGATTCTCGAAGCAGATAATGCCTAACTCGCGGTGATAGGCTCTCAGTGCTTCGTAGTCTTCGCCGGCTGCGATGCGGAATGCAAGATGTGTTTCATTTTCGCCTAACTCGTAAGGCTGTGGATGATCCTTCAGGCAGGTTATCTCAAGGCGGAACGGCGACACTCCGTCGGTGAGGTAGGTGAGGGTGAAAGCTCCGTTGGGCCCGTCGATATGGGAGGATTCCTTGAGGCCGAGGGCTTTCTCATAGAATTTGATACTGCGGTCGCGGTCGGCGACATTGATGTTGTAATGGTCAAAATGAAGTTTGAAATCCATGGTTTAATGTTTTAAGGTAGTATATTTTAATTTGGAGAGAATTTCGTCGGGATCTTGATGCATCTGGCTGAAGGCCACAATCTTTTCTTCTTTTCTTCTTTTCTTTTGTCGAGAGTCTTCAGCACACGGTCGTCAACGTAATTGTCAATAAGGATGATTCGGGAAGCTGCCTTACGCACCAGGTCAGAAATCAAAGTGTAGGCATCAAAAATCTGTCCTTCAAAGAAGAATCCCTCAATCGGCTCATCTTCTTTATTATCAAGTTGAGTCAGCACCTCTTCTATTTTTTTGTCGGTATCGCTCTGGTGTTTTTGTAATAAGAGCTGATGATGTTCCAATGTTTCAAGTCTTTGAAACATGTGAGCATTACTCATTAGGAAACTACGCATCGCAGTGAAGGCTCGCATTATCCGAATGTTAACCTCAATCGCTGTCTTAGATCGAAGCACACTACTGAGCATCGCCACTCCATTCTCTGTAAAAGCATAAGGAAGGTATTTTATATTGTGCCCTTGTTTCAAGATCACATTTTGTGACCTTGAATTTGAAGACGCAATTTGCGACCTCAAATTTTCGGCTTCATCTTTGGTTAGCTGAAACATGGAATCCTCTGGGAATCTCTCGATATTACGCTTTACCGCTTGATTTAGGACACGTGTTTCTATACCATACAATTGTGCTAAATCGCTATCAAGCATTATCTGTTGGCCACGAAGAACGCGTATGAGTTTTTCCACCGGGATTAAGCCTGAATCTGAATCTCCGGCTAATGGAGTTGAGTGTATGGGATTGAGTTCTTCCATTTGATTCTTTCTTTAGTATGCAAAATTAGCAAAAGAATTTAACAATTTGACAATAAGCATCAGATAATCTGTAGAAACGTTTCAGGCGGTTGGTAGAATGAACAGGATGGAGTAATTTTGCGAAAGTTTTTTTGAATTATATGCTGATGACTGATGGATATAAGGACACGTTTGAATAAGGAGATGCTGATACTGGATGGGGCTATGGGCACCATGATGAGGCAGGAGACTCGTGAACAGAAGAATTTCCGGAGCCCGAATTTCTCTGAACGCTTTGGAGCTATGAATGACTGCCCTGATATTCTCTGCCTGACTGCTCCTGAGCTAATCTATTCCATTCATACTGCGTATCTTGAGGCAGGAGCCGACATTATTTCCACAAATACTTTTAATTCCAATTCCATATCTCTTGCAGGGTATGGATTGTCTGGACAGGTAGAAAAGATATGCAAGGGTGCGGCAGGGGTTGCACGCGAAGCAGTGGATGATTTCTGCCGTCGGCATAACATAAGGGAGGAAAGACGACCCTACGTGGCTGGGATCATGGGACCTACGCACGTGTCTCTATCCTCGCGTATGAAAGAATCCGGTGATCCAGAGGCTGAGTTCAAGAAGATGGAGCAGGCATTTTATGAGCAGGCTGCGAATCTCATAGAGTCAGGAGTTGATATGCTTTGGGTTGAGACTATCTTTGATCTGCAGAATGCCAAGGCAGCAGTGGAGGGAATGGAAAAGGCATTCCGGACAACTGGAAATAGATTACCGTTTTCGCTTTCGGCTACAATTGATAAGGACGGGAAGCTGCTCTCCGGACATTCCCTCAGTGAGTTTGCCGCAACAATGCTGCAGGCGAGGCCACTATCCATAGGATTGAATTGCGGATTCGGAGTCGAGGCCCTTTCTCCTTATGTAAAGGAATTGGCAGAGATGCCGGAACTAAGCGACACCTTTATCTCCTTCCATCCCAATGCAGGCCAGCCTGACGCATATGGACACTATCCCGACACTCCGGAGTTGATGGCGGCACACATGAGTGAATTGCTAAGCAAGTCAAGGGTGGACATCGTGGGGGGATGTTGTGGCTCAACCCCGGATCATACCCTTAAGCTTGTAACTATCAGGGCTAAGTTCCGAGTCACTCCGCAGTAAATAAGGATTCCTTACATACTGCTTCCTCCTCCAATTCTTCTTCCTTAAAATGTTAAGGACATGAAGGGTTACATTATTTAGGTGGTTTGAATTCATCAATCCGCTCCTTCCAGACGGGCTATCAATTCGTCGGCCGACATGGCTTCCATTTTGGAGAACGCGAAGAGTTTCTTACCTAAATCCTTGAAGGAAGCTCCGACATGGTAAACGGCATCGTCAACTATAAGGAATCGGTCATGAGCCTTGCGGTAGGTCTTGATTTCGATAGGTGGGTACTGGGAATTATGGCGTTCCAGATCCTGGCGTAAAGTACGGCTGATAGATGGGGTAAATATTATGGCCTCAACTCCTGACCGTCGTTTGTCGAGTTGCCGGAATACGGTATCGTCAATGTAATTATCCACCATGACAGTGCGTCTCTTGGCACTACGCACAAGATCACACATCAGGGTATATGCGTCGAAGATCTGCCCGTCAAAGAAGATACCTTCACGGGGTGGCAGAGAGGTACGGACAAAGAAATCAACCTTATCGTATAGCTCATCGAGCCTGTGCTCATGTTCGGATAATCGACGATCCATACGTGACTCCATATATAAAAGTCTCTCATTTAAACTATAGCCCCTCAGCAGATAGGTTCTTAATATTTTATTTGCCCATTGACGGAACTGGATACCCCTCTTTGTATTTACACGATACCCAATCGAGATAATTACATCAAGATTAAAATACTCCAAATTGCGATTTACCGAACGACTTCCTTCAATTCGAACTGTTCGGAATTTCCGAACAGTTGCTTCCTTATCTAATTCTTTAGATTCAAAAATATTTTTTAGGTGTTCACTAACGTTTGCTTTACTCGAAGCAAACAATTCTACGATCTGAGCTTGTGTAAGCCAAACAGTCTCTTCCGCAACTCTCACATCAATCGATGTAGTTGAGTCCGGCTGGTAAAGTATTATTTCATTGTCTCGCGATTCTGGGGCAAAGGGTATGGGGGTATTCTCGTGCATGCTGCAAAATTAGCAAAAATTACGGATAAGTCGGCAAATAAACGTCAGTTATATGGGCCCCGTTATTTATCTTATGTTCCGAAATGGAACATGTGATGTTTGCGAGCATGGCGGTTGTCAAGGATTCCTTGACAACCGACCACTATAAGATTAGCTTTCTTTAAAGACAATTGGGTGGGGAATAAAAGCCTTGTCGAGGATATTATGGAGTAAACCAAGCTGAGGGATGGTTTGTTATAGTTCTGTCTTGTTGGCTTCGAGATGTCTGTTTCACAGGCTCTTGATCCGGCAGGCAAGTTTTGGAATATTAATTTTAAAGAAATTTCATTATGGAAATTAAGATCTGGGCGGACTTCGCTTGTCCGTATTGTTACATGGGCGAAAAGCAGCTTATTGATATTATTGAAAAGGAAGGCCTTACGGAGAAGGTGAGGTTGAGGTTTCTGTCGTATGAGCTTGATCCGAAAGCTCCGGTTATACCTACTGAAACTATGACGCAGCATTTCATGGATGGACATGAGTATACGGAAGAACAGTCGTTGACTCTCATGGAACGCATCACCAAGATGGCGTCAAGAGTCGGTCTTGATTATAAACTTGCCACAGCTCAGGTATGCAACACGTTTGATGCCCACAGGTTGATGGAATATGCGCAGGCCAACGTTTCCCAACAGATCGCCATCAAACTGAATTTCGCCATATTCCACGCCAATTTCATTGAGAATCTAAGGCTCTCTGACCATGCGGTGCTCCTTTCAATCGCTGAGAAGTGCGGACTGGATGCCGAGGCGGTCAAGAAAGTCCTTGAGAGTGACGCCTACGGAGAGCAGGTAAGGGCACAGGAACAGGAAGTGGACTCACGCGAAGATTTTGATCTTGTGCCCTACATGGTATTCAATGACACAACAGTGCTCCAGGGAGTGATAAGCCCCGGAGCAATGAAGAAAGCCCTCGCCTGAGTTCTGAGAAGGGTAGAATTGATGCTGTGACAGCCTAATGCTTTAGCTGCTGAAAACAGGAAGCCCGTAAGGGCTGAGCTGAGGAATTTTGCGAGTCAGTCGGATAGCGCCCTCAGAACAGCCAGAAGCCAATGGAAATGGAAAACGTGCGTTGTTTGCCATTTCCATAGAAGTCTACATTGGCTAACCCGAGGTCATATTCGGCTTTGAGCGTAAAATGCCGAAAGTTTACGTTCAGGGCGAAGCTGAGCCCACCGTCATTGCGGTTGCAAGGACGGTAACTGCTTCTGTGTGCCGGTGTGTCTTCACCTCCGAACGTACCAACCCTCACTTCATAAGGTTGATTGAATGCGTCCCAGCCGCTGACGAATGAATGTCCGCCAATACCTACGGCGTAATAGGCTCCTACTTCCGGACGGATGCTCAACCCGCCAGCCAGATTCACTTTATAGCCGATCATGAGTGGAATCTGGAGGTAGTTCATTTCAGCAAACTTGATGGAGGTAACTTTTCTGTTAGAAAGATTCTCCCCGGAGATTGATGCTCCCTTACGTTGGTAAGATAGTCCTGATTCAAGGGTAATCGCATTCTTCAGGGAGTGTGCCACGTTCGCCCCGAATTTGAACCCATTTCTTGCAGAAGCCTCACATTCTTTTGAGGCGAGAGTATTCCGAAGATACCCTGCCTCAATTCCAACATTCCATTTCTGTGCAGTGGCGCATACGGGCACCATCAGCATCAGGGCCATAGCCAATCTGAATAGTAACTGTTTCATGTTTTTTTCTTTTCTTTCCCCATGACGAGTCTCTTTCTCATTTCCCCTATCCATCGAGGAAACTTTTTTCCTCTTGACGATATTTGGGGATCAGAGTCTAACCCTTCCATCAGAATTCGGCAGCCAAGATAGCGAGCCGTCTTCGTAGCTGACTAAAATAATCGATTTTTCAAAAAATAAATCTGTATCGCAGAATGAGACACAAGGTGTGTAATTTTGCGGTACAATATAATTCCACTCAAAAAAACTAAACCATATGACCTCATTTGAAGACCTTCTGAAAGAATTAGACGGTGATCAGCCCTCTACATCCAAGAAAAAAGTAAAAAAGGATATAGCAAGGTGTCAGACATCACCCAAAGACCTCACTATTCTCCAGGCTTTCGAGAGAATTGTGGAGATGGCGGAGAACTCTGGTCTCGACATTAATTTTTTCAACAAGGCACTCCCTTATCTGGAGCCCATTGCCGGACGACTGAGTCTTACGCCGATACAGACAGCTTTGTTGACCTTATTCATTGACCGCAGTGAACAAGGGCAGATCATGCCATCAGAGATTGCCAATTATACGGGTTGCCGCACGACACGCATCCTGCAGTTTCTTGACGTCATGGAGGAGCTTGAAGCCCTTCATTATCTGCGAGCCTCAAGAAGTCGAGGAAGGTTAAGTTATAGGGTGCCGCAGGAAGTGTTGAAGGCTCTGCGTGCCAATGAGCCTTACGTATATCACGAGGACCCTGTGGTGGATACACAGTCCTTCTTCGACCGTTTCGACCAGTACATGGATGAAAAAGATAATGATGAGATTTCCTACGAGATGCTGACCACATTAGTCAAGGAGAAGCTCAACGACATCAAGCGCACACCCTTTGCCAAAGAACTGAAGAGAGCACGGTTGACCGATGAGACACTGATGATCTTCATCTACATGGCACATCTGTTTGTGGAGAATAGTGACGATATGATTGGTTTCCACGATCTTAGCAAACTCTATGACGATGGTAAAGTGCCAGTATGGACTCGCCAACCACTGCGAACACAAAGAAGCAAGCTCTTTAAGATAAACTTTATCGAGAATGTCAACAACGATGGGATGCTCGATCCTGATACGTTCAAACTTACCGACTATGCCAAGGAGCATGTGCTCGGAGAGCTTAATCTGGCAAGTGTTGGCAAGTCATGCAGAGACCTTATCAAATCAGATACCCTCACAGAGAAAACACTTGTCTACAACCCGACAGAGGGAGCGGAAATCACAGAGCTTGCCTCCATCCTTTCGGCCAAGCGTTTCGAGCAGGTGCAGCAGCGTCTGCGCAAGGCTGGGATGCGCCAGGGTTTCTGTTGCCTCTTCTATGGCGCTCCCGGCACAGGAAAGACAGAGACAGTCTATCAGCTTGCACGCCAGACGGGGCGCGACATTCTGCGTGTGGACGTGGAGAAAATCAAAAGTTGCTGGGTAGGCGACAGTGAGAAGAATATCAAGACCCTCTTCACGCGCTACCGTAACATCTGCCGTGACATGCCCTTGGCTCCTATCCTTCTTTTCAATGAGGCAGACGCTGTGCTCGGACTCCGCATGGAGGGCGCCTCGAAGGCTGTGGACAAGATGGAGAACTCCATTCAGAACATCATCCTTCAGGAGATGGAATCCCTGGAAGGAATCATGATAGCTACCACTAACCTTACAACCAACCTCGACAAAGCTTTTGAACGACGCTTCCTTTACAAAGTGCGCTTTGAGCGACCCACGATAGAGGCCCGCTCCCGCATCTGGCAGGGGATGCTTCCCGGGCTTACCGAGAGCGATGCCCGCTATCTTTCATCAAAGTTCGACCTCACGGGAGGTGAGATTGAGAACATTGTGCGCCGCCACACAGTCGGAGCCATACTTTCCGGAAAGGAGACGATCGACGTGACAGAACTTGCCGACATGTGCAAACACGAACGCCTCAACAATAACAGCATGTCGCGCATCGGCTTCTGATGGGTCCGGCTGCCACCTGAACTAATCATTAACTCTTCCGGGGATGAGAAATGGCCGGTATAAGCCTAATCGCTCATACCTGCCGTTTCTCCTTTTTCTTTACTGCCGTATTCTTTGGGGATGATCTCCTTTCCCTTTCTGTGTTCAATGCCATGGTGCGGTCAAACAGGATTTCATCCATATGATCCTTTGCCCATTGTATCAGCTGATTGATGATAGGGAAAAGCGAATGGGCACGGGCCGTCAGCCGATATTCCACTCTTGGGGGAACTTCCGCAAAGACACGCCGCTCCACAAACCCGTCAGTCTGTAGTGTGCGCAGCGTGAGGGTCAGCATCCTCTCGGAAATATCCTCAAGTTCCGTGGTGAGATCCTTGAAACGCATGGGCTCATGTCCGTTTAAGGTGTAGAGTACGAGAAGAGTCCATTTGTCGCTGATGCGGTTGAGGATATTGCGGATGGGACAGTCCTGATGAAGCTCGTTCTTATTGAATTGATTTTCCATATTGAGGGTGAGACAGGTCTCTTTGGGCGAATAATTCCCTACAAAATTAAGCAGAAAAAACCATACATGCAACCCCAATTTAATCTATTGTTAAAAAATGTTAACTCATTGGATGGCCTTTATTCAAAGGGATTTGAAAATCACCAATACTGACAAAAAAGTAAGTTGACTGAAATAAAAGTCAGTGGGAAGAACCTTACAACCATTCGTGCTCGTTGGAGGTATTTAAGATAAAGACCATCAAAAAACATTACAAAAAGAGATTACATTATGGACAACAAAAAAGTAGCGCTCATCGGTGCAAGTGGATTTGTAGGCACAGCCATTCTTCGTGAACTTCTCGACCGCGGTTATCAGGTGGAGGCATTGGTGCATGATCCTTCCAAAATGAAGATCGAAAGCCCTGCAATCACAGTTAAGAAGGTGGATGTGGCAGATGAAAAGGCACTTGAGGCCGACCTGAGGGGATACGAGAGCGTGATCAGCGCTTATAATCCCGGTTGGGCAAATCCTAATATCTATGAAGAGACGCTTGCCAACTATCCCAAGATTGTGGAAGCCGCCAAGAAGGCAGATGTAAAGCGTCTGCTCATTGTAGGAGGAGCCGGCACACTGTTCGTGAAACCTGGAGTACGTCTGATAGACACAGGCACACTTCCAGAGGCATGGGTTCCCGGTGTGAAGTCGCTCGGAGAGTTCTATCTCAACACCCTCATGAAAGAAAACGACATAGACTGGATCTTCTTCTCTCCAGCCGGCAATCTTGGCGACATGGGGGCAAAAGGTCCCGGCAAGCGTACGGGAGTATACCGTCTCGGCAAAGACGACATGATCTTCGATAAGGATGGCAACAGCTTCATCTCCGTAGAGGATTACGCCAAGGCAATGGTGGATGAACTGGCTGCCCCGGCCCATCACAAAGAACGTTTCACTATCGGTTATTGATAAAGAAAAGCACTATGGACGAAAAACTTCTGGAGGTATTCCACAAAAACAAAGAAGTGGCTTTCGCCACAGCCGTCGACGGCAAACTCGACCTGCGCACCAATCCTCCTACACTTGTTCACTATGACTTCTGAAAAAGCAGAAAAAGAAAGACTCGATTCCTTACTCAGGGCCCTCCTCGGGGAGCGCCCTGAGTATTCGCGTATTGCCATTCCGGAATCAGTAGATGAGAAACGCTATCTTCTGCGTTCTCTCATGAATGTGCGTATGCCCTCGAAGCTGCCTGACGAAGTGCTGGAATTGCAGGATGAGGAGCTTCGTGAGCAGAGGGAAGAGAAAGGTGTCGTGACGCTCGCATCGATACCGGAGTCGCCGCTTTATCCGCGTCTGCGTCTATGGCAGGGAGACATCACGCGTCTTGAGGTGGATGCCATTGTCAACGCCGCCAACTCGCGGATGCTGGGATGCTTCATCCCCAATCACCGTTGCATCGACAATGCCATCCATTCGGCGGCTGGAATGCAGCTTCGTGAGGAGTGTGCCTCGATAATGCATTCTCAGGGACATAAGGAACCCACAGGAGAGGCCAAGATCACGCGGGGCTACAATCTGCCTGCTGAATGGGTTATACATACCGTAGGGCCGATTGTCTATGGTGTCTATCCCACGGAGGAAGATTGCCGGTTGCTTGCCGACTGTTACCGCAGCTGCCTCAAACTTTCCGATGAGAAAGGATTGAAATCTATGGCCTTCTGCTGCATCTCCACCGGAGAGTTCCACTTCCCTCAGAAGAAGGCAGCCGAAATAGCGGTCGATACTGTGCGCGATTATCTCGACAGGCATCCGGGAGCCTCTTTGGAGGCTATTGTCTTCAATGTGTTTAAAGATAGAGACTATATGCTCTATAAGGAACTGTTAGGTTATGAATGATTTCAGAGAAAGAGTGCGTCTCGCCGGCGAGCGCCTCAGGCAAGCCGATGCGGTGGTCATAGGTGCAGGCGCCGGTCTGTCGGCAGCCGCAGGACTTGACTATTCAGGCCCGGAGTTCAGGAAGGAGTTTGCTGACTATATAGAAAAGTATGGATTCCCCGACCTCTACAGTTCGAGTTTCTATGAGTTCCCCACCGAAGAAGAACGCTGGGCGCGCTGGGCTCGCCATATAGAGTATGCCCTCTTCCGTCCCGACGCCTTCCCCCTATACAAGGAATTGCTCGAATTGGTAAAGGATAGAAACTATTTTGTGATAACAACAAATGTCGACGGACAATTTGTAAAGGCCGGTTTTGACCTTGAGAAGATATTTCAGGTGCAGGGCGATTACGGGCAGATGCAATGTGCCGTCGCGTGTCATTCGAAAGTTTACTCCGACAAGGATACTGTGGAGGAGATCCTAAGGCATTCACACGACATGACTGTGGATTCCAAGTATGTGCCTGTCTGTCCTGTATGTGGAGGCAATATGGACGTACACGTGCGCAAGAATCAATTCTTTGTGCAGGATAAGGAGTGGGACGAGGCAGCCCGGCGCTATGAAGACTTCATGGTAAACCATGCCGACAGGGGAAGAGTGGTTCTTCTTGAGCTCGGAGTGGGCTACAATACACCGACTATAATAAGATACCCCTTCGAGCAGATTGCCTACCGTAACCCTGACGCAACACTCATCCGGCTCAATTCCGAATATCCGCACGGACCGAGAGAGACCAGCTCCCGCACCATAGCCTTCACGGAGAATATGGAGGAAGTGGTTAGGAAATTAAAAGCCGAGGAGGGGAGAAAGTAGACGATAAGAAATGAGCCAGAAGGGAAAATAGGAGAGAGGTAGAGGAGAGGGAATGATCATGTGGTGTAGAGGAAGCGTTTGATGGAGCGTTTCGGCGTCTTCTCAAACTCGTTGGGCATCAGGATGATTTTCGACAGACGTTCGTAGGGAGCCACGAGTTTGTTGAGTTCCTGGCGTATATTCTCCATCGTCTCATCCATGTCGACGCTTGAAAGTCCGAGGCGGTCCATTGCTTCAAAATCAGGATAGACGAGACCCACGAGCTTGCCGTCACGGTCGATGACGAGGCTTTCGGCCACGAATGGCATATTGTTGAGCTTGGCTTCTATTTCCTCCGGATATATATTCTGCCCGGAAGCAGAGAGAATCATTGTCTTGCTGCGCCCGCGCAGATAGAGCACATTGTCGTGGGAGAGTGTGCCCATGTCGCCTGTATGCAGCCAACCCTCCTCATCGAGCACGGCGGCAGTGGCTTCAGGATTCTTGAAATAACCCTTCATAACGTTGCTGCCGCGGACGCAAATCTCCCCAGGAACCCTTGCCGGATCCTCAGATAAGATCTTCGCCTCCATTGTGGGAAGCACCTTGCCCGATGAACCCACCTTGAATTTTCTCCAGGGAGAATATGAGATGAGTGGCCCGCATTCCGTCATGCCGTAGCCTACGGTGAAGGGGAATTTTATCTTATGCAGAAAATCCTCCACCTCATGGTTGAGCGGCGCACCACCCACTATCACCTCCTCAAACTCTCCGCCGAAAGCATCGATGAGTTTCTTGCGTATCTTGGCGTAGATGTAAGAGTCGAGGAAGGGGACGGCCAGAGTCCAGCGCATGGTCCCTTTGGAGATAAGGGGAAGAATCTGGTTGCGGTAGATCTTCTCAAGAATCAGCGGAACACAGATGATAAGGTTGGGTCTCACTTCCGCCAGTGCCTTCAGCAGCACACGCGGCGAGGGAGTCTTGCAGAGCAGGGTGATGTGGGAGCCTACTGCGAGAGGAGTCAACATATCGAAGGCGCACCCATAAGCATGGGCAAGCGGCAGAAACGCCAACGCATGAGATGAGCGGAAATGAAGTTCGGAATGGATGCCGAAAGAGACATTGCCCGAAAGATTCTCGCCCGTGAGCATCACACCCTTGGAGAAGCCGGTCGTGCCGGAAGTGTAATTGATCTCAACAAGTTCCGAATTGTCGCGGTCGATGTATTTCACATCGTTGGAAGTATACCCGTCAGGGTAACGGCGATTGAACCGGCGCTTCACGAGGCGCAGATCGCGAAGGAACTCAGCGCCGCCGTTTTCATGCAGAAGTTTGTTGGATTCGATTGAGAAGACGCCCTTCACCTTCAGCAGGGAGTCCGGTTCCATATGCTCCCAGATATGGTCGGAGATAAAGAGAAGTTCCGCTTCCGAATGATTCACTATATGCGTGATGTCGATAGGGTTGAACTCCGCAAGGATAGGCACGATGACAGCGCCATACGTGACGGTCGCCATATAGATGACGATCCAATCGGAGGAGTCCTTGCCGCACAGGGCGATTTTCGACCCAGGTTTAAGCCCGATCGATTCAAAGAAAAGGTGAGCGCGAGCAATCTCGCAGGCAAGGTCGGAATAATTGCGCGTCTTTCCCGTAGGATAATCCGTCAGGGCGGGCAGATCCCAGTTCTCGATGAAACTTTTCTCGTAAATCTTGATGAAATTATAGATTCGCATAACGCAATATAGTCTGTCAGTTTATAGTGTGTTTTATAGTGTTTTCTGTCAGAGTAACAAAAAACGTGGTGTCTTGGTTGGAAGACACCACGTATATATGTTAGGGATAGGATGGGAGGCCGCAGGGAGCGTATTATTTGAAATTGGCGCTGACAGCGGCTGCTATCTGCTTCATTTTTTCAGGGTCGGGATCAGAAATCTTCTTGGAGAAATCCATGTCGCTCTCCGTGCGCATCGGCACAAGATGGATGTGAGCGTGAGGCACCTCAAGTCCGATCACTGCCATTCCGACTTTCTTGCAGGGTAGAGTCTCCTTAAGAGCAGCGGCCACACGTTTTGCGAAAAGGGTCATTGCGGCCAGCTCTGCGTCGGAGAGATCGAAGATATAGTCAGTCTCCTTCTTGGGCACAACGAGGGTATGGCCCCAGTTTACGGGATTGATGTCGAGGAAGGCGAAGAAATTATCA
The DNA here is from genome assembly GCA_964588625.1 of uncultured Sangeribacter sp. Taxonomy (GTDB): domain Bacteria; phylum Bacteroidota; class Bacteroidia; order Bacteroidales; family Muribaculaceae; genus Lepagella. The sequence continues at coordinate 25,711 of CAZPQD010000007.1, read as the reverse complement.
TCTTCTGCTACCTTATAGCAAGGAATTTCGCCTGCTATGATACGTGAAAAAATAGTCATGACCTTACTTATTTTGGTATCAGATCTCGATATTTATGATCTCGAATTTCATCTTTCCAGCCGGTACGGTCACTTCCACCACATCCCCTTTCTTATGGCCTATTAGCCCCTTGGCAATGGGAGTGGACGATGCGAGCTTACCTTCACGGAAATTGGCCTCGTCTTCCGACACGATAGTGTAAGTGACCACAGCACCGGTAGCCACATTCTTGATTGTCACCTTGTTAAGGAGAGCCACGACATCAGTGTTGAGATGCTTCTCATCAATGATGCGTGCCGAAGAGATAAGTTCCTTTATCTTGGCTATCTTCATCTCGAGCAAGCCCTGAGCTTCTTTGGCAGCATCATATTCGGCATTCTCGGAGAGGTCGCCTTTATCGCGAGCCTCAGCGATAGCATTCTTTATGGCGGGACGCTGAGCCTCGAGCTCGGCGAGTTCCTGCATTTTTTTGTCGTAACCTTCCTGAGTGAGATAAGTTGCCATTTTTTCTTATGTGGGTTAAGGGAGTTTAGTAAAAAAAAGGAGTCCTTTCCGAACGCTCCGCTCATAGTCGCCGCCAGAGACGGACATAACTTGCAGCACGCAGCGTCAAAAAAAGATCCTTATGAATCAAAAAACAGTACGATAAAGGCGGTTGACACCGCCCTGCGGAGGCTTCGGCGATGCCTTTAGCCTTCGTTATCCGCTGCAAAGTTAGGAAAATAATCTTCATCGGGCAAATTTCGGGAAAGAAAAAGATTGATTATTCCATCCATTTTAGTTACTTTTGCCGTCAAAACAACAAAACACCAACTAACACCATGTTCAACAACCAACCCAAGGGCCTGATTCCGGCAGCCTTGAGCAACATGGGAGAACGCTTCGGCTATTACATCATGAACGCCGTGCTCGTTCTTTTCCTTTGTTCCAAGTTCGGACTCTCGGAGGAGACCTCCGCCCTGATTTATTCCTTCTTCTACGCCGGCATCTATGTGCTGAGCCTGGTCGGTGGTCTGATCGCCGACAAAACGCAGAATTACAAATCGACGATCATCTGGGGTCTGATAATCATGACCGTTGGCTACATCGTACTGGCCTTCCCGATCTTCGCTACGGCTGAAAACCGCACATGGCTGCTTACGCTCACCTGTTCGGCTCTATTCCTGATTGCCTTCGGCAATGGTCTTTTCAAGGGCAACCTGCAGGCTATCGTCGGTCAGCTTTACGACAATCCGCGATATGCCGCGCAGCGCGACTCCGGTTTCCAGATTTTCTATGTCTTCATCAATATCGGTGGTGTGATCGCCCCCTTCGTGGCGCCTATGCTCCGCAGCTGGTGGCTTGGCGAGAACGGCCTTCTCTACAACGCTTCCCTTCCTGCCCTCTGCCATGAGTACCTGAGCCTGACCGACAGTATGGACACTCAGAACATGAACAACCTTTATGCCCTCGCCACTGAGGTGGGTATGAAAGGCAAGGATATGGCTGCTTTCTGTTCGGAGTATCTCAACGTATTCAATACCGGTATACATTACTCCTTCATAGCCTCAGTGGCTGCCATGCTCATCTCCCTGACCATTTTCTTCTGCACAAAGAATGGTCTGCCCTCTCCTGCAAAGAAGGAGAAGGAAGAGAGCGTCAGCTACACTCCCGAGGAGAAGGCGAAGATGGCCAGCGAGATCAAGCAGCGAATGGCTGCCCTTTTCGCGGTGCTTGGCATCGCCATCTTCTTCTGGTTCTCATTCCATCAGAACGGCACATCCCTTTCCCTCTTCGCCCGCGACTTCGTAAAGACCGACTCCGTGCAGCCTGAGATATGGCAGGCACTCAACCCCTTCTACGTGATTATCCTCACCCCGCTTGTGATGCTGCTTTTCGGCAATCTCTCCAAACGTGGGAAAGAGATCTCCACACCCCGCAAAATCGCCATCGGTATGGGTCTGGCAGGCTTGGCTTACATATTCCTTGCTGTCTTCTCGCTCATCAAGGGTTACCCCTCGGCCGAGGTATTCAAGGCTCTGCCTCCTGCTGAAGCTGCTTCGCTCAAGACCGGTCCATGGGTGCTCTTCGTGCTCTACTTCTTCCTTACGGTTGCCGAGCTTTTCATCTCTCCGCTGGGTCTGAGCTTCGTGTCGAAAGTGGCTCCTAAACATCTGCAAGGTCTCTGCCAGGGTCTCTGGCTCGGTGCCACAGCTGTAGGCAACCTGCTGCTCTGGATCGGTCCGCTCATCTATAACGCTTGCCCTATCTGGGTGGCTTGGACAGTATTCCTCTCCGTCTGCGTGGTCTCCATGGGAATCATGCTCGGCATGGTCAACTGGCTTGAACGCGTCACTGGAAAATAATCAGTTGTCCCTATGTTTGAAAACCAACCTAAAGGACTATATGTCCTTGCTTTAGCCAACACGGGAGAACGCTTCGGCTACTATACGATGCTGGCGATCTTCCTGCTCTTCCTTCAGGCCAAATTCGGACTTGACTCCGCAGTGTCAGGTCAGATCTACGCCGGCTTCCTTGCCCTCGTCTACTTCATGCCGCTCGTTGGCGGCTGGGTGGCCGACAAGTGGAGCTTCTCAAAATGCGTGGTGACGGGTCTCTTCGTCATGCTCGCGGGATATGCCATCATGGCTATCCCGACTGACATCCGCAGCAACACTTCACTTGCAATTCTTTGCTGCGCGCTCTTCCTTATCGCTGCCGGTACGGGCCTTTTCAAAGGCAACCTCCAGGTGATGGTGGGCGACCTCTACAACGATCCTCGCTACAGCAACCAACGAGACGCAGCCTTCTCACTCTTCTATATGGCCATCAACATCGGATCCATGTTTGCTCCGATGATGGCCACAGCCATGACCAACGTGGCGATGAAGGGTGCCGGTCTGACCTATGTTTCCGCACTTCCTTCGCTCTGCAACCAATATCTTGACGGCAGTCATGCCGTAGGCGAGCAGATCACGAAGCTTGCTGCTGAGAATGGAATGAATGTGACTGATATGACCGCTTTCTGCGATTCATATATCACCACTCTCACCACCGGCTACGGGTATGCTTTCGCTGTGGCATGCGGATCGCTGATTCTCAGCTTCCTCATCTACTTCCTTGGCAGAAGCACCTACGCTCATATCCTTACAGATAAGAAGAACGGCGGCGCAAAAACCGCAGCCTCTGTCGGTCCGGAACTTACACCAGCCCAGACAAAGGCCCGAGTGGTGGCATTGCTTCTCGTTTTCGCCGTTGTCATCTTCTTCTGGATGGTGTTCCATCAGAATGGCGCCACACTCACAGAGTTTGCCAAGAGCTGCACGAATCCCGAGGCTTCCGGCTGGACTCGTATCGGCTTCAACGTCTGGGCACTGCTCAGCGTGGCGGTAGGCGTTTATGCCCTCTTTGGATTCTTCCAGAGCAAGAAAGGGAGTGGCAAGGCTATCTCAGCCATCATCTTCCTGGCGGCAGCCGGTGTCATCTGGTACTTCTACAGCATAACTCCCAATCCCGTCAGTGGCCTCCAGCCTCAGATCTATCAGCAGTTCAATCCCTTCTTCGTTGTGGCCCTCACTCCGGTCTCGCTCGCCATATTCGGTTGGCTGGCTTCACGAGGCAAGGAGCCGAGCGCACCTCGAAAGATCGGTTACGGTATGATCATGGCAGCCGTGGCTTATGGCGTGATGGTGATCGGATCTGCTTCCGGAGTGACCGGCACTTCAGGCTCCGTTTCTCCCAACTGGCTTATTTCCACCTATCTGCTTCTCACCTTCGCTGAGCTCCTTCTCTCACCGATGGGTATCTCCTTCGTAAGCAAAGTGGCACCTCCGAAGCTGAAGGGTTCGATGATGGGTGGATGGTTTGCCGCCACAGCCGTAGGCAACTATCTGGTGTCTATCCCGATGCTGCTCTGGGGAAAGATTCCCGTATGGGTACTCTGGGTGATACTGGCCTGCATCTGCCTCGTTTCCGCCGCCTTCATATTCTCAGTGATGAAGAAGCTCGAGTCTGCCACATCCGACGATGAGACTCCGCTCAAGGAGTCGGCCGAAGGAGAGGCTGTAGCCGCTGAGGTAGAAGCCTGAGACTAACCTGAGACTAATGAAATTTGGTTAACACCAGTCTATCTACAGATCTATAAAACAGAATAACCTCCCGCGGCGTTCTCTCTAAAGAGAAGCCGCGGGAGAATTTTTAGAAACTTTCCTCGGCGTAAAACTTCAAAAACTTGAAAGCAATGACACTCAACGAAACACAAGACGAGATAATAGAAGAGTTTTCCGGTCTTGACGACTGGATGGACCGTTATGCGTATATCATAGATTTAGGCAACACCCTGCCCGAATATCCCGAAAATGAAAAGACTCCGGCCAATCTCATCGAAGGATGCCAGAGCCGGGTATGGATCGATGCTAAGAAGGAGGACAATGGCGTGATACATTTCCAGGCTGATTCCGACGCCCTGATAGTGAAAGGAATCGTGGCTTTACTTATGCGGGTTGTCAACGACCGCAAGCCTTCGGAGATAGCAAATGCCGATTTCTATTTCATCGACAAGATCGGCCTGAGCGAGCATCTGTCGCCTACGCGCAGCAACGGACTCGTGGCCATGGTGAAGCAGATCCGCAACTATGCCAAGGCCTTTGAACTTCTGGAAAAGAATAATTGAAGAGTCAAAGTGTAAATAAAAGAATCAAAGTGTAGTAAATAAAAAGAGAGAGGCACGAGGAATGCCTCTCTCTTTCTTTATCTTTGTTTCCGTTGACAGAAGTCATCTGGAGTCAGTCGTAGGTTTTGGCTTAGCGGTCGTTGGAGGCAACGAGCACAATGCTCATCAGCGGGCCTTCAAGACCATTGGGGGCGATGCCGGCTCGGGTTTCAAAACGTAGTTCGCCGCCGGGAATACCGTAGAGCGTGAGTTCTGATTCATCATCGGCATCGAACTCATCGGATGCAATTATGTCGTTTTCGCTTAGATTCATGCTTGATGCAATATAGGCTTCAAGATCGCCGGGGAGAAGGTCTCCGAGATAAAGGTTGCGTATCACGGCCTTTCCGGGATTCACCACATTCACCTCCCACTGCCCCGGTGTGCCCTGCACATCGGTATAAAGCGGAGTGCCCTGACCGTCGGTCAGCACACCGTCATAATCGTAATCCGCGGAATCGAGCGGTTCGCCGACACAGATGGCATCTGCCAGACTGCGCACCACCATCGCTATGTCGTTGTCGGCATGATACGTCTCTGCAGTGTCATCCTGTGAGCCGGTCTCCTCAGTGGTCTTCCGGCATCCGGCAATGAAGGCGGTAAGCAGCAGCACAGTGATCAGAAGTCTGAGACTCAGGCCGCTGCAAGTGTTTCGGGAGGTGTCATCTCCACATATTTCCATAATTCCAGAAATGGTTGTTTCAAAAAACGCTGCAAACTTACAAACAATTCTCCGAATAGCAATTACTAAAAGCTTAAAAAGTGAAAGCCTTCATTCGTAATCAGCCAAGATTTCCCAAAAAATGTTAATGAATAATATTATGATTCGTCAGGGAATGGGGAGTCAGCGGCGGAAGACAAAGCGTCGTGAAGCCTCATAGCGGGGAAGGGCCATAAGCTGCACATCGCAGGCCTTGTCGGCTAATGTGCCTGAAGCAGTGCCGACTTTGTAGCCGGCATTGCGCAGGGCATCGCCCACTGTGGCAAGGGCTATCTCAGGGGTATTGTTGTCGGCAGAAAGATGACATAGGAAGATGTATTCAAGCTCCGGATTCATAATCTCGGTTACGAATGCGGCTGTATCGTTATTGTCAAGGTGGCCATGAGAGGTCTGTATGCGAGCCTTTAGATACTGAGGATAGCGTCCGAGCCGAAGCATCTGCAAGTCGTAGTTGGCCTCAATCATGAGATAATTCGCGCGGCTCATGTAATGGCGCGCACGTTCAGTGACGGCGCCCAAATCCGTGGCCACCACAAAACGGCGTCCTTCGAACTCTATACTGAACCCCATATTGTCGGAGCCATCATGAGGCACGTCAAAAGCCGTTATCTCAAAGTCCATAACTTTGAAGGGAATCTCCTTGAACACAGGAATATGATACTCCTTGATGCGCTTCGATATCGAATGGCGGCGCAGGATTCCATTGAGCACACGCAAGGTGCAGAATAATTTTATATGACGATGGTTGCGAAGCAGGGTATATGCATACTTGATATGGTCGGCATGGTCATGCGTAAGGAGAATACCCCTCACGTTGTCGATGCTCAGGCCATTGTGAAGCAGGGCGTCTTCCACGACGTCCGCGCGAACACCGGCATCTATGAGCAATCCTCCGTTCTCGGTGCCCAGATAGCAGCAATTGCCACTTGAGCCAGACCCAAGGGAGATGAAATTCAGGCGTCGGTCAGTTTCCTGGGCTGGAGCCACCACGAAGGGATCCTGCTCCGGGGGTGTGTCAGTCCAGCCGAAATCAAGTTGAGGATGGTCTTGAAAGGTTATTTTCTTATGTCGCATTTATTTTCGGTAGATAAGGAAGATGGCCGGCATCTTGTCATAGTCATATTTTTCCTTCCTCCAGCGGGAGGCCGGCATCGTTTTTGCCGACTCCTTCTCAGGGTCAGTAAGGTTGCAGGCCACGCTGACGAGTGTGTCTCCACGCAATGTGGAGGCGAGTGCGGCAAGCATCCTGTTGTTGCGGTAGGGAGTCTCGATGAAGATCTGTGTCATCCCTGTCTTGGCGGAAAGCTGTTCCAGTTCGCGGATGCGCCGGGAGCGGTCGGCTTCTTCAATGGGCAGATACCCGTGGAAGGAAAATCCCTGACCGTTGAACCCCGAGGCCATCAGAGCCATCAGAATGCTCGACGGGCCCACAAGCGGCACCACCTTCAGTCCTTCCCTTTGGGCAATCTCAACAGCAATCGCACCCGGGTCAGCCACGGCAGGACACCCTGCTTCGCTCATCACTCCCACCGGCAACCCCTTTCGGAGCGGCTCGAGATAGGAACTGACAGCCGATAGGTCAGTATGTCGGTTAAGCTCATAGAAAGTGGTCTCATCGATAGGAAACGAACGGTCGCAGCGGCGCAGGAAGCGTCGGGCAGTGCGCACATTCTCCACGATAAAATGGCGTATCTGGCGCGCCACCGTCAGATTGCCCGAAGGAATCACACTTTCAATAGGAGCGTCGCTGATGCTGACAGGGATGAGGTAAAGAGCCGCAGGCAAAGACATAGACAGAGCTTTAGAGACACAATAAAAAGACCCGGGAACCAAGGTTCCCGAGGAGGAGCATAGGAAACAATTCCTATGTGATAACGAGGAGCGAGGGGCGTAATTATGCAAAATTACAAAAAATTCTTCATCCCATGGAAAGAAGCCAAAAGTTAGGGAGGGGACGGCTCCGACAGTGAGGAGTGGTCTCCCGACCGCTTCAAGAGCAGAGTTCTCCTGATTTAGGTTGTCTCGTAAATTTTGTCGCTGATCTAATTTAAGGCTCAGGAGGCGGAAGATGGTGCTTTTTTTGTCGGCATATAAAGTTTTATTAAATTTGCAGGAGGAACGGGAGGGATGGCCTCGCGGCTTTCCTCGGCAGTTTTGAATATTGATTAACTTGCAAAAATAACGATAGATAAGATGTCACTTCCTTCTGGATTCAAGCAGATGGCTGAGAAGTTGCCAGGGCTGGATGCTCCGTCATTCTTGGCTGCTATGGAGGAGGAACCTTCCGTAGGTGTGAGGATCAATCCTTCAAAATTGAGGTCGCCCGCTGAGGCAGGTTATCCCGTGGCTGCGCGTGTGGAGTGGAATACGGATGGATTCTACCTTGACGAAAGACCGGTGTTTACCCTCAATCCGCTGCTTCATGCCGGGGCTATATATGTGCAGGATCCTTCGTCGATGGTCTATGGTAATCTGATGGAGTTGGCACTCACGTTGCTCCCTGAGGAAAGAAGAGAGACGCCCCGGGTACTCGATATGTGCGCCTCTCCCGGAGGAAAGACTACAGCAATGGCTTCACGTTTGCCGGCAGAGGGAGTGATAGTGGCCAATGAATATGTCGGGCAGCGCACCGGAGCCTTGCGCGAGAATATGGCCAAATGGGGTTATCCGGCGTATGCCGTGTGCAGTTCCGATTCAGCAGATTTTGCCAAGACAGGTGAAATCTTCGATATTGTGGCAGTGGATGCGCCCTGCTCAGGGGAAGGGATGATGCGCAAGGAAGCCATGGCAAGGGAGCAATGGAGCGAAAGACTCGTGGAGGAATGCTCCGCCCTCCAACGCGAAATACTCTCCAATGCCTGCAAGACACTCCGACCCGGAGGAATCATGATATATTCCACTTGCACCTTCAATCTCAGGGAAGATGAGGAGAATTTAAAATTCCTTGTTGAGGATATGGGGCTGCAACCAGTGGATACGGGATTGGTGGGAATGGGAGGTATAATGCCCGCCCTCGTCGGCGAATATCCTGCTTTGCGCTTTATGCCTCATGCCACACGAGGCGAAGGACTCTTTGTAGGGATGCTCCGAAAGCCGGCGGATGCCGGAGAAGGGGAAGTGCCGTCATATGGTTCGCGTTTAAAACCGGGGCGCAACAAGAAAAAGGGAAAGGAAGAACACAAGATTGATTTCTCGCCGCTGAAGGATTGGCTTGATAAAGATGTGAATTGGAATTTCTTTACCGATGGCACGCGCGCCGAAGCCATGACACCGGCTGTGGCTGAAATCTGCAGTGCGCTCGATCCTCATGTCAAGATACTTGACAGAGGTGTGACCGTAGCCGAACTCAGGGGCCGCGATTGGTGTCCGGCAGTACCATTGGTACTCTCGAAGGCCTACCGGCGAGGAAGTCTGCAGGAAGTAGAGGTGGAGCAACCGGCAGCATTGTCCTATCTCCGAGGAGAACCCCTGCAACTGCCTGCGGCTGCGAAAGGGATGACTGTGGTGACTTATCAGGGATTGCCGTTGGGTCTCGTAAAGAATCTTGGCAACCGCGCCAACAACCTTCACCCCAAGCAGTGGAAAATCAAACATCTGTAATTTGGAATTAGGTTGAACCATAGCCGCCGCAAGGCGTATAAACATAGAGAGAAAAAATTACATAGAAGAAAAATTTTTAGAAAATCATAAAGACATGAGATTCAAGACAAATGCAAAATGCGAGGGATGTCGCGACACAATCCTCGCAGGGATGAATAAGAAATTCCCCAACGCACAGTGGAGCATGGAACTGGATAGCACCGACAAGGTGCTTGAGGTGCATGGACTTCCCGAAGACAGCGAGCACGCTGCTCAGGTGGAGGCAGCTGTAGCCGAGACAGGGTTCAAGGGTTCCTGGATTCGTCCGGATGGCTATTGATTCTACGACAGTCCGGGAGGCAGGAATTGAGAGTTGGGACGACCGCACACTTCGCCTGATAGGTGAGGAAGCGGCCGCCCGGCTTTCTGCCGCCCACGTTTTGGTGGTGGGAGTCGGAGGCGTTGGAGGATATGCCGCCGAGATGCTGTTGCGTTCCGGAGTAGGCAACTTGACACTGTTGGATGCCGACAATGTGGCGGAATCCAACCTCAACCGCCAGCTCATCGCCACTCGGCAGGCGATAGGGGAATCCAAAGTCCGGCTGTTTGCAGATCGTTTTCGCGATATAAATCCTGAGGCGAAAGTTACTCCCCTTATGCAATTCCTGACTCCCGACAATGTGGAGGATATACTTGGTAAGGGTTTTGATTTCGTGGTGGATGCCATTGACACTGTGGCTCCCAAGACAGCCCTTATCGAGGAGTGTTGGAGAAGGGGTATGCCTATTATATCATCAATGGGAGCAGGCGGCAGGGTAGACCCTACGAATATAGTCTACACAAATCTTTGGTCTACACGCGAGGATGGTCTTGCACGGGCTGTGCGCCAGCGGCTTAAGAAAAAAGGATTGCGCCGCGAGCTTACGGTTGTGGCCAGTACGGAGGCTCCCCGGTCAGCATCATTGATAATGACGGAGTCTGCCAACAAACGTTCATCCTATGGCACTCTGGCTTCCATCCCTGCCATCTTCGGAATCATGATGGCCAACTATGTACTGCGCAAACTCGGCAAATTCTGATGTAAGGATACTCTTCTGCAGAGTTTTCTTCCCAAAAACAAAGTTTTTTAATGATAGAAATCAACGATATCTGGAAATCATATGGCTCCCTCACGGTGCTTTCAGGCGTGAGCCTCAAGATTGAGGAGGGTCAGACAGTGGCTGTTGTAGGACCAAGCGGGGCAGGCAAGACCACCCTGCTGCAGATAGCCGGTACGCTCGATCGTCCCGACCGTGGCAGCGTACGGTATGACGGCATAGAGCTTACGGCGATGAATGACCGGAAGCTATCGGAGTTCCGCAACCGCAACATCGGTTTCGTATTTCAGTTTCATCAGCTGCTGCCCGAGTTTACGGCTCAGGAGAATGTGGCACTGCCCGCCTTGATAGCCGGGGAAAGCCGAAAGCATTCCATGCAGGAGGCCAAGCGACTGCTCGAGATGCTCGGACTTGGAGATAGGCTTCATCATAAACCGGGAGAGATGAGCGGTGGCGAACGCCAGCGCACGGCGATAGCCCGTGCGCTCATCAACAAGCCGGAGGTGGTGCTCGCCGACGAGCCAACAGGCAGTCTCGACTCTCGCAACCGCGATGAGATACAGCACATCTTCACGCGCCTTCGCGACGAATTGGGGCAGACCTTCGTTATGGTGACCCATGATCCTACACTCGCTCTCATCGCCGACAGAGTGGTGACTATGGCCGACGGCCGCATAGAATCGGAGAGCCGGCCTTGCGTAGCGTATGAATCCTCTACGGAGATTCAGGCCTCGCTGGCCGATAATCCCGTTTGAGACGTAAAAATAGAATTGAATGCGCAAAAAGCGGAGCGGCGTTGCCACAATTCCGAAAAAAAGTATTATCTTCGCATTCCCAAACAAGAAAAGACTAATAAAAACATAATTAATACCAACTACAAAAATGGCAGAAAACAAGAACCCGAATCAGAATCAGATTCAGATCCAGCTGCGCCCTGAAGTGGCCGACGGCAAATACAGCAACCTCGCAATGATCGGCCATGGCCCCACAGAGTTCCTCATCGACTTCATTTTCGCCGCTCCCGGCATGCCCCAGGCTCCCGTGGTAAGCCGCATCGTGATGAGCCCTGAGAACGCCAAGCAGCTCATGTTCGCCCTCACCGACAATGTGAAGAAATACGAGGCACAGTTCGGCGAGATCAAGCCCCGTGCTCCGAAGAATCCCGGCGTAGGCAACAACTGATAAAACCACGAAGCGATGGACAGCAATCTGCTACTATACAACTCCCTGAGCCGCACCAAAGAGCTCTTCAAGCCCCTGCATGAGGGACATGTGGGGATGTATGTGTGCGGACCAACGGTTTACGGTGACGCCCATTTAGGGCATGCCCGTCCGGCCATCACTTTCGACATCCTCTTCCGCTATCTGCGCCATCTGGGCTATAAGGTACGCTATGTGCGCAACATCACCGATGTAGGCCATCTCGAACATGATGCTGATTCCGGCGAGGATAAGATTGCAAAAAAAGCGCGTCTCGAGCAGCTTGAGCCAATGGAGGTGGTGCAGTTCTATCTCAACCGCTACCATCATGACATGGAGCTGCTCAATGTCCTTCCCCCGAGCATAGAGCCCCATGCCTCAGGCCATATAATCGAGCAGATAGAATATATCAAGAAGATTCTTGACGCCGGCTATGCTTATGAGAGCAACGGATCAGTGTATTTCGATGTGGAGAAATATAACCGCAGCCACGACTACGGGAAACTCTCCGGCAGAAATATCGAGGATCTGCTCAATACCACCCGTCAGCTCGACGGACAGGATGAGAAGCGAAATCCGCTCGATTTCGCCCTTTGGAAGAAGGCTTCCCCGGAGCATATAATGCACTGGCCCTCTCCCTGGAGCGAAGGTTTCCCCGGCTGGCATCTCGAATGCTCCACGATGGGCACCAAGTATCTTGGAGAGACTTTCGACATCCATGGAGGCGGCCTCGACCTGATGTTCCCCCACCATGAGTGTGAGATAGCGCAGAGTGTGGCAGCCCAGGGACATGAGGCTGTGAAGTATTGGCTTCACAACAACATGATCACCATCAACGGCAAGAAGATGGGTAAGTCATACGGCAATTTCATCACCCTCGAGCAGTTCTACGACGGTTCGCATCCGCTCCTGCAGCAGGCCTATTCGCCGATGACAATCCGTTTCTTCATCCTTCAGGCCCAGTATCGCAGCACTGTGGATTTCTCCAACGAAGCCCTCCAGGCTGCTGAAAAGGCTCTGCAGAAGATAACGGAAGGTTATGCGCGTCTGCAGAAACTAACTCCTGCAGACAAGAGCAGCGTTGAGCTCCCCGACTTCATGAAGGCTTGCTACGAAGCCATGAATGATGATCTCAACACCCCGATGGTGATAGCCCAGCTCTTTGAGGCTTGCCGCTACATCAACCAGGCAGCCGACGGCAAGATCACCCTTTCAACCGAAGATATTGAGAAGTTGCGCAGGCTCTTCGACGTATTCCTCGTTGAATTGCTCGGCATGCGTCTCTCAGCCGAAGGTGAGGATGGGAAAGCAGCTGAGGCATTTGGCGGAGCTATGGATCTGCTGATGGAGATCCGCGCCAAAGCGAAGGCAGACAAAGACTGGGCCACTTCCGACCTCATCCGCGACAAGCTCTCCGAACTTGGCTTCAACATCAAAGACACCAAGAACGGAGTGGAGTGGAGCGTGAAGTGACCGCCCGTCCCAACTCATAAAGAAAACCGCAGAAGCACACATGCTTCCGCGGTTTTCTTTATTATTTCACAATTTTAGCTTCCAGTTCAAGTAGATAGTCATCCACTATGTAGAGGTCACTGTAGAGATAGAGACCGGTTTTTCGATTGTGGAATCTTTCACACGTCTCACTACGGAAAAAATCCTTCAGCGCCTGCAACGGAGGAATATTAAGCTTTTCTGCAATCCGGCATGATATGGATCCAATTCGACCCCACCGGAGTATATCATTAAGTTCTTTGTTATAAAAGTCCATTATCAGGGAGTGTTAAGCAATCTTTAAATTTCAAATGCTTGTCAAGAAGCTCTTGATTGAGGATGCAAATTTGATTATTAGGTTTCAGATATCGCAAATTGGTCAGAGCCCTCTCCTTCGAAATAAAACCTTGCATAAAGAGATTGACAGTGTTGATTACTCGATCGTCAGCAACACCCCCTTCTACATAGTCGTACTCTTGCCAGACATCATTGCCTGAGCGGCAAGCTACAATAAATTCAAGCCATTCATCATCGTATGTTTCAAATATCTTAACCTTGGATGTTTCCTTCAAAAAAGCTTCTTTGTCAAGAAGATAAGTGTTAATTATACCTGACTGTTTTCGGTCAGCAGCTTTCGATCTGGCAAAATTCAGTGCTTGGTCATAGATGTCTGTGACATAAAATCCATGCCCAAAATCCAGATTTTTCCTTCCATACTTACAGTCCGGTTTGTCAACCTTTGCAGTACCGGCATGGTAGACTTCTACTATTCCATCATTTGGTTTCATTTTCCCAGCGGTTAAGGGTGTCAATTAGGCTTGTCGTGAGATTTTCTCTACTTTCAGTATGGAGTGTTTCGTAGAAAGGATATATGTATTTGTCAATCATGCCAACATCGTCCATGCGTTCGAAGATCTCTATGTAAGGAACGCCGAGGCGATCGGCCACATCCTCTATGCAGGATGCTACAAAAGCCATCTCAATTTCATCCTTCGAAGGTTCGATGTATTCTTCCATGAATATTTTTTTGGGGGGAGATTAATTGATTGTGGAGCGGTCGGAGGCGATGAGGGCGAGGAGTGCGGGGAGGGCCTCTTCGGCAGGGAGATTCTTCTTGATGAGCTGTTTCCCTTTGTAGAGGCTGACACGTCCCGGACCGGCTCCTACGTAGCCATAGTCGGCATCGGCCATTTCGCCCGGACCGTTGACGATGCATCCCATCACTCCTATCTTCAGGCCCACAAGGTCAGAAGTCACCTCCTTCACTTTGCGAAGGGTGGTCTGAAGGTCGAATAGCGTGCGGCCGCATCCGGGACAAGCGATATATTCCGTGCGACTCGTGCGCAGACGTGCAGCCTGCAAAATGCTTAGGGCAAGGTCCGAAACCTTTTCTGCCGTAAATTGAGGAGCATCAATCCAGATGCCGGAGCAATAACCTCCAAGCAATAGACCGCCAAACTCTGCGGAAGCCTCAACCTGAAGCCGTTGCCAATCGGCATCAGGATAACTGAAGCGTACTATCACCGGGTTCTTAGCTCCCGAGAGCACAAAACGGTCGATCCACGACATCACCCACGCCATTCGGTTGGGAGCGTTGCAACTTACCACTACAGGCAATTCATCGTCGAACGAGGGAATCTCATCCTCTGCTTCGGCAGTATGCCACCTTGACGACGCTCCATCAAATGCTATGTCATGCCCGATGACAAGAGGCCATCTGACTGTCTCGAACTCTGGGATAGGGTAAGAGTGCGAACGGGCATCGCCGCTTAGAGGTTCGCAATCGGGAGGCACAGTCCCTTCGCGCGATGCTGCGAAGTCGCGGAGCATGGCCGCTACGGGCATCTCATTCTCGGGATCCTCGCTTAGCGATACGCGGATAGTGTCGCCATAACCTTCAAGCAGCAGACTGCCGATGCCGACAGCGCTCTTCACGCGGCCATCCTCGCCGTCGCCAGCCTCCGTCACTCCAAGATGCAAAGGATAATGCATTCCCTCCTTCTCCATCGCTTCTGCGAGAAGACGGACAGTGCGTGTCATCACTACCACGTTGGAGGCCTTTATGGAAATCACGATATTATGAAAATCCACTTCCCCGGCGATCCGCAGGAACTCCATCACAGATTCCACCATTCCCTCCGGCGAATCTCCATAGCGGCTCATGATTCGGTCGGAGAGCGAGCCATGGTTCACACCCAGACGCACGCAAGTGGAGTGCTCGCGGCAAACGTCAAGGAAAGGAACAAGCGTACGGCGTATCTTCTCAATCTCCCCGGCGTATTCCTCATCAGAATATGAAAGCTTCTGGAAAGTGCGGGCCGCATCTACAAAATTACCCGGGTTTATGCGCACTTTGTCGCACGTGGCAGCCGCAGTGAAGGCTACTTTCGGATTGAAATGCACGTCCGCAACGAGCGGGACGTCGCAGCCGTTCTCCCTGACCCTACGGCGAATCTCCGCCATATTCTCAGCCTCACGAACACCCTGGGTGGTCAGTCTGACGAGTTCTCCTCCCGCATCGGCAATGCGTAGGATCTGCGCCACACTTCCCTCTGTGTCGAGCGTGTCGGTGTTTGTCATAGACTGGATGCGTACAGGATTGTCGCCGCCAATCCCTACTCCGGCAACTCGTGCTTCGGAAGAACGGCGCCGGCTGAAAGCATATCTGGAGGCACCCGAACCTTTAATATCTTGAGATAAAGTCATATCTTACACAAAAGTAACAAGGAAATAGACGCTGCAGAATCCTACGGCCAGACCGGCTACGACCTGCCATACCGTATGACGTCCGAGCCATACCCGGGCACTTCCCAGCATACCGGCAAGGGCAATCCAGATGATAAGCCACGTGAAGGCAGCGTTGTCAGGACGGAAGGCCATGTGGGCCACATGCACAAGCATGGCAACTATCCCCGCGATACCTGCCGCATGCGCAGAAATCTTCCATTTGAAATTGATGCAGAGATTGATTAAAGCCGCCAGGCCGCCTCCTGCAAAGAACATCGCTATCCATAGAGGAGCCCCCTTGGCCCAGACGTACCAGGCGGTGGCTCCCATGCAGAGCACTGTGATAACATAAGGTATGAGACGTTCCTTACGTCCATTCAGTCCGTAATCCTGCACAATGCCGAGTTTCTTCAGGAGCAAGATAAGGATCATGGGAATCACGCAGTTGATGAGGAGCACCACAAGCGTGAATATCCATTTGGCTGAAGAGGGAGCATAGCTGAGTATGGTAAGGTCAAAAAGCAACATCATGCCATAAACGGGCATGAGCAGCGGCACGAAGATCCATGAAAGCAGCGTCGATAGCATATCGACCGGCCCTCCCGCCATCGGGTTCTTGGAGTCAAAGTCCGCCTTATCCTCGATCTCATCGAGGATGTCGTCGATGTCTTCATCCTTATCGTGGAGGTCACTCTTTGGGAATAGGGAAGACCCGCCGGATGTCTCGGCAGCCTTCTTCTCCCCTTCATCTTCGGGGGGGAGAAGCGGTTCGGGGTAATATGATGATGTGTCTAATTTCATTCCTCTGATTTCATTGATTCAACATTAGACTCCGTATTAGGATCCTGTCCTCCCACCTTGACGAGAGCCATGAATCTGGAGGGCACAGGAGTCTCGAAGCGCATGTCGCGACGGGTAGCCGGATGGGCGAAGCGGAGCGTACGGGCATGAAGAGCAAGCCTGCCTATGGGGCTATGTTTGGCTCCGTATTTACGGTCGCCGACAATGGGATGGCCGAGGTCCTTGCAATGCACGCGTATCTGGTTCTTGCGGCCTGTGTCGAGGGAGAACTCGGCAAGTGTAAAGCCATTGGCCCTGCGAAGCACCTTATAGTGGGTGACGGCCAGTTTTCCCTCGCCGGGTTCATCAGTGCTATAGACCACAAACTGGGAATTTTCAGCCAGTCTACTTTTGACATATCCCGAGTCCTGACGTAATGCCCCTTCGAGAAGCGCCACATATGTGCGCTCCAGCACCATATTGTTCCAGTTGTGACGAAGTGTTTCCTGAGCCTGTTCGTTTTTGGCGAACATCATAAGTCCGGATGTGTCACGGTCAAGACGATGCACGACGTAAAGCTTGTTTGTGGGATGCTGGCGCTTCACGTAGTCGCGCAGGATGCTGAAGGCCGATTCCTCTTTCCGGTGGCTTTCTGTGCCGACGGAAAGAAGTCCATAGCCTTTGTTGACGACAATCACGTCGTCATCCTCATACACGAGTTTGAGGCGGGGATGCTTCAGCACCACAAAGGGTCTGGCCAAATTGAGTTCAACCCATTGACCCGGCCCAACAGGCGCGTCAAAAGCCGTCGTCACGATGCCGTCGATCATCAGATGGCCATACTTGAGCCATGTCTTCACATCGGTACGTTTCACGTCGGGACGCCGCTCCATTACGAACTCCATCAGAGGGCGGGCTGCCTCTGTCTCGTTGCGCCATGCCAGCACACGGTCTTCCTGAAAGCCTCCGCGCCGCCGGTTGTCTCGTCTCTGAGCCATCTGTCTTTACTATTCTTATCGCGAGTTTGCTCCTCGCTTATCGTTAATACCTTTATATCTTTAGTCTTAACAATCCTGAGGGGGAATTGCTCTGCAAAATTAGGAAAACTTCATGAGTCTTCCCAAAAATATAAATAAGGACTGTCAGTCAGCTTCTACATGCAGTATCTTTCGGCGGCCTTTTCAAGTCGGAGCTTGGCGACGGCTCTTTCAAGAGGATTTGCGGTCGGCATACACACCTTCTCAATCTCAGGATTATTGATGCTCTTTGCTTCGCTGAATCCTGCGTCTAAGAATATTTCCGGGCTGTCGATCACTCCCGACAGCAAGACTGACCGGCAGTCGGCCGTGACCCTGCCGAGCACTTTAACCGGCACTTTCCCCATCAATGTCTGCCGGTCGGAGGCTCCTTCGCCGGTGATCATAAGGTCGAAATCCTGAAAGAATCCTTCCGGTTTTGAATCTGCCACAGCATCGAGAACGATATCGGCGCCGCTTGCTATCTCCGCACCAAGCAGGGCGCATAGAGTTGCACCGCAGGCACCGGCCGCACCATAGCCGGCAGACTCTGGTCGGAAGCCAGGCACCATCCGCTTCAAGCATCCGGCCACATTCCTCAGACCTTCGTCAAGAAGTGCAACCTCTTCTTCGGACGCCCCCTTCTGCCGGCTGAACACGCGGGCTGCACCTTTGGGACCGTACATAGGGGCATCCACATCGCAGGCAAGCACCAGAGTGCACTCATTAGGCCACAGTGACTTATCCGGTTCGGGAGGTAATATTTCCTTTAATTTCGTCATGTCGCGTCCACACGCCGGGAAGGGGATGATGTCGCCCTTGTTGTCAATGAGCCGGAATCCGAGTGCCTGGATGATACCGAGAGCTGCATCGGTAGTGGCGCTCCCTCCCAATCCGAGGACAATCCTTTTCACACCCGAGGCGGCTGCGTCGGCCATCATGAGGCCCACTCCGAACGTGGAGGTATCAAGAGGCAAGAGTGCATCCTGAGGAAGCAAGGTGAGCCCTGCCGCAGAGGCCACTTCGATCCAGGCGGTGGAGTCGGAAGGGGTATGATACCACCGGGTATGCACGCGGTCGCCGTCCGGACCGTATGTGACGACATTATGCCATTCTCCCTCCACGGCTTCCGCTATGGCTGCCGTCATTCCCTCGCCTCCGTCAGCCATCTGAATCATGGAAAGATCGGCCGCAACCCCGGCTTCACCGAGCCTGTAGCGGACGCCACGAGCCACTGCCTCACCAGCCTCGCCTGAACTCAGGCAACCCTTGAATGAATCCATCGCCACAAGGATACTCTTGCGGGCCACCGGCGAGAAGAGAGTGGGGGTGAGATAGCCTGCTCTGGCTTCCTTCTTAAGCAACGCACGTGCGAAACGGCAGTACAGGCATTTATGGGTGTCGCAGTAAGCAGAGCGAAGATGAAGCAGCGCCTGGCTCCTCAAGGCTGAATTGCTGCGCAGCCCGAGGCTATCCCATTGACGGATTAGGGAGTTTTTCTCGGCTGGAAGAGTGTAGAGCAGGTCAAGTGCAGCTTCCGCCATTTCCGGTTCGCCGCGATAGGAGCCATAAGCATACACGAGCGGTGCCACAGCGTTGATCATCAATAAATCAAGACTTGCGCGACTCAATCTCGTAGGTACAGAAGTCTCTAAGCCCCCGAATCCGGCGTGCGAACTCCAGTAGCCGCTCAACTCCACACTTAAAAGGTCGGCCAGCGCATCCGGATCTGAGGCGGCGTTGCAGAGATTTTTCACCGATGGCAGTCCCCTCACCAACATAGCGGCGAGCATGGCCAGTCGGCGATGAGGGAAATTCTGCGGTCTGGACCGCGAGAGTTTCCACATTCCGGGCGGGATGGGTTGCAATCCATATTTGCGTCCTAAAAAGCGATATTCGCGGCAAAGTCCCTGATAATAGGGATCGGAGGGATGAAGGGAAGGGTCGAGCATTCCGGCCTGTCCGAAAAGAAGAGCCTCTGTCTGCTGAATCGAATCGGAATGGCGGAAGATAAATTTGAGGGGGAGGGATCTGGCGGTCATTTCAAACGGATCTCCGTTGAGGCCGAAACCCAGCGCGCGGGCAAGTACAATGAATAGAGTCTGGTCCCAGTCATAACCGGTGGCAGCCAATGTGTCGGCAACACGGCGCGCCTTTGTCTGCAGGCGCTCGATGGCGAGAGTCTCGAGCCAGTCGGTGACGACAAGTGGAGGCAGTTCCTTGATTCTGTTGGCACATCTTATCGCTTTTATTTTGGACTCAAGGGAGGCGTAGGCGGAATAGAAAGCGGTGGGCATCACAATTTCCAGCTGCGGAATGAGATTGCCATCGGAGCGACGGGGCTGGAAATCATTGACTGCCACTACATGGAGCATCACTGAATCATAAGCGGGGTCGTTGTCATGGCCATGCCGGAGCCAATCGGAGGCCTTGACATGGATCTCGACGTTGCCGGCCCATTCTGTACCATTTACCTTTACCTTGGCGTTGAAGAAATCCGGACCTGCATCGTTGTTGAGCCTGCCGGGATCGAGCACTTGCAGGAGGCGTCCGTCGGTCAGACGGAAACTATTGCCGGCCACTCCCGACTTCCACAGATACTGATAGAGTCTTTCCATGTTAGAGATTTGAGGCTGCGTCAGCTGAATGAGCTAAGACATTTGAAAGGGCTAAGAGATCTTCTTGCCGACACAGCCGCTGACGGATTACAAAATTAGTAAAAAGTTTGTCATCCGGCAAAAAGGTAATCAAGAAGGTTGACACCGTCGCCCTCATCTCCACACCCATTCATAATCATATCACCTTGCCTGAGAAAGACCCTTTTTAAGCTAATTCAGAGGTAATGTGGAGCGACCTTCAATTTTAAATGTTAATAATTCTTAATTTGCGTTGCATTTAATGCTTGATTCCCTTGTCAAACGGCAAAAAAGCATTACCTTTGCCGTGTGTTTTTCATAGTATTAAATTAAGATTAAGGTTTCGGTCTATTTCTTTGTGAAAAGGGATAGACTTTTTTTATGTCTTAATGTCAGCTCTCCGGAAGCTGTGATGGCAATGATCCCGGTGGTGGCTAAATTAATGCGGTGAAAATTGTCAGCGCATGGTTAAACCATTTGGTCATCGGGAATGTTGGAATAGCAGAAACACACAGAAACAAACACACAACCAAAAACCTTATTGAATCATGGCAGACACAAAGAGCCTGAAAGGCACCAAGACCGAGGTGAACCTCGCGACAGCTTACGTGGCAGAGTCCACCGCATATACCCGCTATACATTCTATGCACAGCAGGCCCAGAAAGAGCAATATTACCAGTATGCCAATATCTTCAATGAGACGGCCGACAATGAGCTGCATCATGCGAAGATTTACTTGAAATTCCTTACAGAGGGAGGTTGCACGAGTCTTCCCACACCTGTCGACACTGGTGTGATTGGCCCGACATCCACCGACCTTGCCATCGCTGCTGCCGAGGAGGAACAGGAGGGTGTGGATCTCTACACGAAGAGTGCCGATGTGGCCGAAGAGGAGGGATTCCCTGAGATCGCATCCCGCTTCCGCGCCATCGCCACTGTGGAGGCACATCACCGCGAGCGTTTCGAGAAGATGCGCAAGCGCATAGAGGATGGAACGGTATGGAAACGTGAGAAGCCCATCAAGTGGCAGTGTCTCGTATGCGGCTACATTTTTGAGGGCGTTGAGCCTCCCAAGGTATGTCCCGCCTGCGCTCATCCCTATCAGCACTATATGCCGGCTGAGGACAATATCTGACAGTAGCCTTAAAAAGACTGCGTTCAAGACAAATTAAGAGATTATAAAGACATGACGCCATATCGGCCATACAGGCAGATATGGCGTTTTTTTCAACAAGCATGCTTTGGAAATTGGATAATACGCGCGTATTTTCTAATTTTGCTGAAAACTTCAGGAATGATGAAAAGAAAGAGAATCCTTGCAGCACTGGCTTTCGCTGCCGTTATGTCGGTGCTGCTGCTCGCACTCCCTGCCGAGGCCAAAAAGAAAAATCAGGGAGGAAAGGCCATCCCGCATTTTGAGGAGACGGTCTTTGATTTTGGCAACATAAAGGAACAGGGAGGCCCCGTGACCCATGAGTTCCAATTCAGCAATATCGGCAATGGCAATCTTGTCATCCTTGATGCCACTGCCGAATGCGGATGCACACGTCCGGAATATCCCAAGAATCCCGTAGCACCCGGAAAGAAGAACAAGATAAAGGTGACGTTCAATCCCATCGGACGTCCGGGAGCGTTCACCAAACAGGTGACTGTCAAGACTAACGGAGATCCGCGGAAGATACGTCTCAAGATACGTGGCACTGTCGTGCCGAAGTAATTCATCCCAGACCGCTCGTATGTTGAGGCATAATCTTAGAAAAACGGTAATGACAGCGGGCCTGACCTTTGTCTTGGCAGGATGTGTCCTTCCGGCTCAGGCGGGTATTCGCTGGCTCTCCACAGAATATGATTTCGGGGCATTCCCCGAAGCGGGAGGAAAACGTTCCGGTGAAGTGAAGTTTGTCAATGAAGGTCCGGAACCCACGATGATCAATCGGGTGAGGTTGACTTGCGGCTGCACATCTGAGACCCATACGGAGGGAATCATCAATCCCGGCGACACGGCCTTCGTGAATTTCACATACAATCCTGCGGGACGCCCGGGACGCTTCGAGAAATCAATAAAGGTATACACCGGCACTGACAATGACCTTACCACAGTAAGGATGCGCGGTACAGTCATCGGTGCTCCGCAGACCCTCGCCACTGACTATCCTGTTGAGGCCGGTGCGCTCCGTCTTGATGCCCGCAAGGTGGATTTCGGAAAGGTACGTCATGGCTCCTCTCGTCATCATTTCGTGACGCTGTATAATCAGAGTGCTGAGCCCATCCGACCCGTCTGGAGTCAGCCTGCGGCAGCTCTTGATGTGGCCATCTCCTCGGAAACAATCCCACCCGGCGACCTTGCCACTCTCAGTATCTATCTTAATACGAGAGATGAAGAGGAGATGGGGCCGGTGGAATATGCGTTCGACATAATGCCGGATGCATCCTCGCCGGAAAACGTAGCCACCTACACTGTCTCGGCTGTCATTGAACCTGACACTCAGAATATGAGTGCCGACGACTTGGCGCGTGCCCCGAGAGTGGAATGTGCCCCCAGACTTCTTGACGTGGGAATCATCAATCCTGCCTCAATGCGCAATGCGTCGGCTTATCCCTTGACCTTCACTCTTTCAAATGCTGGTCAGACAGAACTGCATGTCGCCCGTATCTATGCCAATGGTGTGCCACTCAAGGTGAAGCGTTACCCGGCCATCCTCAAGGGTGGGAAAAATGGAAAGGTGGAGGCTACGGTTGATTTCCGTAAGTTTCCTGCCGGCCCATTCAGTTTCAAGATAGAGGTCGTCTCCGACGATCCGCTGCATCCCCTCACGTCAGTAGGCGTAAGCGGAGAGATCTCCACCAACTGATCCCTAAAGCCTAAAGCCTCAAATCTAAAACCTAAAAAAACTAAAGCCTACAGCCTAAAACCTAAAAAAACATGGAACATCCTGAAAATAATGAAGCATACAAGGGTCTCACCGTCAATTCCGGAGTGAGTTCCCAACCTATTGTCAATCCTTACCGTCAGGCACGCAGGGCGCGTAAGCGTCTGCTCTCTGCCGGAGAATATGTAGATGGAATCCTTAAGGGCGACGTCAGCGTGCTCGGTCAGGCTGTCACTCTCGTTGAGAGCACAGCCGATGTGCATCAGGCTCTCGCGCAGGAGGTGATAGAAAAATGTCTGCCGTTCAGCGGCAATTCACGCCGTATCGGCATCACGGGTGTGCCCGGCGCCGGAAAATCCACTTCCATCGATGTGTTCGGACTGCACGTACTGCGTCAGGGAGGTAAGCTGGCGGTACTCGCCATCGACCCCTCGAGCGAGCGCACACGCGGCAGTATCCTGGGTGACAAGACTCGCATGGAGAAACTCTCCCAGCAAAAAGATGCCTTCATCCGCCCTTCCCCCTCGGCTGGCAGCCTTGGCGGCGTAGCCCGCAAGACTCGCGAGACTATCGTGCTCTGCGAAGCTGCCGGTTATGACAATATTTTCGTGGAGACTGTCGGCGTAGGCCAGAGCGAGACCGCCGTGCATTCGATGGTGGATTTCTTCCTCCTCATCCAGCTTGCCGGCACCGGCGATGAGCTGCAGGGCATCAAACGCGGCATCATGGAGATGGCCGACGGCATCGTAATCAACAAGTGCGATGGCGACAATATCGAACGTGCCAACTTAGCGGCCGCGCAGTTCCGCAATGCCTTGCACCTTTTCCCGCCCACACCCTCGAAATGGAAACCTGAAGTGATCACCTACAGCGGCTATTTCGACCTCGGCATCGACAAGGTGTGGGATATGATCGACCGCTATTTCGAGTATGTGAAACGCACAGGGTTCTTTGAGCGAAAACGCAATGAGCAGGCCAAATACTGGATGATAGAAACCATCAACGAGCAGCTCCGCGACAATTTCTATCATATGCCTGAGATCCGCACACTCCTTGAACAGAAGGAGATGCGGGTGCTCAACAATGAGCAGTCATCCTTCACGGCCGCCCGCGATATGCTCGATTTCTATTTCTCCCGCCTCCGCAAGGAATAACCAACTAATCCGCAAGGAATAATCATCTAATAGAAAGAACGGTCTGCAAGCTTCCGGGCTTACAGACCGTTCTCTATTTTTTTGAAAAACAAAAGCTTCAAAGAGGCATTCAGCCTTCGACCCTATTTACTTCCTCCCCTGCAATGAAAGCTCTAAGGTTGTCGGCCGCTATGTCGATAAGACGTATGCGCGCCTCCTTCGAGGCCCAGCCGATATGCGGGGTGATGTAGCAATTGCGGGCTGTGAGCAGCGGATTGTCGGGAGCCGGCGGTTCGGTGGAAAGCACATCAAGTCCTGCGGCGTAGATCTTTTCCTCATTGAGGGCAAGCGCAAGTGCCTCTTCATCCACGAGCGGGCCGCGTCCGGTGTTGATGAGTATGGCAGTGGGTTTCATCATCGAAAGCCTGCGGGCATCCACGAGATGGCGGGTCTCCTCTGTCAGGGGACAGTGCAGACTTACCACGTCGCATTCCCTGAAGAGGCGGTCGAGATCCATTTTCTCAACCTCGCGAAGCTCCTCCGGACTCTTCGAACTGTAGGCCGCCGTGCGCATCCCAAGGGAGGAAGCCATACGGCATACGGCTCGCCCGATGTTGCCGTAGCCTACTACTCCGAGACGCTTGCCCGCCAGTTCGATCAATGGATAATCCCAGTATGTGAAGTCAGGATTGCGGCTCCAGCGACCCTCGCGGTTCTCGCGGGCATAGTATTCGGCATGATTGGTGATGGTGAGCAGCAGGGCCATGACGGTCTGGGCTACGGAGTCAGTGCTGTAAGCCGGGATGTTGGTGACGGCTATCCCTCTTTCACGGGCAGCCGGTGTGTCGACAACGTTATAGCCCGTGGCAAGCACTCCTATATATTTTAATTTTGGCAACTGAGAGAGGGTCTTGGCATCGAGCACCACCTTATTGGTCAGCACAGCGTCGGCATCCTTACAACGCTCTATGACTTCCTTCGGAGCGGTGCGGTCATAGACAGTCAGCTCACCCATCTCCTCAAGTTGCTTCCAGGAGAGATCGCCCGGATTGACGGAATATCCGTCGAGAATTACTATTTTCATGGCTGGTGATTTTTTGCAATCGGTTCTTTAGACATTGGCATTATTTGTAGGGCACAGACTAACCTAACCGATGTATTCCAGCCACAAAGATAATACAACCTGACGAAATTTCCATGGATTATTTTTGTGATTGCGGAATATTGACTAAATTTGCAAGCAGTCAGCACGCCGACGGATTTCCACGTGATTTTTCAGGCCCTGACAGGAGGCTGACGCCTCAATTCCACTTAGAAAATTTTACGCTATAGCTTTTATCAATAACATGACTAAAAAACTCAAGATCAGAGACCTTACGCTGCGCGACGGCCAGCAGTCTCTCTTTGCTACCCGTCTGAAGCAGGAGTATGTGAGCAAATTGCTCCCTCTCTACCGCGACGCCAAGTTCTATATCATGGAGGTATGGGGAGGCGCAGTGCCCGACTCCGTGATGCGCTATTTAGGTGAGAGCCCCTGGGAGCGTCTGCGCAGCTGCAGCCGTGAGATGAAGGGTATCTCCCTGCTCTCCGCACTCTCCCGCGGACGCAACCTCTTCGGTTACGTGCCTTATCCTGACCGTGTGCTCGAAGGTTTCTACCGTGAAGCTGTGAAGAACGGTCTTAACGTGATGCGTATCTTCGATGCCCTCAACGACATCAACAACATCAAGG
>CAZPQD010000006.1:0-47372 GCA_964588625.1 uncultured Sangeribacter sp. | reverse complement strand
AGTTCGCGGTAGCCGAGGGAGTCGAGCATGGCGGTGTGGGTCGAGAGATAGCCGCTCCAGCACATGCCGATGGCTGTGAACACGGCGATGGCGTTGCCGTCTACCCATCCTTTGGAGATGAATTCCGGAACGAGTCCGAGGGCTGCACCTACTGCTCCGAGGGCTGTGATGGGGAAGGCTACGAGGTGGGGGTCGCCGAATCCGAAGAGCCATTCGAAGATGATGTTGATCTTTCCTGCGAGCTTTGGCAGAAGGGCTGTCCCTTCGTAAGCAGCTCCGGTATAGACACCTTCCGCACCGGGACCGAAGGTGAGTATCATCACGAGTGTGGAGATGATGAGCACGCCGGGTATGATGGCCAGACCTACGTCAACACCTGTGCGGCCACCGTCGAGCAGGGAGTTGAGGATACGTATGAAGAGTGACTGACCTTCATCTTTCTTATCCTCTTCCTTGGCACCGGTAGTGTCTTCATAGGCGAGTTCGCGGGCGTAGTTGGGGAAATTCTTCACTACGAAATATTGCATGAGTCGGGTTGAGACTATGCAACCGCAGAAGGCTCCGAAGAATCCCACCATCGGTTGCCAGAAGTAGCCCTGCCCTACCATGAAGACCATGACGAGCAGACCCATGCCGAAGGCTGTGCCGAAGTTGGTGAGGGAGATGAACTGGAATTTCTTGAAGTATGAGCCGAAACGCTTGTCGGAAGCGAGGGAGATGATTGCGGGGTTATCGCTAAGGAAAGTCATCACCGCACCGAGCGAGGCGACGCCGGGAAGGTTGAAGAGCGGCTTCATCAGAGGGCGGAGCATACGCTCGAGGAGCTTCACGACACCGAACTCAACAAAGATACGGCCTATGGCACCGGTAAGGACACATATGGCCATGAGGTAGAAGACGGTGTTGAGAAGAAGGTCGTGGGCTGTGTGCATCATAGTGTTGAGCATATTTGCCACACCCATCACGTGACCTAAATAATAGAACAGGCCGAACACGATGACGAGGCAGATTACACCCGACCATTTGGAGAGCACCGACTTTTTCTTGGAGTCAGACTTGGACTCGGAGGAAGAGGCCTCTTCAATGGGATCCAGCGGTTCGATAGGGTCTAAAGATTGTTCCATTTAGAGATGTTAAGAATTAAAAGTATTACAGTTCGATATTTGAGTTGCCGCTCTGTCTCGGGAAAGAAGGGAAAGTCTTCCTGAATATCAGCGGCGGAGGGTGAATATGTTCATATGCCAGGTAAGTCCGACGTTGAAGAATACGGTCTTATCCTGCATGAGGTCGGCGGAGTTAGCGTTCGTGCCCCAGGAGTAATAGCAGGCTGCATGCAGGCGCAGGTCGGTGCTTTTCTTGCGGAGCGGGAAGAACTCGAGTCCACCCCCAATCATGGAGAGCTCGGTGCCGGGAAGCACTGCGAGGTCGGCATGGGTGTTTGACCGGTTGACATCGTAGGTGTACTTTCCGTGGATACGCCAACGCGAATCGGGGGTCCATGCAAGATCGGCCATCACAGAGCAGTCCTTGAAGAAGAAGGGCTGATGAGCTGCGGCACGGTTCATGAGGTCAACTTCGAGCGTCACCCTGTCTATGTCGAAACGATTGCCGAGGGCAAGATAAGAGATGTAATGTCCTTTGGCGTATTCGATCATGTTGGCTGACCAGAGTGGCCGGAAGATGCCGTGGGAAGCACTCCACATGAGGTTGTAGGCATAAAGATTGCGGTCCTCCGGAGTAAAGAACGGAGATTGTGTGGCCTGTAGTGTGAGACGATCGGAAGAAGTTATGTCATAACCTACTGAAACGCCCAAATCGTAACAAGGGATATTGTTCCAGAAAACGGAACCGCCGAGCACATCCATAGGATGGCGGTCGTATTCCCAACCGCCGATTGCAACTATTTCCTTGCCGGCCTGGAAGTTCCAGCGGTCGATGTAGTAATTGAGGTAAATCCAGTCGGTGGCGTTGAGGAAGGCACCGTCGGCATGAGTCTTAGTGAAGCGTTGGCGCCAGGAGTATGTAAGGCCGTCGATTATCTGTCCGTCGATTCGGAAACCGAGGAATTTAGCACCGAAGCCGGTATTGGAGCTGACGGTATGGGAGTCCTGATTGTCGAGTTGCCAGTCGACACGTGCCATGGCGTCGATCTTCAGGATTTCCGTCTTTTCAGGTTCGGCTTCCTGGGCGAATGCAAAAGCCGGAAGAAAGAGAGAGGCCAGGGCGACTATATGCTTTTTTGTCATTTTAATACTTTGAGGAAATTTATGGAAGAGGAATCCAGCGGTCGATTGTGCGATCGAAGGCAGAGAAGCTGACACCGATTTTTGGAGCGGGAGTCGGGAAAGAGGCTTTGGAGGCGGCTTCTTCGGCAGAACCCCGGAGGTTGAAGATGATGTGGAGCTTTCCTTTACCGGTGAAGAGAAGCCACTCCACTACACCAGGACGGTAATCCCACTTTTCGAGATAGGCACCGAGGAGGGCAGCCATGAGGGCAAGCACATCCTGATAGTGGGCCTCGAGTTGAGGGAACTCGTCGTATCGGAATTCCGTGAAAGAGTCGCGGATGAGGGCGATCAGAGCGTCGGTATTTCCAGAGGCTGCATAATCGCGAAGACGCTGGCGGAACGTCGGGGCCTCTTCGGCACTTACCGACGTGTAAAGCGGGAGAGCTTCGAGAGCGAGTGCATCGCGTCCGGAACCCTTTTCAGCAGAGAGAACCATCAGCAGAGGGAGGCGAGACTGGCGGATGAAATTCAGATCGGCCATAGAGTCTTGACGGCCATAAAGCCTAAGAAGAAAGAAAAGCCCGCGGCTTCTTCCCGATATAGATATAAGGAGGAACGGCAGCCGCGGGCAAGTTAAATAACAATGAATTAGTCTTCGAGTTTATGGATTACGAGACCGGAGCGGAGCTTGGGCTCGAACCATGTAGTCTTGGGAGGCATGATGTTGCCGGAATCGGCAATGTTCATGAGCTGATCCATAGTGACGGGATAGAGCGCGAGGGCCATCTTCATCTCGCCGCTGTCGACACGACGCTTGAGTTCGCCGAGACCGCGGATACCGCCTACGAAGTCAATGCGCTTGTCGGAACGGAGGTCGGTGATGCCGAGGATGTCGCGGAGGATGAGGTCGGAGCTGACGGTTACGTCGAGCACGCCGATGGGATCCTGATCGTTGTAAGTGCCGGGCTTGGCAGTGAGTGAATACCACTTGCCGTCGAGATAGAGGGCGAAGTTGTGGAGGGCGTTGGGCTGATAGATTTCCTCACCCTTCTCCTCTACTACGAAGTTCTCGCGCACCTTGTCGAGGAACTGTTCGGGAGTGAGGCCGTTGAGGTCGCGCACCACGCGGTTGTAGTCGATGATCTTGAGGTGAGAAGCGGGGAAAGCCACAGCGAGGAAGTAGTTGTATTCCTCGTCGCCCTTATGGTCGGGGTTGTTCTGAGCCTTCTCGTTGCCGACGAGGGCAGCGGCGGCAGAACGGTGGTGACCGTCGGCGATATAGAGGTTGGGGATCTTCTCGAATTCTTCAGTGACTTTGGCGATAGTTGCGTCGTCGTCGATAACCCAGAGAGTATGACCGAATCCATCGGGAGCCACGAAGTCATATTCGGGAGTCTTGGCAGTCACGTCGCGGATGATCTGCTCGAGGGCCTCATTGTCGGGGAAAGCGAAGAAGACAGGCTCCACGTTGGCGTTGTTGACACGCACGTGCTTCATGCGGTCTTCCTCCTTGTCGCGGCGAGTGAGCTCATGCTTCTTGATGCGGCCTTCCATATAGTCGTTGACCCATGCGCCAACCACGAAGCCATACTGAGTGCGTCCATCCATGGTCTGGGCGTAGATATAGTAGTGTTCCTTGTCGTCCTGCACGAGCCATCCCTTTTCCTGGAACATCTTGAAGTTCTCGACAGCCTTGTCGTAGACTTCAGGAGCGTGCTCGTCGAAACCTACCTCGAAATCGATTTCGGGCTTGATGATATGATAGAGGGATTTTTCGTTGCCCTCAGCTTCCTTGCGGGCTTCTTCGCTGTTGAGCACGTCATAGGGACGCGACACCACCTCTTCAACGAGGTGCTTCGGAGGGCGGACGCCCTTGAAGGGTTTTACTCTTGCCATGGTTGTCAGATTGGTTTTAGATATAAAGTATATATGTAAAGTTCATGAGTTTTTCAGCATATTGCCGATAACGCTGCAAAATTAAGCAATAAATCTGAAGCCGCAAAGGGAGGGAGGGGAAAATTGCTTCACCGGCTGCTCCGTTGAGCCACCCTCCGCTTCCGTTGCTCAGGATTTTTTTGATTTTCGGGCGCAACGAGAGCAGAGACCATAGAGGGTGGTGGATGAATATGAAGGGATAAAGCCGCCGAACTTCATGGCGTCGAGACCGCGCAGGGCTTCCGGGTCGTCAGCCTCGCGTATGCGACCGCAGGCGTTGCATACGAGATGGATGTGACTGCGGCCCGTCAGTTCGTAGCAACTGCGGTGGACACTGAATATAAGACGGCGCACTATGCCGCATTGGCAGAGTAGATCTATCGTATTATACACAGTGGCCCGGCTTACGTGATAGCCCGATGCCTCAAGGCTACGCAGGATATCCTCAGCCTCGAAATGCGCGCCGGTGGCCACCACCTGCGCCAATATGGCCAAACGCTCCGGCGTCTTTCGCAGGCGGCGGCCCTTCAGGAAAGCGATGAACCTTTCCTCAATCTCTTGTAAATTCGGACGTTCCACACTGCAAAATTAGCACATCGGGACCGTATTTACAAAAATTCTTTTCGTGGGTCAAGGATTTATTATTATCTTTGCGGATGAAAACCTTGAACTGACCATGAACCAGAATACTTCCGCAAAGAGTAAGAAAAACGTTTCCAAATATCTTGTGCCGTTAGCGCATCTCGGAGCATTGATCACAGTCTCGTGCTGGGGCACATCGTTCATCAGCTCGAAAGTGCTGATGGAACAGGGAGGATTCACTCCGGTGGAGACTTACGTATATCGCTTCGCACTCGCCTATCTGCTCATGCTGGCGATGACATTCCGCAAGATATTCTCCGACTCATGGAAGGATGAGCTTCAGTTCATAGTCTGCGGCATGTGCGCAGGCTCCATCTACTTCATCACAGAGAATTATGCCCTGCAACACACCACGACGGGCAATGTCTCGCTGCTATCGGCCATGTCGCCGATCTTCACGACGCTGCTGATGGCGCTGATCTTCAAGACGCGGATAAATGTGGGGGTTGCGGCAGGATCCGTAATTGCCTTCGCCGGCGTTGGCTGCATCATCTTCAGCCATGGCGAGGGATTTGAGATAAAGCCGGCGGGCGACCTGCTCGCTCTTTCTTCGGCCATCTCGTGGGCAGTCTACACCGTAGCGGTCAGGAGACTCATTCCCAATTACACTTCAATGTTCATCACCCGCAAGCTTTTCTTCTACGGAGTGCTGACGGCCATACCTCTGCTCCTTCTTCAGAAAGAACCGTTGCATTTCGCGTTGCTTTTCGACTTCAGCGAGCCTCAGTTCCTTATGAATCTCCTGTTCCTTGTGGTGATGTGCTCCATCGTGGCTTATCTGCTCTGGAACGAGGCCATGAAGGTGCTTGGAGGCGTGACTGCGAACAATTATATCTACATGCAGCCGCTCGTGACGATGATAGCCGCCTATTTCGTGTTTGCGGAGCATATCTATATCCTGGGATATATCGGATGTGTGCTCATCATCGGCGGACTGATCATCTCGGATAAAGTGACGCTTGAGTTTTCATCCTTACGCCGCAAGCAGTCATGAGAAGCGAGGCGGAGATCAGGGAATACGCCGGCAGGTGTGTGGCCAGGGCGATGGAGTGGGCACGGAGAGCCGGGGAACTTCAGTTGCGCTATTTCCGGAGCGCACATCTGGCTATGGCTACCAAGCAGAATGCGTATGATGTGGTCACGGAAGCTGACAAAGCTTCCGAAAACCTTTTGAAGGAATGTATAGCCACTGAATTTCCCGATCATGATATCCTTTCGGAAGAGTCCGGGGCGTCGGGCAGCGGGGAAGCTGAATGGCGCTGGGTGATAGATCCGCTTGACGGCACCACTAATTTCAGTCAGGGGTTGCCCGTGTTCTGCATTTCGATAGCGCTTCAGCATCGGGAGGAAACAGTGGGCGGAGTGGTTTTCGCACCTTATTTAGGTGAAATGTTTGATTCAGTGAAGGGAGGAGGAGCCCGGCTCAACGGGCACCCGATCTGCTGCGCCGGCAGGAAAAGGATGGCCGAGATGGTGATGGCCACCGGTATGCCTTATGACAAGAATGAGAATCCTGACAATAATCTGAAATATATCACTTCGCTTGCTCCGAGGCTTCGGGGCTTACGGCGACTTGGAGCCGCGGCGCTTGACCTCTGTTACACTGCGGCGGGATTCTTTGACGCCTATTGGGAGCTTAACCTGAATCCCTGGGATGTGGAGGCCGGAATGCTTATGGTGAGGGAAGCCGGAGGCTTCACGGAATTGCTTCGCGGGCATCGCGGAGTCTCAGTGGCGGCCGGAAGCGAATCAGGACTCCGGGAGCTGATTGCGGCTGCTCAATTTTGAGGCGAGCTGAGGCTTTTTGGGAAGGATTCGCTTTTATGGGGCAAACTGAAGCTTGCGGCGAGCTGAAGCTCGCTCACAGAACCAGGGACCGAGAACGGAGAACTTTACTTTTCTTTACCTGAAACGGAGAAATTTGCTTTTTTTTATCTGGAACGGAGAACTTTACTATTCTTTATAGGAAGGCTTTGGGGCTTTAAGAATTTGCCCTCTCCCAGAAAAGGCTTGATTAATTAAGCTTTCTTGGGGGAGGGCTGAATCTTTTTTTGCTGCTCTGGTCCTTTTTAGCTGCTTTAGCTTTTGGGGGAGGGCTGAATCTTTTTTTGCTGCTCTGGTCCTTTTTAGCTGCTTTAGCTTTTTGGGGAGGGCTGAATCTTTTTTTGCTGCTCTGGTCCTTTTTAGCTGCTTTGGCTTTTTGGGGAGGGCTGAGGGCGGCGGGGATTAACCGCATTTAGAGGTGCCGCATGTGGTGCAGATCAGGCAGCCTTCCTGGTAGATGAGGGTTTCGGCGCCACACTGGGGGCATTTCTGGCCTTTGGCGTCGGTGCCGTTGGGAATGTATTTCTTCAGGGCGCGTTCTACACCGTTTTTCCATGTGTTGATGCTGTTGCTGTCAAGCTCCAGACCGCTCACGAGTTTCAGTACCTGATCGATTGGCATACCATAGCGCAGCACGCCGGAGATGAGCTTGGCGTAGTTCCAGAACTCGGGGTTGAACTTGTCGCTGAGACCTTCGATAGTGGTCTTGTAGCCACGTTTGTTGATGAACTGGAAGTCATAGCGTTTGCGGCCTGTGGCTTCGTCGATAGCCTTGATTATCTTGCCATGGCTGACGCTTTTGGGGCAGAATATTCCATCCTCGTCATCGGCAAGACCCGTGAAGATCTCATAGGGTTTTCCATCTACGAGTCCGACGAATGCGATCCATTTCTCCTTGTTGTTCTGGAAACGCACCACGTCGGCCTCCAACTCGATGGGACGCTTGGCCACATGTTCGGGTGTATGGATCAGCTGCGGCTTATGGTCATGCTTGCCTACGGCTTCGAGCACATTATTGCGCGAGCCGTCACGATAGATTGTGCAACCCTTGCAGCCGGACTTCCAGGCAGTCATGTAAAGCTCGCCAACAAGCGCTTCGCTCACGTCGGCGGGGAGATTGATTGTCACCGAGATGGAATGGTCCACCCACTTCTGCACGGCTCCCTGCATCCTAACCTTCTCCATCCAGTCAACATCGTTGGCTGTGGCCTTGTAATATGGAGATTTAGCCACGAGGCTATCAAGTTCCTCCGCCGGCATGTTTTTACGGGGTTGCATACCATTGACACGCATCCACTCCAGGAATTTATGGTGATAGACTATATATTCCTCGAAAGCATCGCCCACTTCATCAACGAAGTCGATGGTCACGTCCGGATCGGTGGGGTTTACCTTGCGGCGACGGCGGTAGACAGGCATGAATACGGGTTCGATGCCCGAAGTGGTCTGGGTCATGAGTGAAGTAGTGCCTGTAGGAGCGATTGTGAGGCAAGCAATATTCCTTCGGCCTGAGCGGCACATGCGTTGATAAAGCTCAGGATCGGCCTCGCGCAACCGGGCGATGAAGGGATTATCCTTTTCGCGCTCAGCGTCATAAATCTCAAAAGCACCCCTCTCATCAGCCATATCCACAGAAGCAGAATAGTAAGCGAGAGCCAGGGCACGGTGTACTTTCTCCGAGAAAGCCGTGGCCTCGGGAGTGCCGTAGCGCAGTCCGAGGGCTGCGAGCATATCCCCTTCGCCAGTAGTGCCGCAACCAGTGCGACGTCCGCGGAGAGTCTTCTCGCGAATCTTTCGCCATAGATTGAGTTCTGTGGCCTTGACCTCGGCAGTCTCCGGATCGGAGTCGATCTTTTCGATTATCATGTCGATCTTCTCCATCTCCAGATCGATAATATCATCCATGATGCGCTGGGCCTTGCCGGCATGACTACGGAAGAGATCGAAATCGAACTCAGCCTGAGGCGTGAAGGGATTCTTCACATAGCTGTAAAGATTTATAGCCACAAGTCGGCAACTGTCGTAAGGACAGAGCGGAATCTCGCCGCAGGGATTTGTGGAGATGGTCTGGAACCCGAGGTCGGCATAGCAGTCGGGCACACTCTCACGCGTGATGGTATCCCAGAACAACACACCAGGTTCGGCGCTACGCCAGGCGTTGTGGACAATCTTTCTCCAGAGTGCTGAGGCATCAATCTCCTTCTCCACCATCGGAGAGTCAGAATCAACCGGATAAGCCTGACGGTAAGGCACACCAGCCTCCGCAGCACGCATGAACTCATCGTCGATACGGACAGACACATTGGCGCCCGTCACTTTTCCTTCAGTCATCTTGGCGTCGATGAAGCTCTCCGAGTCAGGATGCTTTATGCTGACAGAGAGCATCAGCGCTCCGCGGCGGCCATCCTGCGCCACTTCCCGTGTGGAATTGGAATAGCGTTCCATAAAAGGCACAAGCCCTGTGGAGGTGAGAGCCGAGTTTTTCACAGGACTACCCTTCGGACGGATGTGGGAGAGGTCATGCCCCACCCCTCCGCGACGCTTCATGAGCTGCACTTGCTCCTCATCAATCTTGATGATGCCTCCATATGAATCCGGACGGCCGTCAAGACCGATCACGAAGCAATTGGAGAGCGAGCCTACCTGAAAAGGATTGCCGATGCCCGCCATCGGCGAACCCTGAGGCACAATATAGCGGAAATCCTTGAGAAGAGAGAAAATCTCCTCCTGCGACATCGGGTTTGGATATTTAGCCTCGATGCGTGCGAGTTCCGAGGCGAGACGCCGGTGCATGTCGTCGGGTGTCTTTTCATATATATTGCCGAAAGAATCTTTCAGCGCATACTTAGTGGCCCAGACGCGGGCTGCCAGTTCGTCGCCCTTGAAGTAATCAAGAGAGGCGTTGAAGACTTCGTCGTAGGTGTATGTAGAGGGGGAGGGAGAGGTAGATTCAGGTGAGTTCATCGGAAATGACGGTGAAGAAAGAAGGTTGATTTATTAATAGAGAAAGGTGAAGAAAATGCTGAAGAGCATCTGAAGGGATCAAAAGGAGCTACTCCTTAATGAATCCCTTCCGGCGCAGGCACTCGAGGAAAGCTTTGGAGAACTCCTCATTCATAGAGCGCGGATAGCGGCAGTCGGTGAAGACCTGTGCGAGGGTCTGCTTGCCGTTTTCCTCGACATAGCGAGAGTTGGGAGCGAACTCATCCTTAGCCTTGAAGAGAGTGATGATCTCTTCATCTGAGTCCGCACGGTAGGTCTCGTCATGACGTATGGCCTTGAGCGGCAGACGCTCCACCTGCTCCGGGTGTTCATCAGGCCATCCGACGGTAAGAGCCGCCACCGGCACAACGAGTTGCGGAAGATTGAGAATCTCCGAAATGGCGGCAGCATTGTAGGTGACAGTGCCGAGCCAGCAAGTGCCGAGGCCCTCCATTTCGGCGATGGTCACGATCTGCTGGGCGAACGCCAGGGCATCGGTAGCGGCATTGAGGAAAGAGAGGAAATTATCGAAACCCGGGTCAGCGTTGGAAAGGCGACACCAGCGCGTGAAGCGGTTGAAATCGGCACACACAGTCAGCAACACCTGGCAGCCCAGCACACTCGGCTGATTGAAATGAGTGGGCGCAAGGCGGGCAATCATCTCCGGATCGCGGTTGACGACCACGGAATAAAGCTGCATGTTGCCACAAGTCGGCGCACGCATGGCAGCCTCGAGGATTGAATCGAGAAGCCCGTCGCTTACGGGACGGTCAGAATAACGGCGCACAGTGCGGCGTCCGGAGAAATAATTATCCATTGCTATCAATTTAACTATTGCGGAACTCCTTTGGGGAGAGTCCCGTTTGCTTCTTGAAATATTTACCGAAGAAACTCTGGGAGGGGAAATTTAGCTGATCCGATATCTGCTGAATATTGAGGCGAGAAGACTTCAGGAGCACCTTGGCCTCGAGAATTACGAAACGCTCAATCCATTCCACGGCAGAGACACCGGTCTGCGTCTTAATCGTACGCGAGAGATGTTTTGGGGTGATGTCGAGGGCGTTTGCGTAGAAATCAAGGAAACGTTCGCGTTTGAAATTCTCCCTGACCAGAGTCAGGAACCGATCGGAGAGCAATCCTCCCTTGAAGGGAATATCCTTCATGTAAGGCTCATAGACACGCCAAGCCGTCTGGCAGAAAAACTGCATCAGTGCATAAGCGAGGCTTTGAAGGCGGTAAGGGCCCTCCTCCGAAGACAGGAGTTCGCCAAGGCGCGAGTAGAAAGCCGAGAACTGCGGAAGCAACGAAGGATCCACAGGGGCAACAGGGCGACTTGCGGCGATGTTGAAGACCGGCATTTCATTGGAGAGCATGAAGAGATAATCCGTAAGGTTTTCCGACAGCACCACGCATATGGCCTCGAAATCCGGACTGATTTTAGAAGGCGTAAGAATCTGGTTGCGCCTTATATTGACCAGCGTGGGTCCCTTGATTGAATAAGAGAAGAGAGAAATATCGGCGCGGCATTCGCCCTTCAGCACCATAATGGATGTGAAAGCCGAGAACTTGACCGGGTCGGTCAGCATATTAATCTGATCGCCCGTGACGCGTTCTATCAGAAAGCAGTCGGTATCAAGGATATCGGTCACTTTCTCCTCCTTTGGGAGATGGATGTTGTCATACGAATACTGCGATTCCATGGCTGCAAATATAGATGAAAATTACGAAAGTGCAAAATCCTTCCGTAGGTGCCAACCATCCGCGGCGCCATGCGTTGTAATTACAAGACGCGGCGATTCCCACTGCCTGTGCGGTATTTAGCCCTAAGGAAGAGAGTCGCGACGTGCGGTAAAAAAGTTTTCAACATTTTTTCACTATAGACAAATTAAGCCATGAATCCATTCTTCCTTATTTCAATCGTGACCCTGCTTCTGGCAGGCCTGATCATCCTTAGCACAGTGCATCAACTTAAAGCTGAAAAGAAGTCACTGCATCCTGAAGCTTTACCTTCAGAAGCGGAAAGGCCGGTTGACGTTTCCAAGCATAAGAACATAGTACTTGAGAAAGAGACTCCTATGAAAGAGACTCCACTTGTTAAAGAGACTCCACTTGAAGAGAAGCCCGTAGAGTTCCGTACAGAATCAGAACTGCATACGCGCGCGCTGATAGGCGACGACAATTTCGAGCGCATGCGCGATACAGTGGAAAACCTTCTGCAACGCCACGTGGCCGACAAATGCATCAACGTGGAGCTTACCTCAGGAGCCGACTCCGAAGAAGGCGCCCGCAGGCTGCACTCGCTGCTTCCCGGCGACCCGCTGACATTGCGTAAGAATACCGAGAGCGGACTTGAACTCGTGGATGTCTACTCCGACGGCTACCGCGTGGGACGTCTGCTTTTAGGAGACGCCGATAAGGCCATCGACGTGATGAAGAATTCATCGTTGACAGGGGTATATGTGGCAGAGCAAAACTGCTTCGGCGACTGCAGCTATGTGGATCTCCGTCTTATCCTCTTCTTTACCCCCAGGATAGCGGCAGAGAATGAGCAGCAGGCCGACACGCCTTACAGGTTCACCATCAACGGCCCCAAACCCATCATCCTTTATCAGAATTAGGATCCTCCTCCATTGGAATCTCCCGTCAAGGTCAAGGTCCTGTTCCAAAAAAATGCGGGTGAGAAGGGTGCGGACAACCGAAAGTTTTTTGCCGAATTCCAAAGTTTTTCGTAACTTTGCGCAGAAGCCCCACAAACAACCGAGAAACAAATCAAAATACCAGATATGAAAATCACCTTCAATATATCGTATCAAACACGCTGGGGGGAGACTCTCTCAGTCTATGGCAACTGTCCGGAGTTGGGCAACGACGACCCTACTTCAGCCCTGGAGATGGAGATGGGAGCACCCGGACAATGGCGTGTGAGTGTTGACCTCAAGCGCGCACCCGAACAGCTCCGCTACCGCTTTGTGGTTAAGGCAGAGCATCAGGCATGGCGTTTTGAATGGGGGGAGCATCACCGGCTCGACCTCGACAACCCTCAGCTCAGCCATATCGACGTGTTCGACCTCTGGCTTGACATGCCCGCCGACAAGCCCTACTACAGCTCGGCATTCGTAGACGGCATGCTTCACCGCAACCACCGCGACCAGTCCAAGCCACTTCAACCCGGGATGATCAGCCTGCGGGTGTTCGCGCCGATGGTGATGCCGGGAGAGACAGTGGTGCTCACCGGCGAGGGAAAAGTTCTCGGCGACTGGGATCCGCGACGCGGCATCCGCATGAGCGACGCCGCCTACCCACTCTGGGAGGCCTCACTCTCGACAAAAGGATTGAAGGTGCCTTTTGAATATAAATTCGCCATCATCGACACAGCAAGCGGCGACGTGCGTGAATGGGAATGGGGCGGCAACCGCTCCTTCGGCATCCTTCCCAAGAGCGAGGCAGACACCATCGTTGTAGACGCCATGCGCTTCAACAATCCGCGCACCGACTGGAAAGGGGCCGGCACAGCCATCCCCGTATTCGCACTGCGCAGCGACGATGACTTCGGAGCCGGCGACTTCGTCGACCTCAAGCAGATGATCGACTGGTGCGCGCAGACCGGGCAGAAAGTGCTCCAGACACTCCCCGTCAACGACACCACAAAGACCCATACCTGGACCGACTCCTATCCCTACAGCGCCAACTCCACATTCGCCCTCCATCCACTCTTCCTTCGTCTTGAAGCTGTCGGGCGCCTGCGCGACAAGAGCCGCCGCGACTACTACAGGCAGTTGGGGCGCGAACTCAATGCCCTTCCCGAAATTGACTATGAGCGCACGATGAACGGCAAATATGAATATATGCGCGAGATCTACGCCGAGATCGGCGAAGAGACGGAGCGTTCGGAAGAATACAGACGCTTCGTGGCCCGCAATGAGCAATGGCTCAAGCCCTATGCCGTTTGGTGCGCCCTTCGTGACGAGCATCATACTCCCGACCATACACTATGGGGAGATATGTCAGTCTACGACGAATCGAAAGTGGAGAGCTACATGGCCGCGCATCCCGTGGAGACCGGCCTTAGCTACTTTATCCAGTATCATCTCGACCGTCAGCTCCGCGATGCCCGCGATTATGCCCACCAGCATGGAGTGGTGCTGAAGGGCGACATTCCCATCGGCATCGGCCGCGACAGCGTGGACGCCTGGCGCGACCCGCGACTCTTCAACATGGACTGTCAGGCCGGTGCGCCGCCGGATGCCTTCTCCACACTCGGCCAGAACTGGGGATTTCCCACATATAATTGGGATGAGATGGCACGCGACGGGTTCGCCTGGTGGAAGGCGCGCTTCCGCAAGATGGCCGAATATTTCGATGCCTACAGAATCGACCATATCCTCGGATTCTTCCGCATATGGCAGATTCCAATCAATGCACGCCACGGTCTGCTGGGATATTTCAACCCTGCCCTCCCCTTCTCTCCCGAGGAACTGAGAGACAGCTACGGCTTCTATATCAATGCCGACGTGATGACACGTCCCTACATCTTCGACTGGATGCTCGGCGACTTCTTCGGAGAACGCACCGAAGAGGCGAAGCGGGATTTCCTCACCGACCGAGGATACGGGCGTTGGGAACTTCGCGAGTTCGTAGACACGCAGGCAAAGGTGGAGGAATACTTCGCACACAAGGAGGACACTGAAGCCAACCGCAACATGCGCGACACCCTTCTTGGCCTTATCGACGATGTTCTCTTCATAGAGGACCCCTACCACAAGGGGCATTACCACCCGCGCATCGCCGGGCAGTTCACATATCAATACCGTGCGCTCGACGACGGACAGAAGGAAGCCTTCAACCGCCTCTACAACGACTTCTTCTATCGCCGCCACAATGACTTCTGGGGCGGAAAGGCGATGTGGAAACTTCCGCCGCTCATCGACAGCACGAAGATGCTATGTTGCGCCGAGGATTTGGGCATGATCCCCGACTGTGTGCCGGAAGTGATGGCTGCCCTTGAAATCCTGAGTCTTGAGATTCAGAGGATGCCCAAAGACCCTAAGAGCGAGTTCGGCGACACTTGGCGTTATCCCTATTTCAGTGTCTGCACCACCTCCACCCATGATATGGGAGGAATACGCTCCTGGTGGGAGGAAGACCATGCGGCCACCCAACGCTTCTACAACAATGTGCTCGGACAATGGGGCGACGCCCCCTACTTCGCCGAGCCCTGGATCTGCGACCGCATCCTGCGGCTCCACCTCGCTTCGCCCTCCATGCTCTGCATCCTTCCGCTGCAGGATTGGTTGAGTTCCGACCCGATGCTGCGCCGTGAGAATCCGCTTGAGGAGCAGATAAATGTGCCGGCAAATCCGAAACACTACTGGCGCTACAGGATGCACATCACCCTGCAGCAGCTCCTTGACGCCGACAACTTCAACGACTGCCTGCACCAGATGATAACAGAGAGCCACCGCTGAAGAAGCCCTCTTTGGCAATCCCCTACCTAAACACTGAATGGATACAGAAAAGAATATGACCGACTCCGCCAGCCAGATTTTGCTGCTCGGCCCCACGGCTGTAGCAGCCGAGTTCTGCGCGGCGGTGGAGAACGCACGCGAGACGGAGAAGGAGGAATTCATCGTCAAGATGGTTCGCCTTCTCCCCCGCATATATCTTGAATTTACCGATCCCGACCTTACGGAAGCAAAGCTGATGCCCGATTTCGGAGGGGAGATGCTCCCTACTTATGTGGATGAAGACTTCTATGAGGCCGTAAGGCGCAATGTGGAGGTGCTCCTCGGGCCCGACGACACTTTTCTCGAGACCTTCGAGGAAGACATGCGCTACAGCGACACTCCGATAGCCGCCTCCGTAGGCGAGTGTCTTGCCGACATCTTCCAGCCCCTCTACAACTTCATCTCCCTGGTGAAGGAAAGCGACGGACTCTCCACCGTGGAGGCCTACCTCAGCTGCCGCGAGGATTTCGACAGCTATTGGTCGCAGACATTATGCAACGTGATGCGTCCGCTCAACAGCATGAGAACGAACAGAGAATAGCAATACATTTCTTCTTCAACAGAACAATAATGATCAACCGACTTCTCAAGAACCTTGACGCGTCCAGCTGCAACTTCCTGGCCGCGCAGACCATATGCCGCGAGCTCGAGGCCGCCGGCTTCACTCCCTTACGCCAGGAAGACGCCTGGGATGTAAAACCCGGCGGCAGACACTATGTCGTGAAGAACGACAGCGCGGTGTTCGCCTTCGTGGCCGGCAAGGGGAAACCGGCGGAAAACGGGTTCCGGATCATCTCCGCCCACAGCGATTCTCCCTGCTTCAAAATCAAGCCGAACGCCGAGATATATGGCGACGGCGGAGTAGTGAGCCTCAATGTGGAGAAATATGGAGGAGGCATCCTCTATACATGGTTTGACCGTCCGCTCTCCATCTCCGGACGCGTGATGACTGCCGGCAGTGACGCTCTGCATCCGCAGACGCATCTTGTCGACCTGCGCCGTCCGGTGGCTTCCATACCCCATCTCGCCATACATTTCAACCGCGCCGTCAATGAAGGCAATCCCCTCTCTGTGCAGAAGGATATGAAGCCCGTCATGGGTTATTTCTCCGCCGACGAACTTGAGGATATGCGTAAACACGGCGGCCTGGTGAAGATACTCGTGGCAGGCGAGCTCGGCATCAAGCCGGAGGATATCATCGATTATGAACTCTGCCTCTATCCTTGCGAGCCGGCCTCGATAGTGGGGGCAGAGGGACAGTATTTCCAGTCGGCCAGAATCGACGACCTCTCCATGGCCTTTGCCGGTCTGGAGGCCCTGCTTGCCGAATGCGGGAATGAGTGCGAAGCCACACGCGTCCTGGCCATCTTCGAC
Source organism: uncultured Sangeribacter sp. (assembly GCA_964588625.1). Lineage (GTDB taxonomy): Bacteria > Bacteroidota > Bacteroidia > Bacteroidales > Muribaculaceae > Lepagella. Next base: position 30,883 of record CAZPQD010000006.1, on the reverse strand, counting down.
AATGAGGAGACCGGCTCCGGCACCAAGCAGGGAGCGGCCTCTCCCGTGCTGCGCGACATTCTCGAGAGAGTGGCCGGCGCCACAGGCAGCGCAAGCCGTGAAGATTTCCTGCGCGCCATAGCGCACACCTTCATGATCTCAGCCGACGATGCCCACGCCTGGCATCCCAATTATAACGAGAAATCAGACCCGACAAACCATCCCGTAATCGGAGGAGGTCCCGTGGTCAAGATCAACGCCAACTGCAAATACATGACCGACGCGCAGGGAGCTGCCGTATTCCGTTCGCTCTGTGAGCAGGCAGGAGTGAAGTGCCAGTACTTCGTGAATCACTCCGATGTGCTCGGAGGCTCTACACTCGGCAATATACTCACTTCCCAGCTCGACATCCGCGGCGTAGACATGGGCAATGCCATCTGGGCCATGCACTCCGCGCGCGAGACAGCCGGAGTGAGCGACCAGGAGGACACAGTGAAAGTGTTCCGCCGCTTCTTCAGCTGAAAAACCCTGCGACTTGAGCATAATAGGCAGCCGCAGGGCCATCAAGACCCCCATATCGGGTGAACCTGCCGACATATTGCCACGTTATAGTAACGGAATTTGCAAAGGAAAGAGATTTTTCTTACCTTTGCACGCGTTTTCCGCTCAGGGGTAGCCCGGAGTGGGCAATCGCCAACCGACAACGTCAATAAAATTACTAAAAAGAATATCTCAAGAACAATGAATGTAGCTTACGAAAAACTCGACAACGTGCGCGGCAAGCTCACAGTGAAGATCGAGGAGAATGACTACGCAGACAAAGTAAAGGCCCAGCTCAAGGAGATCCGCAAGAGCCAGGCTGTGCCCGGATTCCGCCCCGGCAAGGCTCCCGCCTCCATGATCGAGAAGAAATATGGAGAGGCCGTGAAATATGACATCGTCAACAAAGAGATAGGCAACGCTCTCTTCGGCTATATCAGAGAGAACAAGCTCCACGTGCTCGGCAATCCCGTGCCCGCAGAGAGCAACCGCTTCAACCTTGAGGACAAGGACTATGAAATGGAGTTCACAGTAGGTCTGGCTCCCGAATTTGACACTCACGTCAATAAGGAGCTGCACGTGCCTTACTACACCATCGAGGTGAGCGAGGAGATGATCAACACTCAGGATATGAACATGCGCCGCCGTCTCGGCAAGCAGGAGCCCGGCGAAGTGGCTGATGATACAGCCGTCATCAAGGGCGTAATCACTGAACTTGACGAGAATGGCCAGCCCAAGGCCGAGGGTATCGTAGTTGAGAACGGCATCGTATCCCCCAGCTATTTCCGCAGCGAGGAGCAGAAGAAACTCTTCGAGGCCTGCAAGCCCGGCGACGTTATCCGCTTCAACCCCGCAGCCACCTGCGACACGAACCCCGCCGAGATGAGCTCCATGCTCAACATCGATAAGGAAGACATCGAGAACCATAAGGGTGACTTCAACTTCGAGGTGAAGGAAGTCATCGTGCTGAAGCCCGCAGAACTCAATGAAGAGTACTACAAGCAGGTGTTCGGTTCGGAGAGTGAGATCAAGACGGAGGAGGAATACCGTCAGGCACTGAAGAACATGATCGCAAACGCTCTCATGAGCGATTCCAACTACCGCTTCACCATCGATGCGCGCGAGGCCATCCAGAAGGCAGTAGGCGAGCTTGAGCTTCCCGATGAGATCCTTAAGGATTTCCTCCGCAGCCAGAACGAGGCCCTCAATGAGGCCAACATCGACGCTGAATATGCATCCGCACGTCCTGCCCTCGAGTGGGAGCTCATCCGCGACGCAGTGGCCGAGCAGCTCGATGTGAAGGTAGAGAATGAGGATGTGCTCAACACAGCCCGCATGATGGCCCGCCAGCAGTTTGCCCAGTATGGCATGACAAATATGGGCGACGACATCGTAGACAAATATGCCCACGACATCCTCAAGGACAAGAAAGCTGCTGAAAGCATCTACAATCAGACTCGCGACATGAAGCTCTTCGGAGCCATCAAGGAGGCTGTAAGCTGCGACGACAAGAACGTCACTGTAGAGGAATTCAACGCCCTCTTCACTCCCGCCGACCTCTCCGCCGAAGGCGCGGAGGAAGCAAAGGAGATGGACCACGAGTAATCGAGAATCAATAGGATCTCACACAGATATTCCTTCCGGGGGAATCCCGCCCAAAAGGGGGATTTTCCCCGGAAGAAATTTTTTGAAATAATCTTTGGCACAATATTTGATTGTGTCGTATGAAAAACATCATCCAACGGGCCGAACGCCTTTCACAGGCCCACAGCCCCACTAAGTAAGCAAGCAAATGCAGAAAGACTTCAGAAAATTTGCGCTGAGCCAGCCCGGAGTCAGCGCATCGGTATTCGACGCCTATGCAGGCGCCGTAAGTTCCGACCGCTCGGCAGCCGCCGCGCTCAACCCCACCGCCGACTATCTCAATCCCTATATCCTTGAGGAGCGTCAGCTCAACGTCACCCAGATGGACGTATTCTCACGTCTGATGATGGACCGCATCATCTTCATGGGGACTCAGGTCACTGACCAGTCGGCCAACATCATCCAGGCCCAGCTGCTCTATCTCGACAGTGTGGATCCTGAGAAAGACATCTCCCTCTATATCAATTCGCCCGGCGGATCGGTATATGCCGGCCTCGGCATCTATGACACGATGCAATACATCAACTCCGACGTCAGCACCATCTGCACCGGCATGGCAGCCTCTATGGCAGCCGTACTGCTCGTGGCCGGAGAGCATGGAAAGCGTTATGCGCTCCCCCACTCCAGAGTGATGATCCATCAGCCGATGGGCGGCATTCAGGGACAGGCAAGCGACATCGAGATCACAGCCCGCGAGATCCTCAAGCTCAAGGATGAGCTCTACCGCATCATCTCCGGCCACAGCGGCCAGCCCTTCGAGAAAGTGGCAGCCGACTCCGACCGCGACTACTGGATGACGGCAGCCGAGGCCCGCGACTACGGCATGATCGACAAGGTACTCGTCAATCCCAAGAAAGAAGAGAAGTAAAAAACAGTAAAAGAAGAATGGCCAAGCAAAAAAACACCGGCACCGGAAAACGATGCATGATGTGTGGGAACTACGATTCGCCGAGTACCCCCGTCATTGACATCATGGATGGGCTGACACTCTGCACTGACTGCATCTCCTTCATCGACACTGCGCGCGACACCTCCCTGGCCGAGCGCAGAGAAAGCAGCTCCGCACGCTCCGGCAAGAAGCGGGAGATTCCCACTCCAAAGGAGATAAAGGCACATCTCGATCAATACGTTATCGGGCAGGAAGAGGCTAAGAAATATCTCTCCGTAGCTGTCTATAACCACTACAAGCGCATCGCACAGCTTGATGGACAGACAGGACTCGAGGGAGATGATGATGATGTGGACATCGAGAAGAGCAACGTGATACTCGTGGGTCCGACCGGCACCGGCAAGACGCTCCTGGCCAAGACCATCGCCAAACTGCTCGACGTCCCCTTCACGATAGTCGACGCCACCGTTCTTACAGAAGCCGGCTACGTAGGCGAGGATATCGAAAGCCTGCTGACGCGTCTGCTCCAGGCCTGCGATTATAATGTGGAGAAAGCTGAGCGCGGAATCGTCTTCATCGACGAGATCGACAAGATAGCCCGCAAGAGCGACAATCCCTCCATCACCCGCGATGTCAGCGGCGAAGGTGTGCAGCAGGGTCTGCTCAAGCTTCTTGAAGGGAGCACGGTGCTCGTGCCGCCAAACGGAGGCCGCAAGCATCCTGAGCAGAAGATGATAGCTGTGGACACCAAGAACATCCTCTTCATCTGCGGCGGAGCTTTCGACGGCATAGAGCGCAAGATTGCCTCGCGTCTCAACACTCACGTCGTGGGTTACGGACATGATGCCGAGGGACGCAAACGACAGCGCGAGAACCTCATGCGCTACGTGATGCCCCAGGATCTCAAGAGTTATGGCCTGATACCCGAAATCATCGGGCGTCTCCCCATCCTGACCGCCCTCGAGCCTCTCGACAAGAAAGCCCTGCGCCGTATCCTGACAGAACCGAAGAACGCCATAGTGCGCCAATACAAGAAACTCTTCAAGATGGACGGCAAGGAACTCATCTTCACGGATGATGCCCTCGATCTGATTGTAGACAAAGCCGTGGAATATAAGTTAGGAGCCCGTGGACTCCGCTCCATCGTCGAGACAATAATGGTAGACGCCATGTATGAGGCACCTTCCGAGAAGGAAAAGACGTTTACGGTGACAGCCGATTACGTCATGAAGATGCTTGAGAAGGCTCATTTCGAAAAGACAAAAATCGCAGAATGATGTCATCTCAAGACTGAATATTGGGTGACATTACATACCTTAAGTCCGGAGGCAGACCTTTATGAGGATCTGCCTCCTTTTTTTGAGTGTGTCAGCGGTTCTCTTTTTTACGCTTTAGGATGAAAAAATTTTAGGGGAGTATTTGCGGGAGTCATGATTTTTTTTTAATTTTGTCTTAGGCTTTGCCCCCCGGGGTGGAGCCTCCCTTACCCTCATCCCTTAAAACCTCACGAGACATGGCAGATGTAAAGGAAATAAACGCCGCATTGAAGCAGCATTTCGGCTTTGACACCTTCAAGGGCAATCAGCTGGAGATCATCAGGAGCCTACTTGACGGCAAGGATGTCTTTGTGCTCATGCCCACCGGAGGTGGCAAATCGTTATGCTACCAGCTCCCCGCGCTTATGAGCGAGGGGACGGCCATCGTCATCTCGCCGCTGATAGCCCTGATGAAGAATCAGGTGGATTCCATCCGCCACTACAGCGACGAAGACGGGGTGGCGCATTTCCTTAACTCCTCCCTCAACAAAGCTGCGGCCGACAAGGTGCGCGCCGACGTCATCTCCGGAAAGACGAAACTGCTTTACGTAGCTCCCGAATCGCTGACAAAGGAAGACAACATTCAGTTTCTGAAAAAAGTAAAGATCAGTTTCTATGCTGTCGATGAAGCGCATTGCATCTCGGAATGGGGACATGACTTCAGGCCAGAGTACCGGCGCATACGCCCCATCATCAATGAGATAGGGGCACGCCCCGTGATAGCCCTGACAGCTACAGCCACACCGAAAGTGCAGCATGACATACGCAAGAACCTGGGAATGACCCGAGACACAGTGTTCCGTTCCTCCTTCAACCGCACCAACCTCTTCTACGAGGTGAGGCCGAAGACCAAGGAAGTGGACCGCGACATCATCCGCTACATCAAGTCGAACCCGGGGAAGTCAGGAATCGTCTACTGCCTCTCGCGCAAGAAAGTGGAGGAACTGGCTGAGACGTTGAAAATCAACGACATCCGCGCACTCCCCTATCATGCCGGGATGGACAGCGCCACGCGTTCGGCCAACCAGGATGCCTTCCTGCTGGAGCAGGTGGACGTGATAGTGGCCACCATAGCCTTCGGAATGGGCATCGACAAGCCCGACGTACGCTACGTCATACATTACGACATACCCAAGAGTCTTGAGGGCTACTATCAGGAGACGGGACGCGCCGGGCGCGACGGAGGCGAAGGCCGCTGCATCACATTCTACACGCACAAGGATCTGCAAAAACTCGATAAACTCATGCAGAGCAAGACGGCGACTGAGCAGGAAATCGGCCGGCAGCTGCTTGCCGAGACCAAATCATATGCCGAGTCATCACTCTGCCGCAGGAAAATACTCTTACATTATTTTGGAGAGCAGTATGAGCAGGACAACTGCGGATGCTGCGACAATTGTCTAAATCCCAAAAAACAAGTGGAAGCTAAAGATGAACTTTGCGCCGTCCTTGAGGCGGCAGACGCTTTGAAAGAGAAATTCAAACCTGAGTACATTGTCAACATCCTCATCGGACGTGCCACCGACGAAGTGCGCCGCTTCGGCCACGACAAGCTGGAATCGTTCGGCTGCCTGCCCGGTGCCGACGACCGTTTTCTGCTCACCGTGATCCGTCAGGGAGTAATAGCCGGCTATATGGCGAAAGAAGTGGAGAACTACGGGATGATACGCATCACTCCCAAGGGAAGGAAATATCTCAAGAACCCCGTGGAGTTCAATGTGGTTGAAGACACTGAGTTCAACGACACCGACAACGATGTCCAGATGAAGGGTGGCGCCTCGTGCGCAGCCGACCCCCAGCTTTTCTCCATCCTCATGGATCTGCGCAAGAAGATGGCCAAGAAGCTGAACCTCCCCCCCTACGTGCTTTTCCAGGAACCCTCTCTGGAGACTATGGCCACGACGTATCCCATCACTCTCGAGGAGCTTGCCAATGTGCCCGGAGTCGGCATGGGTAAGGCCAAACGTTACGGCAAGGAATTCGTGGACGTGATCAAGAAGCATGTCGAGGAGAATGAGATCGAGCGTCCGGAGGATATCCGTGTGCGCTCCGTCGGCAACAAATCCAAACTCAAGATAGCGATCATCCAGGCCATCGACAGGAAGACCGACCTTGTGGAGCTGACGGAGACAAAGGGCCTTGAGTTCAACGAGCTTCTCGACGAATTGGAGTCCATCGTCTATTCCGGCACCAAGATCAACATCAATTACTTCCTCGAGGAGATACTCGATGAGGACACGGAGGAAGACATCATCGATTTCTTCCGGGAGAGTGAGGAAGATGATCTTGAGGCGGCCATACAGGAGTTCGGCGATGAAATCGACGAGGAAAAGATTCGCCTTGTCCGCATCAAATTCATCAGCGAAATGGGCAACTGAGAATCAGATTACAATTTTTCAGCAGTTGCGCCGTTAAACTAAAAGACCTCAGTAGAGCGGGAATATGACTTCCCGACGTCTGGGGTCTTTAGACTGACATTGAAACACTTTTTCAAACGATTTTATACCGCAGATGAACAACAAGATTTTGGCGGGCACGGCCCTTTCGGCCTGCGCCCTGATAGCCTGGGCGGCCAAGGAACCGGTGGTGATGACCGTCAATGGCGTTGATGTGCCCCGTTCGGAATTCGAGTATCTTTATCATAAGAATACCCAGCAACAGCAGCTTGACCCTCAGCCCATAGAGGAGTATGCGGAGATGTTCAAGCTCTACAAAATGAAGGTGGCCGATGCTCTTGCAGAGAAACTTGACACGGCAGCCTCCTTCCGCAAGGAGATGGAGAAATACCGTCATGACCTTGCAGAACCCTTCCTGGCCGACTCCGTGCTGCTCAACAGTCTTGTGGCTGAGGCCGCCGACAGGGCCCAGAAAGAGGTTGAAGTGCGCCACATCATGCTCAACCGCCATCCTGACCCCCAAGTTGATGAAGCTGTCCGCCAGAAACTCGACAGCATACGTGGATTGCTGCTCCAGGGCCAGGATTTCACCACGCTTGCCAAACAGTATTCCCAGGATCAGTCGGCCAAAACCAATGGTGGCAACCTCGGCTTTTTCTCTGCCGGACGTCTCCCCTACGAGTTTGAGAAAGTGGCCTGGTCACTTCCCGAAGGAGAAGTGTCTGAAATCGTGGAATCCCCGATGAACTATCACATCATCTATGGAGGAGCGAAGCGTCCCTCACGTGGTAAAGTGCACGTGAGCCACATCCTGAAGATGTGTCGTCAGGGCTCCACTCCCGAGCAGGAGATAACAGCCAAGGCAAAGATCGACAGCATCTATGCGGCCATCATGGAGAATCCCATGCGTTTCGAGGCTATAGCTCTTGCTGAGAGCGACGACAAAGGAAGCGGCCAGCAGGGTGGACTTCTCCCCTGGTTTGGAGCCGGAGAGATGGTGGCGGAATTTGACGCAAAAGCTTTCTCAATGTCCGACGGCGAGATCTGCGCCCCCATACGCACACCCTTTGGATGGCATATAATCAAGAGAATCAATCATCGCGACGCCCCGACGGCAGAGGAACTCAAGCCCGAAGTGCTCTCGCGCATCAATAATCCTCAGGATGAGCGTTATCAGCTCGTGAAAGAAGCCCAGACAGCACGTCTGGAAAAGAAATTCGACGCCTCCATCAATGATGCTGCGGCCAAACGCCTCAGGGATAAAGCCGCTGCCCTTGGAGTCGACTCCCTCTTCTTCGCCGAGTATTCTTCTCCTGCCCTTTCCGCAGAGACGCTTTATACAATCAATAAAAAGGCGGTGCCCGTAAGTGAGTTTCTGGATCGCCTCAAGGGTGTCCACCAGCCCAATCCCGCACGTGCCGCCCTCCTTGTGGAGAATTATGTGAAGGGATTCTACAATAATAAGCTGATCGACACCGAGATCGACTGGCTTCTCGCCAACGAGCCCGATTATGCCAATCTCTACAACGAATACCGCGATGGCAGCCTTCTTTATGAAGTGAGCCTCAACAAAGTGTGGAACAGAGCTTCGCAAGACACTGAAGGACTTGAGAATTACTTCCGTGCCAACCGCGACCGCTATACCTGGGATGCACCTCACGCAAAAGGAATACTCGTGCAGGCCGCCAACGACTCTGTCGCCGGACTCATCCGCGCACGTATGGACCAGCTTGGCAACGACACAGTCATAAGCGTGATCCGCAAAGAATTTCCGCGTCAGGCAAAGCTCGACAGAGTTCTTGCCAAGAAGGGAGACAATACGATGGTGGACTACCTGATGTTCGGAGGCCCGGAGGTTGAACCCTCCGACACACGCTATACTGTCTACTTCATGTATCAACCCCGCATTATCGAGGCTCCAGAAGAGGCAGCCGACGTGAGAGGGAAAGTGACCAACGACTATCAGAATCAGCTCGAAGCCGAATGGAAGGAGGATCTGATTAAGAAATACCCTGTAAAGGTCAACAAAAAAGAATTGAAGAAGATAAAATAAGGAGATATGTCCTTCAACTGATAAAAACCGAGTCGCTCAAAAGAGAGACTCGGCTTTTTTTTGGAGACTCGCGAAAAAATTGCTAATTTTGTTTTTTATTAGACTTCGTTTGATAACGGAGTCTCTGACTGAATGCGAGCATGAAGACATCCGACAACAGACGAAAGCGCAGCCATCGCAGCGCATTCCTTCCGGCAGTGGGAGCGGCAGCCTTGGCGTGTGTTTTGATGTCGGGCGGTTGCGGAGACAAGGAGCATATGCCTGACCGTGCCGACGTTCTTCTGGAAATCGGCGACTCCATGCTCCGTAAGAGTGACGTTGTAGCCCGTATCCCGGTGGGGCTCTCCCCCGCTGACTCAGCGGCTCTGTTCCGCACCATAGTGCGTACATGGGTGGAGGAGATGCTGCTGTGCGACATGGCGGAGGAACGCATCGGCAATCTTGACGAGATAGAGAGTAAGGTGGCCGACTACCGTCGCAAACTGATTGTGGCCAGTTATCTGCAGACAGTGCGCGACAATGGACGCCGAACCAGCGACAGCGAGAGTGTGCGCCGATATTTCGAGGCTCATCGCTCGGAGATGCATCTGGAGGCTCCAGCAGTAAAGGGAATCTACGTGAAGATGCCATCCGGGGCAGAGAGGGTAGATGATGTGCGCCGCTGGGTAAAGAGCGCCACGGATGCCTCAGTCGACAATCTTGAAAAATATGGTCTGGCCCAGGCCCTGCAGTATGATTATTTCAAAGACAAATGGATTGACTGGCAGACCATAGCCGAAGAGATACCTTACCGCTTCAGCGACCCCGAGGCTTTCCTTTCCGGGCTGCTGCCTGCAGAAAGCGTGGCTTCAGAGTCAAATAAAAAAGCAGAAAGGAAGGCTGCGAAGGGAGGATACTTTGAGACGGAAAACGGCGGAGCTGTATATATGCTCCATATCTCCGGATGGCTTCCTTCTGGTTCGGAGATGCCCTACGATCTGGCCGCTTCAAGAATAACGCCCATGCTTGAAGACCGCGAAGCGGCCGCCACAGAGCAACGCCTCGTGCGCTCACTCTATCAAAAAGCCAAGAAAGAGAAGAGACTGAGGATCGTAAGTTTCGACCCCGGACTCGATAAAAACTAATAAGAATAGAATCACAATTAAAGACCATACCGACTTGAAACTCAAGAGCATAATTCTCACTGCAACAGCCGTCGCAGCCATGACGGCGATCTGTGCGTTGGCCCAGCCTACGCGAAACGTCATCGACGAAGTGGCATGGGTGGTGGGCGACGAGCCTATTTTCCGCTCCGAAATCGAAGAACTTTACCAGCAGTTGCGCTCCGAGGGCACTCCCATTGAGGGCGACCCTTACTGTACATTGCCGGAAAAGATAGCTGTTGAGAAGCTTTATCTCCATCAGGCAAAACTCGACACCATCGAAGCGCCCGAGGCACAGGTGCAGAGTTCCGTCGACAAGCGTCTGCAGTTTTTCATCGCCAACCTCGGATCAAAGGAGAAGGTGGAGGAATATTTCCGCAAACCGATGCCGCAGCTCCGCGAGCAGCTGCTTGACATGATGCGGAATAATTACATCATCGACCAGGTGCAGTCAACCCTGACAAAGAATGTAAAGCCAACCCCAAATGACGTGAGGCGCTATTTTTCATCGCTCCCTGAAGACTCCATCCCTTACGTGCCCATGCAGGTGGAGACTCAGATCATCACCTTCGAGCCGGTCATACCCCAGCAAGAGATAGAAGACGTGAAGGCACGCCTGCGCGATTACGCCGACAGAGTCAACCGTGGAGAGTCCGATTTCTCCACGCTTGCCATCCTATACAGTGAGGACGGATCGAACATGCAGGGAGGTGAGCTCGGTTTCCATGGGCGTGCCGACTTCGTACCCGAGTTCGCCAATGTGGCCTTCAACCTCAACGACCCTAAAAAAGTGTCCAGAATCGTAGAGACTGAGTATGGCTATCACATCATGCAGCTTATAGAGAAACGTGGCGACCAAGTGAACGTGCGCCATATCCTGCTGCGTCCGCACGTGAGCAGCAAAGACCTGAGCGATGCCGTACACCGTCTTGACTCCGTAAGAAAGGAGATTGTTGGCAAACAATTCACTTTTGAGGAGGCAGCCCAGTATCTGTCGCAAGATAAGGATTCGCGCAACAACAGGGGTATCATGGTCAACCAGAAGACTGGTTCTTCGCGCTTTGAGATGCAGGACCTTCCTTCGGAAGTAGCCAGGCAGATAGAGACTATGCAGCCCGGCGACATAAGCGAGGCCTTCGTGATGAAAGACGCCGCGCGCAACCGCGATGTGGCCGCCATCGTGCGCCTGAGTGAGCGTGTGCCCGGGCATAAGGCCACTCTCGCGCAAGACTATAACCAGATAAAGCAGATGTATGAGAACTGGCGCCGCCAGCAGATACTCGATGAGTGGGTGGAGAAAAAGATAAAGGAGACCTACGTGAGAATCGAGGAAGGCTGGGACGGCTGCGACTTCAAATATGAAGGTTGGGTGAAATGAGAAAAGTGTCGTTGAGGCATTCTCCAGGACGTGTGGCATGGCTGTTGGGGCTTCTGGTGGCATTCTTCGTGCTCTCAGTGGCCAGGCAAGGCTATGCCCAGGCCCAGCACCGCAAGCAGACCCAGCAGAAAGAAAAACAAAAAAAGGAGCAACGCGATCCCTTCGGACGTCCGGCACCGTCACAACCCATCAAACCGACCATTCCGGGCGTAAACCGCAACCAGACTGACAAAGTATTCCTCGAATATGCAGATTCCCTTTATAAACTCCAGACCCTCTGGAACGATCGGGAGCGGCAGATTCTTAAGGGGAGTGTCAAGTTCCGTCAGGCCGGAATGTGGATGTATTGCGACTCAGCCTACTATTACCCGGAAGAGAACTCGCTCGATGCCTTCGGACATGTCAAGATGGAACAGGGCGACACCCTCTTCGTCTTTGCCGACCGGCTTTTCTACAATGGCAACTCGCGCATGGCACGTCTGCTATGCGGAGCCACACAGCGTCAGGTAAAGATGGAAAACAGGGAGGTGGTGCTCCTGACGGACAGTTTTGACTATGACCTTAATGCCGAACGCGGATGGTATGACACCGGCGGCAAACTGATCGACGGCACCAACACCCTGACCTCCTTATACGGAGAGTACTCCCCCGCCACGAAGAGGGCTGAGTTTTTCCATGATGTGGTGCTCATAAACAACACTGACGGCTACCGTCTGCTCTCCGATACACTCTACTACAATACGGCGACCCACATTGCCGACATTGTAAGCCATACCATCATTGAAGGAAAGAATGACACCATAGTGACCACTTCAGGCCGTTATAATACAGATACCGACTATGCCGAGTTGACATCACGGAGCACGATCCTCCACCGCGACAGCAATCAGAATGTTGTGACGCTTACGGGCGACAGCATCATCTACGACCGCAAGACGCGCATCAGCCGTGCGTATATGTTCCGGAGTCCCTACCGCCACCCACAGCCGATGGTGCTGACCGACACTGCACGTAAGTCGATCCTTATAGGAGGCTTCGGACTTTATAACGACTCCACACGTGAGGCTATGGCCACAGAGTATCCGCTGCTGATGGAGTTCTCACGGCCGGACACACTTTTCCTGCGTGCCGACACCATCCTGACGTATGTCACGACCGACACTGTGCGTCCAAAGCTTCCCGGCCAACATATGCAGCAGCAAGGAGCCGCCCCCGTCAGCGACAATGCGCTTGCCAACGCCATGGCGAGGCTGCACAACCATGCCACATCAACTAATCCCGAGGCAGAGATTGGTCCAGTTCCCGAAGCAGCTTCCGCCGAAGCAGCAATAAAACATGAGAACCCTGCGAACCCTGCGAACCCTGCGAACTCAGAGAACTCAGAGAACTCAGAGAACTCAGAGAACCAAGAAAACTCCTCATCCATTCACCCACCGGAGCATCCAGACTCTATTCCGGCAGTTGAACCTCCGAAGGAATTTCATATGGCATTGGCATATCCAAGGGCACGCTTCTTCAATAAGGACGTGCAGGGTGTGGCCGATACCATCAGGTTTATGGAATTGGATTCCATGCTCTATCTGACGAAGAAACCTGTGGTCTGGAGTGGCGAACGACAGATAACCGGCAATCGCATCGACGTGCATCTAAACGACTCTACCGCCGACTGGGCACTGCTGCCCGACTGGGGTATGATGACGGAACATGTGGAGGAAGATTTCTATAATCAACTATGCGGCCGCATGATGAAGGCCTTCTTTGATGATGGCAAACTGACTCACCTTGATGTCAGCAAGAATGTGCAGGCAATCATGCTTCCCATGGAGAATGACTCCACCTATAACAAACTTGTGAATGCTGAAGGTGGTTACCTATCCGTCGATCTTGCCGACAATCAGCTTCAGCGGCTGAAGATGTGGCCCGAGGTCAGCGGAACAGTCACCCCTACTTTCCTCGTAAAGAACGCCGACAAATATCTGCAATATTTCCAATGGCTCGAGGCCATACGTCCGAAACGTGAATGGTATGGCGACCGTCTGCATTGGGCGGATGATTTGGGGGAAGTGCCTAAAGAACTTGAGCAATACCTCGACATGACGCCAGTCTTCCCATCAAGTCGGGGTTCAGACTGATAAACTTTTTGCTCCCTTCATACTACATCCATCAGACTTTGGGTTACATCCCATTAGCCTATCTTTCCTAAACCAAGAAGATTTTGAAATGAGCGACATAATACGACTGCTCCCCGACTCTGTGGCCAATCAGATAGCTGCCGGCGAAGTTATCCAGCGTCCGGCCTCCGTGGTGAAAGAGCTTGTGGAGAATGCTGTCGATGCCGGAGCGGACACGATACGCATATTCATACGTGATGCCGGGAAGACACTCATCCAGGTCACCGACAACGGCAAAGGAATGAGTGAGACTGACGCCCGCATGGCATTCGAGCGTCATGCCACTTCAAAGATCAAGGCGGCCTCCGACCTCTTCTCACTGCGCACGATGGGATTCCGCGGAGAGGCCCTTCCCTCCATATGCGCCATATCGCAGGTGGAACTGAAGACGCGTACCGGCGACGATGAGGTGGGAACCCGGCTTCTCATCAATGCTTCAAGAGTAGAGACACAGGAAGCCTGCGTGTGCGAGAAGGGAGCCAACTTCATGGTCAAGAACCTCTTCTTCAATGTTCCCGCCCGACGCAAGTTCCTGAAAAGCGACAGTGTGGAGCTTTCCAATATCATGAGGGAGTTCGAGCGACTGGCTCTCGTCAACAATCATATCCATATGAGCATCGACACAGGCTCGAAGACCATCGACCTGCGGGCCGGGAGCCTCAAGCAACGTATCGGCGACATTTGGAAGAACAACCTCAATATGCAGTTGCTTCCCGTAGAATGCGAGACGAGTCTGGTGAAGATTACAGGCTTCATCTCACGTCCGGAATATGCACGGCGCCGCAATCCCCTTCAGTTCCTTATCGTCAACGGGCGCAATATGCGTCATCCTTATTTCCACAAAGCAATAGCATCATGCTTCGAGGGGTTGATCGCCACCGACACACAGCCTTGCTATTTCATCAAGTTTGAGGTGGATCCCGACTCAATCGATGTGAACATCCATCCCACCAAGAATGAGATAAAATTTGAGTATGAGCAGCAGATATGGCCTATACTCCAGGCTGCCGTGAAGGCCTCGCTCGGTAAATTCTCGGCAGTACCCTCCATCGATTTCTCCACCGACATGCTTCCCGTGGCACCTTTGGCAGAGGGGAGCACACCGCTGACTCCCGACCTGGATATTCCAGAAGACTACAACCCTTTCAATGTGACTCCCGAACTTCCCGGAGTCCACAGAGATGGAGGAATGACAACTCCCGGGAACGGAGGATACTCCTATGGAAACCGGAGTTATAAGGAAAACGACAGACGCCCCTCGACTGACAAATGGCAGAGCCTCTACGACTCCTTCATGCACCGCAACGATAACGACGTGGCAAAGCCTCAGACTTCCCCCGACGACAGTTTCCAGCGTTTTGCATCAGGCAATGGGGAAGAAGAACCCGCCATCCTCAATCTTCATAGTCAAGAGGAGCCGAAGCAATGCATGCAGTTTGGCGAACGTTACATCCTGAGCCCTTCTCCAGAGGGACTCATAGTAATCGACCAGCACAGGGCACACGTGAAGATACTTTATGACCGCTCCATGGATAGGGTCAGGAGAGGCAATCAGGCTGCCCAGTCGGTGATGTTTCCTGAAACTGTGGAACTTGATCCGGAGCATCAGGCAGCATTGGAATCAGTCAGTGAAGAACTTGCCCGGCTCGGGTTCACACTGGAATATGAGGAAGGCAATCTTTGGAAGATAACGACAGTGCCGGTCATCCTGCATAAGGAGACTCCCCGCGATATAGTACTTCGAATCCTTGACTCCGTATGTGAGGATTCAGCCAACTACGGCAAGGAAGGATCGGCGGGAGAAAGCATGCTTTCGAGAGTGGCGCTACTGGCTGCCCGTTCTGCTGCCATAGAGCGCAATCGGGTGCTCAGTCAGGAAGAGATGCAGACACTCGTCAGAGATCTTTTTTCCCTCCCCTCCCCTGCCCGTACACCCAACGGGAATCCGGTCTATTGCCTCATTGACCGTAGCCGGCTTTCCTCCCTCTTTGATTAAGGTCTCCTTGATTAAGACGATAAATTACCTTTTTGTTACATTTGGTCTTAATTCAATAAAATTTGGTTTTAAGGCTCCAAACTCATTATGAGATTTGGAGCCTTAAAACCAAACAGGGGCTCGCGGCGTTGAGAAATAAAGATAACTATGAAAACACAAGGATTATGAAAACACGGGTATTTTTCACCAAGTCGATTGTCGGCTTGCTGGCAGCGGGTTCGCTGATGAGCATGACTACCGGATGCAGTAGTCTGCAGAAGACATGGAACGGCATGACACAGACCGGTCAGGGTGCCACTGCAGGAGGCACTATAGGAGCAGCCTTAGGCACAGGAATCGGTGCGTTGATCGGTGGCGGACGCGGCACTTGGATCGGTGCTCTCGTAGGTGGAGCACTTGGTGCCGGCACAGGAGCCCTCGTAGGCAACAGCATGCAGAAACAGCGCGAAGCACTTGAGAAGGAGTTGGCAGCTGTTAATTCAAAGGCAGATGCCAACGCCATAGAGATTCAGAACATCAAAGATTCCAACAATCTTGACGCGATAAAGCTTGTGATGGGAAACGCTGTGCTTTTCCCTACTGGTAGCTACCAGCTTTCGGAAGAAGCGAAAGCCACACTGAGCCGCGTGGCCTACAACCTGAAACAGTTTCCCGAAACTGACATTACTGTTGTGGGATTTACCGACAACACCGGCACAGAGCAGCTTAACCAGACACTTTCGGAACAGCGTGCCAACAGTGTGGTGAATTATCTGGAGTCGCAGGGTGTGGCTGCCTCCCGCCTGAAGGCCATCGGCGAGGGAGAGAATGATCCGATCGACAGCAATGCAACGGCAGCCGGCCGTGCCCAGAACCGTCGCGTCGAACTCTTCATCACCGCCAGCCGCCAGATGATCGAGAACGCACAGGCCGCCAATTAATTTTGGGGCAACGCCCCTTCATCTTGACATTATGACATCTTGACAGGGCGCCCTTCATTTTGACATCTTGACATAATGACATTTTGACATCTTGAAAAGGCGCCCATTCATCTTGACAAAATAATAAAAAGACTATGGATTTCGAAAAGCAAACCTTAGAAGACCTCCACCGCTTCTTAGCGGGATTAGGCAAAGTGGATAAGATTCTTCCCGAGACTCAGGACATTCAGGATCTCTGGCCGGCTGTGCTTGAGAACTACCTCCCTGACGGGGTGAGGGAATTTGAGAATTACCCTGTTGTGTCGCTTGGGTGGATGATGTTCACCGGCATGGCGATAGCCAAATATTGGGATGAAGACTGGGAGAAATATAATGCAGAAGGAGGCGGAGCCATATATACGCGTCTGCGAGATGAGAAGGGATATGACAATCTCGACGACAATATCCTGACCGGCGTTCTCGGTCTTGACGAGAAAGAGGCAGAAGAGGTCAGCAAGATTGTCGGTGAATGTGCGTCGCGCACATTGAGTGCCCTGCAGCGTGCCCATATCGAAGCAGGCACAGAGGCTGCCGCACGCGCTTACGTAGGAGCCCTCCACGCCCTCTATACAATGGGAGCCGCCATGGAGCTCAACGCCCTCGGCTACCATATGCAAAAGATGGGGTGATTCGGGTTTAGGTTTTAGGTTTTGGGCTTTATATTTTAGGGGGATACCTCCTGTGTTAAAGCTTGGGACTTGACCAAAAATTATGGGCTTTTGATCATAGAACTCTTAGATCTCCTAGAACTCTTAGATCTCTTAGCCCCGATAAAGCTGATGTGAGGTGATGAAGTCTGCTACGGATGGAATGACGAAACCGGCCGGAGAATGACCCGAAGAAATGGCCTCACGTATAAAAGAAGAACTTATAAGCATTAATGGCGCTTCCGGCAGGAGTCTGGCTCCGGTCGGAAGCGTCTTTTCATCTACCGCGTAGCCTGGACGGGGATAAATCAAGACTCCGAATTCAGAGAGTATACGCCCGGTGTCGCGCCAGCGGTCAAAGATGAGCCAGTTGTCGGAACCTATCACCAGCCGGAACTGATGCTCAGGGAAAGTCTCCTTAAGTGCTTTGAGGGTCAGGAAAGTGTAGGAGGGCCTGGGAAGGGAATATTCGAAATCGCTAACCGTGACTCCGGGTATATTCGCTACCGTCATGCGGCACATGGCGAGACGCTGCTCGTCGGAGGCCTTGGGGGCCGACTCCAACTTCAAGGGATTTATCCCGCTCGGCATGAGCCACACTGCATCCACCCCACTCCATTGCGAGACGTAGGAGGCCACCATGGCATGGCCCGAATGCGGAGGATCAAACGATCCGGGGTAAACGGCTATCTCCATCACCCGGCAATGAATCGGCGTATGGCTTCTTCCGTCTGCAAGGCAGCCCGTTCGAGATCGTCATTGACGATTGTGGCGTCATACTTCGGAGCGAAAGAGAGTTCATAGGCTGCTTTGTCAAGACGCCGACGTATTGTTTCCTCCGTATCTGTGGCGCGACCACGCAGACGCCTTTCGAGCTCTTCCACGGAGGGAGGCATGATGAAAAGAGCGAGTGCGGAGTCTCCGAATATCTCCTTCAATCTCACTCCACCCTTCACATCTACATCCATGATGAGGTTGCGGCCCTGACCGGTGACGCGTTCCACTTCCGAGCGCAATGTGCCATAGCACGTGCCGGCATACACTTCCTCCCATTCCACAAAGTCGCCGGCATCAACCCTGTTGCGGAATTCATCCTGAGAAAGAAAATAGTATTCCACACCATTGCGTTCTGTGCCCCGAGGCAGCCTGCTGGTGGCGGAGATGGAGAAACCGAGGCGGAGATCTTCCTTATCTATTATGCGAGATATAATCGAGCTTTTGCCAGAGCCGGAGGGAGCAGAGAGGATGATTATCTTGCCCTTCATTCTAATGTCAGATATATTAGCTTCCTATTATTTAACACCTTTGTTTGCGTGGATGCCACAAATCGCATCCGTCATGTAAACATCCATCATATAAAATGAATAAGAGCATCCATCATATAAAATGTATGCATGTGTGATTAGAATTTGGTTGAATGGACGCGATTCATCGCGTCTTCCGACCATTGATCAGAGCACATTCAAGACCTGCTCCTTGATCTGTTCGAGTTCATCCTTCATCCTGACCACCAATTTCTGCATCTCGGCATGGTTGGATTTTGAACCGAGAGTATTGATTTCGCGGCCCATTTCCTGGGCGATGAATCCGAGTTTCTTACCCTGACCCGTAGAGCATATCTCTTCAGGGGAGCCGAGGGTCTCGAGGAAATAGTTAAGATGGGTGGAGAGGCGCAGTTTCTCCTCGCTGACATCCAGTTTCTCAATATAGAAGATGAGTTCCTGCTCGAGACGCCCGCGGTCATATTCAATAGAGTCGAGGCGGGCAAGTGAATCTTCGAGACGCTGGCGTATCTTGGGGACACGTTCTTTTTCAAAGGGCTCAACTTGGCTGAGCAACTCACTGATATTCTCCACTTTCTTGACAAAGAAGTCGTACAGTTTCATACCCTCGCGACGGCGCGAATCGACAAGTGCGTCGAGAGCTTTATCCACAGCAAGGGAGAAAGCGTCGAGATCAGCCGGATCGATATGGGCCACGTCTGTGCGCAGCGCATCCGGAAGACGCATCAGCACTGAATACCAGTCGGTGGGCTCCGGAATACCGAGACGTGCAGCCATCCCGGCCACCTGCTCCTTATATACGGAAAGCACCTCCACATTGATAGTGGCCGGAGCTTCGGCCCGCATATTCTCCACGGCCACAGAGAGCTCCACTTTCCCGCGCTCCAGACTCTTGGCCACAGAATTGCGGACAATCACCTCGAGCTCCCGGAAAATGGAAGGCACGCGGAGCGAGAGGTCAAGCTGCTTGCTGTTGAGCGACTTGATCTCAACTGTGATCTTTTTATTGGGAGAAGAGGCTGATCCACGGCCGAAGCCTGTCATCGACAAAATCATGGTAAGGGGGGATGTATGAGTGATATTTAGAAAGCCGGAGAGTGACCACCTGCAAAGGTATAAAAAAAACGTTAGGAACCAAAAGAAATGGCAATAAAAACGACAGAAAAAGGGAAAGAATCAGAAAAACGAGTAAAATAAAGCACCGTCATGATACTTTTGGCGTTTTATGTTGTTAGAGATTATAGACACAAATTATCCATCCGGCAGCGTTAGGGCCGGCAAAGAAATACATAAGACATGAACAACGACGAATTACTGAAAGACGTCACCGCTCGGGCTGAAAAATGGCTCGGGCCGCAATATGACGAGGAGACACGTGCAGAAGTGAAGGCCATGCTTGAGAATCCCGACAAGACTCCGCTCATTGAAGCCTTCTACCGCGACCTCGAGTTCGGTACAGGCGGTCTGCGCGGCATCATGGGCGCCGGCACCAACCGCATGAACATCTACACAGTAGGCGCGGCCACACAGGGTCTTGCCAACTATCTGCTTGAGTGCTTCAAGGATCTGCCGCAGATCAGTGTGGTGGTAGGACATGACGTGCGCAATAATTCGCGCCGTTATGCCGAGATGGTGGCCGACATTTTCTCTGCCAACGGCATCAAGGTGTATCTCTTCGACGACTGTTGCCCCACTCCGGAGGTATCGTATGCCATCCGCAAGCTCGGATGCCAGAGCGGCGTAAACATCACAGCCTCCCACAACCCCAAGGAATACAACGGCTATAAGGCTTACTGGAGCGATGGAGCGCAGATGATCGCTCCGCATGATGTGCAGACCATTGAGCACGTGAACGCCATCACAAGCGTCGACCAGATCAAGTTCACTCCTCGCAAGGAGCTTATCCAGATCATAGGACGCGACATCGATGAGGCCTATCTTGCCGACATCAAGAGCCTCAGCCTCTCTCCTGACATCGACAAGAAACACAGCGACATGAAGATCGTCTACACTCCGATCCATGGCACCGGTTCGCGTCTGATGTATGAGTCGCTTAAGATGTGGGGCTTCGACGACGTGATCCACGTCGAGGAGCAGGACGTACGCAGCGGCGATTTCCCGACAGTGGTAAGCCCCAATCCCGAGAACTCAGAGGCTATGGCCATGGCCGTGGCCAAGGCTAAGGAGACCGGAGCGAGCGTGGTGCTCGCCTCTGACCCAGACGCCGACCGTGTAGGTCTGGTGGTGAGGGATAAGAAGGGAGAATATCAGCTCGTCAACGGCAACCAGATCTGCATGATCCTCCTTTATTACCTCATCACCCGCAACGCAGAACTCGGACTCATCAAAGGCAATGAATATTGCGTGAAGACAATCGTGACCACCGAGACCATCAAGCGCATTGCCGATGCCAACGGTGTAAAGTGCTTCGACTGCTACACGGGCTTTAAGTGGATAGCCGACGTGATGCGCCAGATGGAGAGCGAGGGCCGCTACATCGGCGGTGGCGAGGAGAGCTACGGCTTCCTGGCCGAGACATTCTGCCGCGACAAGGACTCCATCTCTGCAAACTCACTGATGGCTGAAGTGGCAGCATGGGCCGACGAGCAGGGTCTCAACCTCTATGAACTCCTCATAGACATCTATGCCAAGTATGGCTTCTCGCGCGAGAAGGGTGTGAGTGTGGTTCGTCCCGGAAAGAGTGGTGCCGACGAGATCGTACAGATGATGAAGGACTTCCGTGCCAATCCTCCTAAGAGCTTAGGATGCAGCCCGCTCAAGTATGTGAAGGATTATGCCGACCTCAACTGCACCGACCTCTCCACAGGCGATGTCACCAAGATGAATTTCCCCTGCACAAGCAATGTGCTCCAGTTCTTCACTGAGGCCGGCGACAAGGTTTCCATCCGTCCTTCAGGCACTGAGCCTAAGATCAAATTCTATATTGAAGTGCGTGAGGACATGGCCTCGAAAGATGACTACGAAGCCACTGTGGAACGTGCCGAGAAGCATATCGACGCCATCCTCTCCGACCTCGGAGTGAAATAAAGGAAAGTCCGTCACCGATGAAGATCGACTGGAAACCGGGCACGATGATCAATCCCGTGCCGGCCGTGCTCGTCACGTGCGGAGCCACACCCGAGGAGTGGAACATGCTGACAATAGCCTGGACCGGCACCGTCTGCACCAATCCTCCCATGTGCTACATCTCCGTAAGGCCGGAGCGACACAGCCACGCACTGATTGAGAAGGAGATGGAATTCACCATCAACCTGACAACGTCAGAGATGGCGCGTGCCACGGATTGGGCAGGAGTACGTTCGGGGCGCGACTACGATAAATGGAAAGAGACGGGACTCACTCCCCTTCCAGGAGTGGCCGTCTCCTCCCCTACCATCGCAGAGTCACCCCTCTCGATAGAATGCAGGGTGAAAAGCGTGATGAGGCTCGGAAGCCATGATATGTTCCTTGCTGAGGTTGTCAACGTGCGGGCCGACTCCCGTTACCTTGATGAAAAGACCGGAGTTTTCAGCTTCGTAGATGCCGGATTAATAGCCTACGAGCATGGTTTTTACCGCGAATTGGGAGCCATTATCGGCAAATTCGGTTTCTCAGTGAAGAAAGATACCGACAAGTAGGTAAGGCCATGGGCCGCTTTTACCCACTTTCAGGGATTGTGGCAACCGTCAAAACATACTAATTTTGCAGCGTGGGAATCGGAAAAGGCAAAGTCCTCCCGATTCCCGCGCATAGCATTTTTATAGCAAATAAGCGTTAGTTATAAGTATTTTAGAGTTAGATTAGAAAAGGTAGTCAGCGGTTCCTCGGGAAGGGGAATCGCTGTCGGCCAATACAGCAAGACCATGAATACATACACGCCCGCCGACAGAATGGCATCGCTGATAGCCGACGATTTCCAGCTCATACAGGTGATGAGTCGTTTCGGCATAAAGGTAGGTTTTGGAGATATGACCGTGGAGGAGGCCTGCGCCGCTGCCGGAGTGGACTGCGCCACTTTTCTGGCCGTTGTTAATTTCATCGCAGGAGGCAATGTCGCCCCTGAGGAATCACTTCCCGAACTTTCGCTCCAGTCGTTGCTCGATTACCTGAAGAGCTCCCATGTGTACTTCCTTGAGTATTGTTTTCCCGCCATACGCCGCAAACTTCTCGACGGCATAAAGATGCGCAGCAGCGATGTCTCCTTCCTCATACTCAAGATGTTTGACGAATATGTGGGGGAAGTGACCACCCACATGGAATATGAGGACCGAACCGTATTCGCTTACATCTCGGCACTGCTCGAGGGAGCACCTGCCGACAACACGGTGACCACCTACAGCGACCATCATGAGCAGGTGGCCGACAAACTGCGTGAACTCAAGGGAATAATAATACGCTACTGTCCGGCCGACGCTGACGTCAACCTCCTCAATGCAGCGCTCTATGACATCTACCGCACTGAGAAAGAGCTGGAGAGCCATTGCCTGGTGGAAGACAATATGCTCGTACCGGCCATAGCCAGATTCGAGAGAAGGACCGAGCATCCCACTCCAGAGACTGAGGCTGCCAAAGGAGAGAAAGAATCATGCAACGATTGCAAAGAGAACAACCATGGCCAGAGATGAACGGATAAATATCGTTGTGGCCGAGACTTCTCCTATTGTTTCGGCGGGACTCAACGCGTGCCTGCGCCGCCTGCCCGGACTTTCGGCCATCCCTTATGAGGTGCGAACATTCGAGCATCTCATAGACACTATAAGAGAGCGCAATCCCAAGATCGTTATAGCCAATCCCTATTTCGGCGGAGTTTTTGACCCTGCACGGCTCCGCGCTTCTCTGCCCGAGATGGAGTTCAAATTAGTGGCCATCGACACCGGCGGCATGAATCCCCACTCACGCCAGCTCTACGACGCCACAATATCCGTAATGGCCGAGCTCTCCGAAATTGCCGAATGCCTCGCTCCCCTCATCTCAGGGATGGAGAAGGATGAAGCCGCCGAAGAGAAAGACAGCATCTCACAGCGCGAGAAAGAGATCATAGCCCTTGTAGCCAAAGGGATGACCAACAAAGAGATAGCCGACAAGCTCTACCTCTCCGTCCATACCGTCATCACCCATCGCCGCAACATAGCCCGCAAACTCGAGATCCACTCCGCCACCGGCCTCACCATCTACGCCATCGTCAACCACCTCGTCGACCTCAAAGACATCAAAATGTAACAACACAAACGACCCCACTATTTTGGCGGTTACGGGAGGATTTAGTAATTTTGCTTTCTAAACCATAACTGTAACTTATGTTCGAACGAAAGAACATCCATACGCCTGGCGGAAATGGCCGTCGTGCCGCTGCGCCACGCAAGCGGTTCGCTTTGCGTGGCAATAAGGCTGTGAAGTGGATGTGGGGTGCTTTTTTGGGTCTTGGGTTCGTGATTGCGCTCCTGATGCTGCTTATATATAATGGAGCGATAGGCTATATGCCGCCTATCGAGGAACTTGAGGATCCTCATGACAAGCTGGCTTCGGTGGTGTATGCCTCTGATGGCCACACAGAGCTGGGACGCTACTTTGCGGGAGCCGGCAATCGTGTCTATACGGAGTATGCATCGGTCAGTCCCAATGTGATCGATGCCTTGATCGCCACGGAGGATGTGAGGTTTGAGGATCATTCCGGCATTGACTTCCGTTCGCTGGGACGTTCGTTGGTGAAGACGGTGCTGCTTCGCGATAAGTCGAGCGGCGGTGGCTCCACCATCACCCAGCAGCTTGCCAAGCAGCTCTATTCGCAGCCGAGCCAGAATATGTTCAAGCGTGCGCTGCAGAAGCCTATCGAATGGATGATAGCCATCAAGCTCGAGCGGTTCTACACAAAGGATGAGATTCTGGCGATGTATCTCAACCGTTTTGACTTCCTCAACAATGCAGTGGGCATCAAGACGGCCGCCAATGTATATTTCGGCAAGGAGCCCTCGCAGCTCACTGTGCCGGAAGCGGCTATGCTCGTCGGAATGTTGAAGAACCCGAGTTATTACAACCCACTGCGTCATCCGGAGCGTGTGCTCAACCGCCGTAATGTCGTAATCGAACAGATGGTGAAGGCCGGTAAGCTCACCGAGGCGGAGGCAGCCTCCTATCAGGCCATGCCTCTCGGACTTGACTATCACCGTGTGGACCATCGCGAGGGAGGTGCTCCGTATCTGCGTGAGGAGATCCGCCACCTTATGACAGCAAAAAAACCGGTGCGTCCTAAGCGTTCGGATTACGGTTCAAACTCCTCATGGCAGGTGGCTCTTGGCAACTACAACACAGATTCCACCCAATGGGAGGAGAATCCCCTCTATGGCTGGATCGAGAAAAATCCCAAACCTGACGGCAGTTATTACGACCTATACACCGATGGCCTGAGGATCTATACCTCCATCGACACGCGCATGCAGGAGTATGCCGAGGAGGCCGTCAACAAGCATATAGGTGGCACCCTGCAGCCTGCTTTCTTCCAGGAAAAGAAGGGTCAGAGCACAGGGCCTTACACCACCAACGCCAATGAGCTGAGTCGTTCGGGAGTACAGAAGCTGATACAGAATGCCATCAAGCAGACCGAACGCTACCGCATCATGAAGAAAGCCGGATGTTCCGAGGAGGAGATAAAGAAGGCATTCCGTACCCCCTTCACAATGGATGTCTTCGCTTATAAGACTGAGAACGGGAAGACTGTGCCCGGCACAAAGACAGTGACCATGACCCCTTACGACTCGCTGCTTTACATGAAGAGCATACTCCGCACAGGCCTGATGAGCATGGATCCGCTGACGGGATATGTGAAGGCTTATGTGGGCGGTCCGGATTTCCAGTTCTTCCAGTATGACATGGTGAGTCGTGGCAAACGACAGATCGGTTCGACAGCAAAGCCTTTCCTCTACTCTTTGGCCATGGAGGAAGACAAGACTCCTTGCAGCACCTACAGCAATACACAGCCGACTTTCGGCAACTGGAGTCCCCGAAACTCCGGAAGCAGTCGTGTGGGAGAGATGGTGGATCTGCGCTGGGCACTCACAAACTCCAACAACTGGATTTCAGCGCGCCTTGTGCATGAACTCGGAGCCGCCAACCTTGCCAACATGATGCGACGCTTCGGAGTGACAGGACACATCGAGGCTACACTTCCTTTGGCATTGGGTACTGTTGACGTACCGGTAAGGGACATGGTGGCTGCCTATACCACTTTTGCCAACAAAGGACTGAGGGTCGACCCAATCTTCGTGACGCGAATTGAAGACAATCAGGGCAACCTCATTTATTCTGCTTCGGCACACCGCACAGAGGTGCTCAATGAGGATGCCTATTACAAGATACTTTCCATCCTCCTTAACGTGGTGGACTCCGGAACTGGAGCCTCGCTCCGCTCACGCTTCGGCATTTCGGCCGAGATGGGAGGCAAGACCGGTACTACCAACTCCAACTCCGACTCCTGGTTCATGGGCTTCACGCCCGATCTCGTCACGGGAGTATGGGTAGGCGGCGAGGAACGCTACATCCACTTCAACTCCATGGCATTGGGCCAGGGAGCGAGGGCGGCGTTGCCTATCTATGGCTATTATATGCAGAAGGTGTATGGCGACAAGAGTCTCCCCTACCGTCAGGATACCAAATTCCAGTTCCCTGCCGGATTCAGCGCCTGCGACGGCGAGGAATGGAGCGGACATACCGAAGAGACGGAGGAAGTGGAGGCATCGGAATCTATTTTTGAATAAAGACGAATTGCTTTAATGCTCATCAGCCCCGGAAGCTCGCTCTTCCGGGGCTGATTTCATTTTACCCACAATGGATTAAAATGGGTGGAGATGGAGGAAGGAGAAGAAAAGTAAAGAGAGGAGAATGAAGGATTGGAGATGATATAAGATAGAAAAGAAGAGTGTAGGTATATAGAGATGGAGAGATGGAGGAAAATATAGAAAGGCGAAAAAGAAAAGAGGAATCCGCCGGGCGGATTCCTCTTTTATCCTTTTTGGGAAGTGTATTCAGGTGGGGATTACTTCTTCGAGCGGTTGCCGTAGCGGCTGCGGAATTTGTCGACGCGTCCTGCGGTGTCGACGAGTTTCTGCTTGCCGGTGAAGAAGGGGTGGGAGGAGCTTGTGATCTCAAGCTTTACGAGAGGATACTCTTTGCCGTCGATCTCGATAGTCTCACGGGAGCTTACAGTGCTTCGGGTGATGAAGATCTCCTCGTTGGACATGTCCTTGAATACCACCTCACGATAGGAGGAAGGATGGATGTCTTTTTTCATTTTAATTTTCTGCAGTTTAAATTAATTTTTGAAAAGTTTTGGCAGGTCGCGATCCCACCAAATGGCCTGCAAAATTACTAATTTTTCTCTTACCACGCAAATAAGCACTGATTTTTCGCCTTTTTAGACAGTCTTATCGCTCTTTTCCCTCTGTTTCCTTCTCTAAAGGAAACAGAGTATGACGACCTGGGCGCAGATCACGCGCATGAACATCGTCAGCGGATATACTGTGGAATAGGCTACGGCCGGAGCATCGTTGTTGGCCACCTTGTTGGCGTAGGCAAGGGCTGGGGGATCGGTGTAGTTGCCGCTCATGGCGCCGATAAGCGAGAGATAGTTGAGCTTATATTTGGCACGGGCAATGATTCCCATGGCAAGCAACGGCACTACCGTGATGATCAATCCATAACCAACCCAGAGGGCACCGCGGGCGTTGAAGACTGTTGCGGCGAAATCCTTACCGGCCGCGATACCCACAGACGCAAGGAAGAGACAGATGCCTATCTCACGGAGAAGGAGGTTGGCGGAGGAGTTGGTGTAGGTAACGAGATGGAATTTCGGACCATAGGCACTGATGAGGATGGCCACAACCAGCGGACCGCCTGCCAGACCGAGCTTCATGGGCACTGACATTCCGGGGAACTGCAGAGGTATGCTACCCACGAGGATACCGAGGAAGATGCCTATGAACATGGTGATGAGGTTAGGCTCGTTAAGACGCTTCATGGAGTTGCCGAGCTTGCTTGCGAGACTGTTGATATCTTCGAGCTTACCGACGACAGTGAGGCGGTCGCCCATCTGCAGACGCAGGTTGGCACTAGCGAGAAGGTCGACACCGGCACGGTTGACGCGTGTGACGTTGAGCTTATAGGCTGTGCGCAGGCGCAGCGAACCGAGTTTCACACCGTTATACTCAGTGCGGGTGACCAGGATTCGACGCGAAACGACGGGTCCCTTATCCATCTCCCACTTCTTATCCACCTTAGGACCAAGGAAGCGTGTGAACACCTCCTCATCGCTGACGGAGCATACGATGAGCACAAGGTCGCCGAGTTGAATCTCATCAGAAGCATTGGGAATTATCACCTCCCCACCGGGGCGTTCGATACGCGAGAGCACGAAGTTGCAGTTGATAAGCGTATGGAGCTTCGATATGGAAAGACCGGCCACGAGGTCGTTGGTCACCTTATAAGTGACGATATGCGGGGCGAGTGTGGAATCATTCTTATCCTGCTCCACTTCCTTTATCTCATCATCGACATTGATCTTGAAGATGAGTTTAAGGATGATCATAGTCACGATAATACCAACCACACCGAGGGGATAGGCGGCAGCATAGCCCATCGACATCTGCTGCGAAATGTCGTAAGCCTCGGGATTCACCTGCAGCACAGCCTGCTGTGCGGCACCGAGCCCCGGGGTGTTGGTGACGGCTCCACTCATAACTCCCACCATCTGGGCGATGCTCGTGTTGCCCTCGGCGCCACCCTGGATATAGTAGATGGCGACGGCCAAGGCCACATTGAGAAGCACTGCACCCACAGCAAGCATATTGAGGCGGATTCCACCCTCCTTGAAGGACGAGAAGAAACCCGGACCCACCTGCATACCGATGGAGAAAATGAATAGGATAAGTCCGAACTCACGCAGGAAATGGAGAGTATCTCCCTGCACTTCATAGCCGAAATGACCGAGCAGGATTCCTACGAAAAGAACGAATGTGACACCGAGAGAGACACCGAAAATCTTCACTTTGCCAAGGAAAATACCTGCGAAAATCACAAGGGAATAGAGCAGGATAGTCGAAGCAAGCGAAAGATTATGCGGCGACAGCAAATCGATAAGCCATTCCATGATTAAATAAATCTTACGCTGTTAGTAAAAAATGAATGATAAGTGATGAACGCGCAAAATTACAAAAAATATCTGATAACGGTGATAGAAACGCGTGGAGGATTGTTATAAGTATTTTGAGAGTGGCGGCATCTCTGCGCAACGAGGGATTCCCACTCAGCTGATAGCAAAGGCAATAAACATTGAGAACAAAACTCAATACATATAGAGATCATTGAAATGAAAAAGATCAAAGCAGCCGTAGTCGGCTACGGCAACATCGGACGATTCACTCTGGAGGCGCTTCTGGCAGCCCCGGATTTCGAAGTCACAGGCATAGTACGCCGTAATCCTTCCGACCGCACCGGAGTGCCCGAAGGGATCAAGACAGTCGGCAGCCTCAAGGATCTTCCTGAGAGTGAGGTGGCTATCCTTGCCACTCCCACCCGTAAGGTAGAGGAGCATGCTCTCGAGGCACTCGCATTAGGGATGAATACAGTCGACAGCTTCGACATCCACACCCTGATTCCCGAACTTCGCGCCACCCTCGACAAGGCAGCCAAGGCAGCCGGAAAGGTGAGCATCATTTCCGCCGGTTGGGATCCGGGCAGTGACTCTGTGGTGAGGACTCTGATGGAGGCCATCGCCCCCAAGGGAATAACCTACACAAACTTTGGCCCGGGCATGAGCATGGGTCACAGTGTGGCCGTCAAGGCCATCGAGGGAGTTAAGGATGCCCTTTCGGTGACTATCCCCGTAGGCACCGGCATCCACCGCCGCATGGTGTATGTGGAACTGCTTCCCGGCCATGATATCGAGACTGTGGCAGCCGCCGTCAAGGCTGATCCCTATTTCGCACATGACGAGACACACGTCTTTGCTGTAGAGAGTGTGGATGCTCTGAAGGATATGGGCCATGGTGTCAACCTTGTACGCAAGGGAGTCAGCGGAAAGACCCAGAACCAGCTTCTGGAGTTTGACATGAAGATCAACAATCCGGCGCTTACAGGCCAGGTGTTGGTATGTGTGGCCCGCGCGGCCAAGCGTCAGCGTCCCGGCTGCTACACGATGATTGAAATCCCCGTTATCGATCTGCTTCCCGGTGAGCGCGACCAATGGATCGGCAAGCTCGTCTGAGCAGGACGTAGTGCAGTAGTGCAATAAAGGGATAATCCCCTATTCAGAGATAAAAAGGGCGGAGTGAACTGTAAAGATTCACTCCGCTCTTTTCCCATATAAAGCTGTTTGGAAAATCCGTTAGGACTGACAAGGATGTCAGTCAGTCAGTTTGCGGTAGCGGATACGATGGGGGGTATCGTTGCCGTCGCGTTTCTTGCGGAATTCCTCATAATCGGAATAGGAGCCCTGATAGAAAGTCACCTTGCTGTCGCCTTCGAAAGCGAGGATATGGGTGGCTATGCGGTCGAGGAACCAGCGGTCGTGGCTTACCACCACAGCACATCCGGCAAAATTCTCCAGTCCCTCCTCAAGGGCACGGAGCGTATTGACGTCAATATCGTTGGTAGGCTCGTCGAGTAGGAGCACGTTGCCCTCCTCCTTGAGTGCCATTGCGAGGTGCAGACGGTTGCGTTCGCCACCGGAGAGTACTCCGATCTTCTTCTCCTGGTCAGCGCCGGTGAAATTGAATTTCGAGAGATAGGCACGTGCGTTCATATCGCGTCCTCCCATGCGGAAGGAGTCAACGCCCTGGGAGATGACCTCATACACCGTCTTTTCCGGAGAGAGATCCTTGTGAGTCTGGTCGACATATGCCACCTTCACAGTCTCGCCTACCTCAAACTCTCCGGCATCCGGCTTTTCGAGGTCCATGATGAGCTTGAAGAGAGTTGTCTTTCCGGCACCATTCGGTCCGATAACACCTACTATACCGTTGGGAGGGAGCATGAATTCAAGGTCGGAGAAGAGCACCTTGTCGCCGAAAGCCTTCGAGAGACCCTTGGCTTCGATCACCTTATTGCCCAGACGCGGACCGTTGGGGATAAAGATCTCGAGTTTCTCCTCGCGCTGCTTCTGGTCTTCATTGAGAAGGCGGTCATAGCTTGCCAGACGGGCTTTTCCCTTAGCCTGACGTGCTTTGGGAGCCATGCGCACCCATTCCAGCTCACGTTCCAGAGTCTTGCGGCGTTTGGAAGCCTGTTTCTCTTCCTGGGCCATACGTTTTGTCTTCTGGTCGAGCCATGAGGAATAATTGCCCTTCCAGGGAATGCCTTCGCCACGGTCGAGTTCGAGAATCCATCCGGCCACATGGTCGAGGAAGTAGCGGTCGTGTGTCACGGCGATTACAGTGCCGGGATATTGCTGGAGATGCTGCTCAAGCCAGTCGATGGATTCAGCGTCGAGGTGGTTGGTGGG